>CANRGP010000001.1 GCA_947630085.1 uncultured Lachnospiraceae bacterium
GCAAGCCGCCGCTATTCCAGCGCCAAAGTCAGGCAGATGGTCGAGCGGCAGAAAGAAAAATACGGCTGGGAGTTTCTTTTTCTCGGTGCGAACATGGACGCCGTTAAGGCCGCACAGGACTTCGGCATTTCCGAGGACCGCGCTGCAAACTTCCACAATGACAGCCGCGGTACGCAGCTTAATTACGAAGTCCTGAACGAGACCATCTGCGAAGTAAGGGCATCGCGCCCCATTACCGACGACTGGAAGCGGAGTATCGATGCGGACTACCGCGAGAGAACGGAGGGGAAGCAGAAATAACAAGAACGATCGCCGTAACGGACGGCATCACGACAGCCGGCCAAAAGGAGGCCGGCTGTCGCGGTGAAACGTACTTTGTCTGTCGGAAGAAATCACTTCTTCGTACTTTTATTCTTCGTATTTTTTATCTATGTCTTCTTGCAGTTCCTGCAATGCCTGATCCAGAAGTTCAAAAAACTCGACCCATCTTGACTGAACTTCTCCGTTTTCCACCCAGGCGCCATCGGCATTCACAGTGTACCCATCCGGCGTGGTCGTATTCGCGAGCATATATCCGGCCGCATTGAAGTAATAACACTCCGCCGTGCCGTCTTCGTCTCCGTCAATCCATTCCCAGACACCGGCGGGATAACTGCCATCCTCATTCTGCCACCACCAGCCTGCGGCATCCTGTTTCCATGCGCCGGCGGACTTCCTTTTCCACCGACCGCTTTCATCCAATCCCCATACGTCTGCAAAAGCCGTAAAGCTCATAGATACCGCCATTATCACCGCCACTGCCGCCGCTAAAAGCCTTTTTTCATGAGACCCCCTCGCTTTCTGCAGAAATATCCGATTCCTACTGGTAAATTCGTTTAAAGCATGATATTTTTTAATTTTATTACATTTGATCTGAGTATGCAACTTTCAAATACCATTTGGCAAAGCACCGCTCCGGCAGGAAAGGCGGTGGAAAAGCTCATGAGTTTATGATATAATTGTTGACAGTCGTATGGAAGATCAATTTACATACACTACGAAAATTACAGGTGAACGGGCAGTGAGATCATGAATTATAAAATAGCGATTTGCGATGATTCAGACGCGGACCGTCAATACATTGCCGCCCTGGCAGCCGATTGGGCGGCGGGCGCGGGCCATACAGTCCAGATTGACGGCTTTGCTTCCGCCGAAAATTTTCTGTTTTATTACGCTGAGAAAAAAGATTGCGACATTTTGCTCCTCGATATTGAAATGGGTGCGATGGACGGCGTGACCATGGCCAAAAAACTGCGGCAGGGAAACGATATTGTTCAGATCGTATTCATCAGCGGATATTCCGACTATATCTCCGAGGGATATGAAGTGGAAGCGCTTCACTATCTGATGAAGCCGGTCAAAAAGGAAAAACTCTGCTCCGTGCTTGACCGTGCTGCAGAGAAAATTTCCAAAAATGAAAAGATCCTGAATCTGGAACTCGGCAGCGAAATGGTACGCATACCAATCTATCAGATCCGGTACGCGGAGGTGTTCGGCAACTATGTTACGATATATGCCCTGTCCGATTATACCGTGAAAATGCCCCTGGGCAGGCTGGAGGATCAGCTGGACGAACGTTTTTACCGCATTGGGCGTTCCGCTCTCGTCAATCTGACGCGGATCAGCCGCGTGACCAGAACAGAGATCAAACTGAACGACGGAACCGTCATTCCCCTCCCAAGAGGAGCGTATGACGGGATCAATCAGGCGATCATCAGCATGAGGTGAAGCATATGGGACTGTTTTCAAAAAAAATAGAGGAGCATATTGCTTCCTATCAGCAAGAACTGATCGAAACGCATTATCGGGAGGTTGATACTATGTACCGCCAGATCCGCGGCTGGCGGCACGATTACCGCAATCACATTCAGACAATGAAAGCATACGCGGCCGCAGAAGACTGGGATGCTGTCAGGCGCTATCTCGATCTTCTCGATGAGGATCTGACTACTGTCGATACGGTTATCAAGACCGGCAATCCCATGACAGACGCCATTCTCAACTCCAAGATCTCCCTTGCAAGGGAAAGGGGAATTCATGTCGTGGCAGACGCTCATATTCCCGTCAAACTGAAATCCTCCGAGATCGATCTCTGCTGCATCATCGGCAACCTGTTTGATAATGCCATTGAGGCAAGCGTCAGGCTGCCGGAGGAGCAGCGCATAATCCGCGTGTATATGGATATGAAAAATACACAGCTGTACATTTCTTTCACCAACTTCACTGCGGGAAAGAAGATGAAAAAAGAGGGAAAACTATTCCGCAGTACCAAGGGGGAAGGCCACGGCTTCGGACTGATCCGCATCGACGCTATCGTGGAGCGGTTGGACGGATACATCAGCCGCAACAGTGAGGACGGTGCATTTACGACCGAAATACTGCTTCCGCAGATATAAGAATCTGCAATTCATCACCTAAAAATGCCAATTCGTCCCCGGAATAACCCAGGGACGAATTTTTATGATACGGTATGTTCAGGAGGTGAGATAATATGAGCGAAAAAACGAACCCCAAACACAATGTCGCCCAAAACATCTGGTGGATGGCTAAAATTGCCTGGCAGACGAGAAAACAGGTCCTTCTGTTCTGGGAACGATCCTGTTCTTTACCGTCCTTTTGTTCCTGACGCTGGGCTTTCGGGACTATATTAAGGCAAATACGATTTTTCCTCGGGCAGGTGTGCGTTCCGCGATCATCGGCAAAATTGCCTTTAAATGCAATACAACATCCTTCCCCAACACACTGGATGCGGATTTCATTAAGCTGCGTGAAAAAGCTCATATGGCCTGCGCGGGCAATTCCGAAGCGACGGAGTCGGTCTGGCAGACGGTCACGCTGCTCCTTCAGAACGCCGGTGGGCTCCTGGTCTATCTGGCAATCCTGTCCCGACTGGATCCGGCACTGATGGCCGTGGTCATTGTCACCTGCATCATCAGCTTCCTGATATCCCGGTATGTCAACCGCTGGACCTTCGCTCACCGTGACACCCGCGAAATCTATTACGCGAAAAAACAATATATCAGCAACAAGGCAGAATCGGTGGAGCTTGCAAAGGATATACGCATTTTCGGTCTTCAGGACTGGCTGAATGATCTGCTTATGAATGTCCATGATGTGTATCTGGACTACCGGCTGAAGGAAGAGCGCATAAAGCTGATGGCGGATATCACGGAAGCCGTAATGACAGCTGCCCGCAACGGAATCGCCTATGTATACCTGATCCGTATGGCACTCCGCGAAGGGTTGGGTGTGCCGGAGTTCCTTCTGTATTTTACAGCAGTCACAACCTTTACAGCCTGGGTCATGGGACTCCTGCAGCAGGCAGTCCGGCTGCAGGAGCAGAGCCTCGACATCTCCTGTGTCCGGGAGTTTCTGGAATATCCGGAGCCCTTTCGGTTTGAGGAAGGAAAGCCGGTTCCCAATGGAGAGCGATATGAGCTCAGACTGGAAAATGTATCGTTCCGCTATCCATGTGCCCGGGAAGATACCATCCGGAATCTGAATCTGATCATCCACCCTGGCGAAAAACTGGCAGTCGTCGGCTTAAACGGCGCCGGAAAGACCACGCTGGTCAGGCTCCTGTGCGGTCTGTTCGATCCGACACAGGGCCGGGTGCTTCTAAACGGCCAGGACATCCGGGAGTTTAACCGCCGGGAATACTATGGGCTTTTCAGCGCTGTATTTCAGGAATTTTCAGTCCTGGATGTGACAGTCGCCGAAAACATTGCTCAAACGAATCAACAGATCGACTACGACAGAGTCAAAAGCTGCATTGAAAATGCAGGGCTTTCCGGTACGGTCGCCGAACTTCCCAACGGGCTTGAAACCCATGTGGGCCGTGAGGTCTATCTGGACGGTGCCCTGTTCTCCGGCGGTCAGACCCAGCGCCTGATACTGGCACGGGCGTTATATAAAAATGCACCTGTCCTTATTCTGGACGAACCTACCGCCGCCCTTGATCCGATCGCGGAAGCGGAGATCTACAGCAGGCTCGATGAGATCACAGGTGATAAGACCGCAATCTACATCTCCCACCGCCTCTCCTCCTGCAAGTTCTGCGACGAGATCGCCGTGTTCCATGAAGGTTGTCTCATCGAAAAAGGTTCACACGATGAATTGGTGGGAAACAAAGACAGCAAATATCATGAGCTCTGGACCGCGCAGGCACAGTATTACACGGAGTAATATATGCAAATACCGTTGGAGTCCTTGCCGCCGCAATCGGAACATGGTACAATAACGAGGAAAGCGACGATGACGCTTGCGTCAGCCGGCGTTTGACGAGTATCTCCATCGAGACGCCGGTCGAGATGGAGATGGGCTAACGGTAAACAGCGGAGTTAGTTCAATCTCTTTCTGCACGATGCCAACGGAAACGGCATTCCGGATACAATCCTCTGGGCGGACGACGGCTCGGACGAGGCGGAGGTGATCGCCATCGGCTCCGATGTGGAAGAAGGGCTGATCGACATTGCGGCGCGGATCAGCGGCCTGCTGTCCGCGGAAGAATTTCTCAATGAGGAATTCGGCGTCTCCCTGGCCGATCTGGCAGACTATTTGAGACTGCACGCCGCCGTAATGCTCGCCGAGATCGAAAACCGGCTGAATGCAGAAGGTGTCGAGAAAGTCTATTACTTCCTGAACGACGCGGGGACCTATTATCTGGCGACCGAAGAAGGATCCAAACCGAGGGTCCGGCCCTTTGGCACGGTTCTTCTATAGGCCCAAATAGTAATTGCTTATGCAGCTGTATATTTTCATTGTCTTGTTGGCTATCTCCTGATAGATGTCCGCCTGCTCCTCATTGTCAAACGTTTTATTCCCGCAGTCGGAAAGATAGTTCTCCAGATCCTGCGTCACGGCCTTCAAATCTTCAAAAAACGTCTTGTTATCAAATTTGAAAAACGTAGCGGAGTTTCTCATCCCACTGAGTTCGTCTATCAGTTTCTGAAAGTCGTCCAGGCTGCCGTTTTCGTTAAACCGTATGTACTTCCTCGCCTCAGGGATCCGGTAGATCAGATAATCGTCAAATATCTTCTCAAAATACCTCGCCTTGATGTTGATATTGTTTATTCTCTTCGTCTGCCTGTTGTTATAAATACAGCTGAATACGGAGATCCCCGCCGATATGCCCGCAATTACAGCAGAAATAATCGCAACAATTAAGCTTGCCATTTTCAGCCCTCCTACTGTAATTTTGACATGACCATCTGCGCGAAACCCTCTCTGTCCGAGACGATCGCCGTATTTTTCTCCGTGTTAAGCAGTCCTATCGCAATTACGATCTCCTCAAAGAAGCCCTGGACAAATGAGGACGCGACGCCTTTTATCTGTCCGGGGAAGCACAGCCGGAACGGCTTCGTCAGATCGATCCTTCCTTTGACCTGCTGCTCATAGACGCTCCTGCCATAGTCATATCCGGCAAGACTCGTTAACGTTTTATCAAATACGAGCTCGACTTGATTATTCATTGCAATGACCACTCCTTTTTTATTACAAAGCTTAGATTATAAGATGTTCCCGGGAAACAGGTGCGTATCTTTCCGATCACGCCCTTCTCCGGAATGTCCGTCAGGTAGTCTCCCGTTCTGTTAAAGCCGATAAATTTGTTCTTATCATAATTCAGCAATTCCTGGATAAAGAACATCACGGTATTCCCGCTCAGCACATAGCACAGATGCGTGTCCGCCTTTTCTTCCAGAGACGCGATCAGCGTCGTGAGCCCCTTGCCTCCCATTTTTTTATTCATGCTCCCCGATATCCCGTCCTGAAACGAAGAGACAAGAAAAAAGTCATTGTCGCCGTATGCTCCGGAAAAATGATCTCTGTGATATTCATAAGCTTTGTTTACATCCCTGTACTTCCCCGGCAGCTCGATTCCGCTGTTCATTTTTTCTTTTAACGGTTCATAAAACAGCTTGGGTGAAAAATTCAGGATAGCCGTATTCATTCCGTAATAAATATTGCTGTCATTCTTCTTAGTATATGTGGATTCGGTCAGATCAATGTCGATCAATGTATCCGAGTTTGCGTGCTCACGCGAATTGCCCACAAGCTCGATCAGCATTTCCGACAGTTCCGCGCTGCTCTTTTCAGAGACTCCGTTGTTCTGCAGGAAGCAGGCTATCTCCTGCATCATCCTGGACAGGTCCCTTTCGTCCTCGACGAGAGCAGGGATTATCTTTCTGTAATGACGTCCTCTCAGGTCGCCGTTATACAGTTTCAAAAATTTTTCTCTGTCCCTCGTGCAGCACAGCGGGGAGAAGGCCACTCCCTCCGACCAGATCGTATGCCTTGCCAAAAAACTAATATGAACGCGCTGTTTCTTTATCTCCAAAAGGTAATAGCACAGGCATTCCAGAATAACATAAACCAGCTTGTCGTAAAATTCAAAGCTGCCGCATGAAAACGTCACAGGGATTTTTTGTTTATATGTTTTGTCTATATAGTTGATCACGGAAATGATCTCATAAATCTGATCACCCGAAAATATATCGACCTCTATCGGGTAAACAAACGACTTCTTTTTACCCTCATATTTCAGTTTTTTCTTTATCAGACCGTCCAGCTTGTCTGTTTGATTGCATTTAAAAATCAGTTCTATATTCTGCAATATCGTACCCCTCTGTTTTCCGCCGCAAATGTTCCGCCCCGCCGAAAACAGGTCCCCGGCAGGATCGCGCGCCGGCGGCAGCTGCCTGATCTCATTGTATCAGGTATCCCCGCGTTTGTCATGAAAAATTCTCTTTTTTCGTCAATATTTTTGTGAATCCGGGCGTCCGCGGTTTACAGCAACAGCGTATCCCCTGCCGCTGCGCAGCTCAGAGGGATACGCTGTTCTCATCAGAAAAAACCGTTCCATATGGAGTTTCTATTTGTCGGCTTCACCGGCCGCATCTGCTTCCGCCTCCGCAGGCTCCGGAACCGCGGCATTATGAACCGCCGTCACGGCAACGACTATCGCCTCGGGATCGTTCTTGATCGAGATATCCTTGTCCGAGAAAATATCCAGATCCTTTACACGGACGGTGTCCCCGATCTTCATGCTTCCCACGTCTACCGAGACATGATCCACCAGAGCCGCCGGGAGTGCCTTATAACTGATCTCGGGAAGCTCGACCTGTACGATCCCCGCCGCCAGCTTATCATGGTTCACCAGAATGACCTCCGCAACGGAATGCACCATTTCATTGCTCACCAGCGCCTGGAATTCGATCGACTCGATCACTCTCGATACCGTATTGACATCTACGCTCTTGATCAGCACGTCGTAGGACTGCCCATCGACATCCAGCATGATCTGGCTGCCTTTATGATCCGTCTTTAAGAGCCTCGCCACATCGCCCTTCTTCATCATGACCGGAATGGAATCCTTCAGCTCTTTTCCGAATACATTGCCTACCACGTATCCTTCTCTTCTGAGCTTCTTCGCCTTTACTTCCAAACTTCTCTTCTCAGCTTTTAAAGTATTCATTTACCTTTTCCTCCAAAATCTGATCCCGGCATCCTTACGGCATACCGGCAGTGCGCCCTCTCGGGCAGATAACAACTCCTTGTTCCTGTTATACTATAACGCGCATTTTCTCCCACGGCAAGAGGGAAATCGGCCGAAATGTGTGAAATTTTTGTGTTCCGGCGGGACGCTTTCCTTATCTCACAAAATGCGTGGATATCCTCTCCTCCTTTTCCGGGAGCCCGTACTTCTCTTTTCCCAGCGCGATGCTCTTTATCAGAAAGGCCATATTCCGGGCAAGCGTCCGCATCGTCTGCATCCCCTCGCCGTCCTGAGCCGCCTCCCCGGGCGTCCGTCCATGAACGCTGTTCCAATATTGGCTGGAGGCTACGGGCATTCCGCTGATGGTAAAATATTTGTTCAGCTCGTCGAACGTGGCAGACAGACCGCCGCGGCGGGCCACCGCGATGCCGGCGCCTACTTTCATGGTCTTGTCAAAGGAAGTGCTGTAGAACAGGCGGTCCAGGCACGCGATCAGGGTGGCGTTGGCGGAGCCGTAATACACGGGGCTTCCCACTACTAGGCCGTCCGCCTCCTCAAATTTGGGAGCGATCTCGTTCACGACATCCGTAAAGACACATTTTCCGCTGCGGTAGCAGCCTCCGCAGGCCATACAGCCCCGGACAGGCCGGTTTCCGACCTGGATCAGCTCCGTCCCGATCCCGTTCTTCTCAAATTCCTTCTCCATTTCATGCAGCGCCAGCCAGGTATTCCCTTCCGTATGGGGGGAACCGTTAAGCAGTAATACTTTCATAGATCCTCTCTCCTTTTATGATATTTGATCGCACGGGCCGCGTTCCGGCCGCGAAGCGGCCGGGGCGGTCCGATTACTTCAGAAAATCGCTCTGATCGATTTTCGTCATGGCCCCTTTAAGGATCCGCTCGGGATCCGCCCCGACGATATCCAGATTGTCGGCATAGAAGCATACCGTCTCCGGAATTCCCAGAAAGCTGTCGTTCAGTGCTTTCACATATTCAAACCCGCAGTTGTGCGGCGGCATCGGGCCTCCTGATGTCGTGACATAAATAAGCCTGCGCGCTCTGCACAGTCCCTCCGGGACTCCCTCGGGGGTGTAGCAAAAGCTTATTCCAAGAACCATGATGTTCTCGTAATACACCTTCACTGCGGCAGGAAATGACAGATCCCAGAAAGGCGCCGCGAGAACGATCACATCCGCCGACGCATACTGTCTGGCAAAGCGAAACATGGAATCGGAACGGTTTCCCTCCCGGAGCAGCCTGTCACGCTTTTCAAGACGTGAAAGATCCAGGGGCAGGAGCGTCTCTTCGGTCAGATCCACTTCCTCCACATGGCCGTTCAGCTTCTCCAGGACATGGTGCGCCAGACGCAGCGTGCGCGATCCCGGCCGGACGCAGGCATTGATAAACAGTATATTTTCCATAATCTCCTTTCCGCACGCGCAATGTCCGGGCGTGCTTTTCGATATCCGGCACAGGTACCGGAGTTTTTTGCCTTCTACTCCTGTCCGATCCCACGCTTCAGCTGCCTGAAGTCCTTTCTCTCAAATTCCTGGATGGAAATTGCCTTCTTGTTGGGGTTGGCAAAGACAAATATCTTGTCAACCGTCTCGAGATAATTCTGGATCTTATCGTTTGTGGCGCTGATGACCGCCTGAAAGCCAAGCCCCCGGATCAGCTGGATACAGCTGGCGACCTTTTCCGCGTCCATTTTGGAAAACGCCTCATCCAGCACCACCAGACGGATCGCAGGATTCCGTATAAGCCCCGGTTTGGCGTCGATCTTATATACCTGGGCAAAGCTGGCCAGAAGCGCCACATACAGCGGATTCTGTCCCTCCCCTCCCGAATTCTTCCGGATCATCTGGCTCAGGCGGATCCGAATCGTCTCATCTTCATCCTGCACGATCTGCTGCATATCGAAAGAAAGGTATGTCCGGTAATCCGCATATTTTTCCATATTTTTCCTGGCCTCCTCCTGCTCCTGGGCCGTAGCGTTTTCGGGAGGTATGAATATGCGGATCAGGTCGTTGACGAGCATCCCGTAATGATTTTCATGCTCCATGGTAAACAGATTGAGCTGATTGTCCCAGCCGCTTCCCAGATCCGCCGGATCGATCTCCAGGGATTCGTCCATGAACATATCATAATAGACGCCGTCGGGCCCTTTATTTTTCCCGATATAAAACTGATATTTGTCTTTTCCGAAGTCAAGCCTGCTTATGATGCGGTTCAGCTCGTCTCTTCTCTGCAGCGCGTCCTTGATCGCGCTGCGGATCTTATACACAAAATCATCCTTAAAATGTTCCACTGCCGTCTGGGCCTGTTCGGCGGCGCGGGCCCGGTATTCCTCCAGCCTGTCGAAATTCAGGCTGTCCAGGAGCCCCTGATACTCGGCGTTGTCTTCCGCGGTCGGTGAAAAATTCCGGTTCTGGTAATTTCTCAGATACTCCGAGCGCAGATTAACCAGGCGTTCCATCTCCCGGCGCCGGCATTCCTCCGCCTTTTCCTTCTTCTCGTGGTACTGATCCCGCAGACGGTCATAGCGCAGGCCGCTCTGCTGCTCCTTCACGATCCTGTCAAACCCTTCCTTCGTCTCCCCGGGCTCGAGCCGCTGTTCCTCATCCCGCAGGGCCCTTTCCTTCTCAAGAAGGATCTCGCTGCGCCCAACCAGGCTCTTCTTCTCCTCCTCCGCATCGCGGAGCGCCTGGTCCGCCGCTCTTTCCTGCTGGCGCAGGACCGCCTTGCGCTGTTCCACAAGCTGGAGCAGGGCCTCTCTCTCCTGCTCCCACTGATCCACGTTCTGGGATTTCAGGATCTCCAGCTCGCGGCGCAGCTTCTTCTGCTCCTTCTCCTGCCCGTGAAGCTCCTCCATGTCCTTCTTCCAACCCAGATAAACCGGCAGGTCCTGGGACAGATCCTCCAGTCCGAGGATGCGGGATGCTTCGTCTATGATCTCCTGATGGGGCTTTTTCTTTTCAAGGATCTGCTCCAGCTCCTTCTCCAGAAGCTTTGTCCTCTGCTTCAGGCTCTTTTTCCCGATATAGGCCCTCACCGTATAGCTGGCCGGGTTGATATGCTGGATCCGGTAGCTGTGATACATCACGCAGTCCCTGGTGATCCCGATCCGGCATTCGCGCAGATCGTCCACCGTCTCGCACTTGATTACCTTTCCCAGCAGAAAATCCATATACGCCCTTACATAATCCAGGCCCGTCTCCACCTCTTCGGAAAGGGCCCCCTTTACCACGCTGTGTCCCTCGGAAAGCACCCTCTCCGTGTCAAGAACGGTCACCTGATAATACTTTTCCTTGTCCAGCTCCTGATAGAGTTCTATCGCCGCCCTGGCATACCTGGGCTCCACCACCAGAGCCAGCTTATTGTTTCCAAGGTATCCTTCCACCGCGCTGCGCCAGCTGTCGTCCCGGATATCGATCAGATCGGCCAGGATCTGTACCGGAACGCTTACGCCGGTCTTACGGTACAGCCGGTTCTGCAGGATCGTTCTGGCGCTCTCCAGCTCCCTGGGGTACGCCTTGCTCCCGCTCTTCAGCTTGTCCAGCTCCTCCCGGATCTGGATCTGCCTTTTTTCCATCTGCCGCAGCTCCGATCTGGCCTCCTGCTGCTGTCTCAGCGCCTCGTCGCGGATCTGGGCCAGATCCGCTTTCAGGCGGATAAGCCCCTCCTCCGTGATCTCGCCTTTCATAAAGGCGTCGATATCCCAAAGCGTCCGGTTGGATACAGTATCCAGATCCTCCCATTTTTTCAGGCGCTCCGCCGTCTGCTGCCAGCTCCCCTTTCCGGACGCCATACGCTCGATCAGTGTGTTGACCGATTTCTGCTGCTCCACCAGCCGGTCGTAACCCGATCCGGCGATCCGGCGGAGAAGCTCGTCGCACTTTTCCGTCATTTCACCGATTTCCCGGTTCAGATTCTCGATCTGCGCGAGCCCTTTTTCCCGGTTTTCCTCGTATACGCGGATCTTCTCCATGCTCTCCGCTATCGACAGCCGCTCGGAAAGCACATCGAACCGATGGGAATAATAATTGCAGCGGCGGCTTTCCTTCCTGGCCTGATCCATGAGATCGTACTGCCCGCATATGGCCTTCAGGCTCCCGATCTCCCGGCAGGTGTCCTCTATCTTTCTGCACATCCGCCCGTACTCCATCACGCTGAGCTGCATATCCTCAATATGGATATCCTTCTCCGTGCAGATATATTCCTTCACAAAGTCTTCCAGCTTGATATTCATACGGAACGGGATCGCTTTCTTGAACAGCATGGGGAATTTCTCCGCGTCCAGACCACCCAGATAAATATCATAGAGCTGCCTGCGGAAGCGTTCATTGTGGGAACCGAAATAGCAGTCGTCCCCCGCAAACGTCCGGGTCAGCCAGTTCTTTACCTCCGCGGTGGACATGGCGCGGTCCCCTCCGTCCTCCGTGCGGTACTCATGGTCCGGGATCCCGCCTTTATGCCAGAAAAAGAGGCGCGAGATCTCATTGGAAGCCGTCTCCACATCAAATACCACTCCCACGCACTGGCGCTCCCCCGTATCCGTTCTTTGCAGCTCCAGAACAATCGTGCTGGAAAAGTTTCGGTTCCGGAGGTAGGAAAAGCTGTTGTCCTCTCCGATGTTGATCATTCCGCGAAGATATTCGATGAGACTCCTGTCCGAATCGTCCGCGGCCGCCTTATTGAAAAATCCGCGGCCGTCGGTATTGGCATACAGGACGATCTGGATGGCATCGATCACCGTCGATTTGCCGCTTCCGGAATGGCCCGTAAAGAAGTTGATCCCCTCGCTGAAGGAAAGGGTCCTGTGCCGGATGTAATGCCAGTTGTTCAGGCATATCCGGGACAGTGCCTCAAATGTCTGATTCATCGCCGTCATCCTCTCCCTCTTCAAAGCTTTTTACCATTGCCCGCGCGTCGTCGCCCTGCAGCACCATCAGGATCGACGGATAGATCATCAGGCGGCTCCTGCCGTCCAGCTCCTCCAGAACGTCCAGCGGTTCTACCAGCTGATATTTCTTCAGCAGACCGATCGTGCGGCGCACCTCCGTCTCCGACGGCTGTTTCTTCAGTATCCGGTATCCCCCCAGCTTTTCATGGATCTCCCCCAGGGTCGTCACGGCTTCCGCCTGGGACGACGCCGCTGACATCTGTTCGTCATAGATCAGCTTCAGGATCAGGATGTAGAGGGTCGCGAGCTTCGGGAGCTTCTCTCCGATCAGCTGCTCCCCCCTGAGGAAGATCACGCCCATCTGGCTGTTCTCCGCCACATCCACGTCAACCAGCGCAAAGTAGGCCCTGACAAACTCCAGATGCTTCTCGCACTGATAATAATCCCTGTTTAGATGGACCCGTCTGTTCTTCCGGTCATATTTGCGCTCCAGAAGAAACGTCTGTCTGTATAAAAGCTGTATGGATCTTTTCACATTCTCCTGTTCATCCGGAGAAAGCCCTTCAAAATAATCGATCATTTCTTCCCCTTCTTCTCAAAGACCAGGCCGGGATACCTGTATTTTCCGTTGTCGATCTCCTTCGTATCCGGCTGCCTTACCCGGTAGGGACTGTCCTTTCGGGTCGAATAATCATAAGCCAGCACCAGCTTTTCAAAATCCTCGTCCCCGGAAACCGTCGCCTCGTCCACCGAAAGGCTCCCCTCCCGCATACGGTCCATAACGAAGCTCTCGATCTCCCTTCTGCTGTAGCGGCTGTTCGTCCGGTTCAGCCGCAGGATCTCGTCTCCGGACAGCTCCTCCTCCTTTTCTTCGGCCCTCAGGCTCTCCGTAAAGTCACGCCGCGTCTGCTTTCTCTTGTAGAGGGACCTGTCGGAGATCACGTTCATCTGCGAAAGGTTCATCATTCCTCCGATCTTCTCCAGATCCCGCTCTCTTTCATCCTCTCCCTCGCCGGACAAATGGTTCAAAAGGGCAATGACGATTCCCTTCATGTTGTCCTCTTTATTGAGCAGATAGTTGAGCCGCGTGACCGTGGCATGGACATACCGGGTATGTTCCCTGTCCATGTTGGCGATCCGGTGTTCGATGTCGTCAAATCCCCTCTCGATCTGGTCCAGCAGATCGATCAGGTCCTCCGGGGACACATCGGTCCCTCTGTTCTGTCTGCTCCTCTCGCAGACCTCCAGAAGGCGGGGCCTGTCCTGCCGCATCTGGCCGAGCCACCGCTTGATATCCGTTTTGTACAGATAAAAGTTATCCGATGTCTTGAGGATATGATATTTTTTCCGGACGATCTCCTCTACATAGCCGTCCAGGTGCTCCTTCAGCAGATCCCCGTAAAACCGCTTCTCCAGAAGGCCCCCGAAGAACCGGTCCATATTGTGAAGCATATCCTGCAGGGTCTTATTCAGTTTTCTGGTATTGACCAGCGCCGTCCGGAGCAGGGACGCGCCGGATCGCGGGTCATTCATAAATACAAACAATATGGAATAGATATTCTGGATATAGACCTGAGTCTCGTCATCCCCGTCCCCCGTCAGACGCGAAAACGCTTCGACAAACGCGGCG
Source organism: uncultured Lachnospiraceae bacterium (assembly GCA_947630085.1). GTDB lineage: Bacteria > Bacillota > Clostridia > Lachnospirales > Lachnospiraceae > UBA3402. The sequence continues at coordinate 14,068 of CANRGP010000001.1, forward strand.
GCGTAATCCGGGATCACGATGTTTACCGACATAGTTTCGTAGTCGTCCACCTTGCGGAGCCATCCGGTCCGCAGCAGCCAGTTCAGGATCCTCGTGGACGGCGGCTCCAGCAGATCAAAGTCGTCCTCCATCTCATCCTGCTCCATATCTATCTTCCGTCTGGCGAAATGGCGGCTCAGCGTCTGAATACAGATCTCGCGGCTCAGGTAATAATCGCTGTACTGATATTCCTCGTTGATCTGCAAAAGCGCCTCTATGTAAATCTGCCTGTTCCGCGAACGGAACAGGCTCCAGAATGAATCCGGTATCTGCTCAAGCTGACTGGACATCGCTGTAATGACCTTTCTGTTCGGGAGCCCGCTCCCTTTTTCCTCTTTAATCCCGCTCTTCCATCGGTTCGTGAGCTTTTTTCATGATGCGGGCGGCAAATTTCTTCGCCGCCTCCGCGGAAGTACCTCCTCTATATCTCTGTATTCTTTTCCTCCTCACGCAGCGTACCGTTTCGCGTGTGGTTTTCATAATAGACGTACTCCTCCCGCGTATTCCGCCCCTCTTTCCACTTCTTTCGGACATAGGTATACGCGCCGGCCCCTATCAGCACCGCGGTCCCTCCCGCAGTTGTAAGCCCTCCAAAAGCGCCGGAATCCCCTGCGCTCTCCGTCTCATCCGGAGGAGTCTCCTGCTGCGCGGGGTCCGGATCCGTCCCGGCCGCGTAAACGGGGCTGGCCATCCCGGCTGTCCAGACAGCCAGGGCGGCAAGCGCCGCCGCTGTCTTAACTGTTCCTATCACTTTCTTCGTCTTTTTCTTCCATATTGATGTCACGGCTGATTTCCTTCTGCTCCTTAACAAAACGCCGGGCTTCCCTTCGTTCTTCTTCACTGGGCGGTTCCGTATTTTCCTTCAGACTGCTGACCGTAAGCTGCGGGAACGGAATATTGATCCCATACTTGTTGAAAATGAGCAGGATCTCCCGGTTCAGATCCCGGCAAAGCTGCATCCTGTCCTGTTCCTTACACAGGGCGATGATCTTGATGACGACGCCGCTGTCTCCCAGGGCAGATACGCCCTTGTAATACGGGCCGTCCATGATCGTCCGGATGCGCTTTCTGATCTTGGGAAGCTCCTCCTTGAGGATCGCTTCTACCCGCTCAATAGATTCTCCGTATTCGATTCCCACATCCACACCCGCAAAGGATGCCTCCTTGGTCATATTGATGATCCCGGACAGGCTGGAATTGTTGAACACCTTGATGTTCTTGGAGGTGTCCTGGATCTTGGTCGTCCTCAGTCCGATCTCCAGAACGTTTCCGCGGAAGTCGCCCACCGTCACAATATCTCCGACCCGGAACTCTCCCTCGAACACGATGAACACTCCTGCCAGAATATCCTGGATCATGCTCTGGGCCCCGAGACCAACGATCAGAGAGAGGATTCCGGCCGAAGCGATCAGGCTCCCGGTATCCAGTCCGCAGAGGTAAAGCGTATAAAACAGAGCGAACAGCGCCACTCCGTACTGGATCACCGAGACGATCAGATGTCCCAGCGTCTCCGCCCTGCTGCCGATATTGACGCTCACGTTTTCAATAATGAGCTCTATGGCGTTTGCCACCACAAATACCATGATCAGCGTGATCGCGCAGTTGGTCAGCGCAAAGATATTGACTCCCTTGCTCCACACGCCCTCAAATACATAGTTGATGGCGTCGATCGGGAAAATCCCGCTCCGTGAAACCAGAATGCAGACAAAGAGGAAAACGGCAAATATGTGGAATACAATACTGGCGATCATGGAGAACTTCTGCTCCGGCGTCTTCAGTTTCCAGGGGATGTACTCCGGATCCCATCTGGACGCAGCGGAGCGCACCTTCCTCGTCTTCCCGGAAGGCATGGTAACCGTAATGACGTCCTGTTCATTTCTCGCCCGATGCTCCGCGTCGCTCACATTCTGCCTGTACATATTCTCCTCTTTCTGTCCGAAGATGCAGGTATAGACAAATATGATCAGGATCCCCACCATAACGGCAATGAGGACAGCCAGCGTGATATCCAGACGGCCCGCATACACGGTCTCCATCGGCACCGATGTGCCGATATAGAAGTTATCCGCCAGCTTAAACGTCTGGAAATATCTGTCCCCGTTCACCGTTTCAAAGCCGTTGTAAAGCTCCCCCGTCTCGATAAACGCGTCGGCGCTGTATCCCATGCTGAGAGCCGTCTTTCCGATCTCGCTCACCCTCGGGTAGTAAAGGCATATGTGCTGGTCGCTGGTATCGCAGATGATCGTAAAGCCCGTGCCGTGTATCGACGTATGATGAGCCACATAGGCCACGCTGGCCGTCTCCATCACCGTCATCAGGCGCTCCGGAACAATGCCGATCTGCAGCATTCCGCGATGCCTTTCGATGGGCTGGCCCTTCCATGTTCCGTTCAGCTGGCTCTGGTAATCGTCCCTGGATACATAGCGGGTGCTCCCGTCGGAATTCTGCACCGTGTAATAGTAAAATGCGCTTCCGATATACTGGGCCAGCCCGCCCTCATCGTCATATTCCATATCCTGGGCCACAAAATCGCGGTGATCCGCCAGAATCTCCCAGAAAGGATAGTCCCCGGATTCGGGATCATCCGTCAGGACCGAATACCATCCGTCGTCATTGGTGGCCAGGATCCTTCCGTATTCATCAAACAGGCTCAGCTTCTTGATGGCATTGATCTCACAGATCTTCTGCAGGAACGGGCTGTCGCTGATGGCATAGCTGACATTCCCGTAGCTGTCCAGGCCGCTTATGACCTGTCCGGAAGCGTCCTTTTCCGTCGGATGCTGGTGGACATTCTCATCCGTTTTGTCAAAATCCAGAACATACTGCGGATTCTTTTCCAGCATCTGCGAGATCAGCTCGCATTTATTCAGGAACAGCTCCTTGTACTCCTCATTGACTATCTTCGCATCGCTGACATTGGCATCCAGCTTCTCGCCGATCTTCTCGATCGCCTGGTTGGATTCATACGCGATGGCGGACAGGGAATTGACCGACTGGATATAAAAGCACATTCCTCCCATGGCCAGAGTGCCGGCCAGTACCAGGGGAAACAGCTTCCCGGCCACGGTAAGGTTGAAATAGAGCCGGTTCCTGATCAGCGTGATATATGACGGGAGCTTTCCGACCCGGATATTGTCACGGTTGATGATAATTCCGTAGGCGGAAACCAGGCCCAGAAACATGATAAATATAATGGACATGAAGCTGAGCAGGATCGTATCGCTGGCAAGCTGCGTATTGGCGCGGGTCATAACGAACACTACCGCATCGTTCCACTTCTGGCCTACCACGCACCAGGACTCGCCGCCGAATTGCAGCACGCCCTCGTAGGAATCCCCCAGCGCTTCAATGGGAACCCCATTCTGCAGAGCGTCCTTTCCTGTCAGATCGTCGATCGGGTTATACAGGAACGAATAGTCCGTAAGCGAAACGGCAATGGTGTACGTATCCACGCTGACCATCCCCCGCAGGACCGCCTCCCATGAGGTCATCTCCCGGATATTGTTCCCCGTCTCCGTCCAGTCCACCGCAAAGACCAGGATCCGGTCGTCTGTGATCTTTTTCCCGAAAAATCTGCGGGTCCCGTTCTCATAGCGGATATTGAACGGCTCCGAGATGCCGTCGTCCTGGCTGCAGGCCCGCAGCATATTGAATCTGTTTCTTGAAAAATCGTAATCGCACTGCCAGGAAGCGTACACTGTCCCTGCCTCGTCGATCACCGCTACCGAGTCTATCCCCGCGTATTCACCCACCGACCGGGCAAACGCGTCGTTAAACGGCTGCTTCTGGAAATCCCGGTAATAATACTGCGTATTCTTCAGCTTGGCAATGTAAAGCTGGTCGTATTCGGCGCTCAGCTGTTCTTCCTCCATGCCTCCGTCTATCAGACCTATAAGGACGGTCTCCATCCTCTCCCGGTTCGTTGCAAAGATCTGTTCCCGGGTCAGCGCGTTTCTCACATAGGAAATCGCGCCGACCACCCCGGCGATCACCAGAAGAGACAGGGTGATGCCCAGTACCGTACGATTTCGCATATAGTCCTTCTTTGCGGCCCCAATGGCTTTCCAGCCGGTCTTTTTTTCTTTTCCGTTCATCTCTCCGCTTTCCATCATCACTTCTCCCATTTCTGGCGCAGTTTTTCTATGGATCCGTCCTCGATCCGTCTCCTCACGGCTTCAGCCACCCGCGAAGACAGGTTAGAGCCTTTTCTTGTGCACACACCGTACTGCTGTTCCGCAAATTTGTCCGGAAGAAGGATCCGTCCGTCTCCCATATATCCGCTCAGAATGGAACCGTCGGCCACAAACGCATCCACCTCTCCCTCTTCCAATGCCTGGGAAATATCGTCATAGGAATTATACTGTACGAACTCGACCCCTCCATCAAAGGCCGTCGGAGAAAAGTCTTCCTCGTCAAATGCGGGGATCGCTCCCTGCTGAGCCATATATTCGGCAAGAGGAAGAGCATACAGCGCGCTCCGGGTGATCCCGACCCGGCAGCCCCTCAGGTCGGAAAGCTCATCGATCATGCTGGACTCCTCCACCATGATCCGGGCATAGTCCGTATAATAGGCATCCGAAAAATCATAATTCTGTTTCCGCTCTTCGGTAATGCTGTAGGTAGCGATCACCATATCCAGCTGGGCGGAATCCAGAAGCGTCTCTCTCGTGGTAGAATCTACCGTCGTCAGACGGATGTCGCTGTACCCCAGATCCTCGCACAGCATCTGCGCCAGATCGATCTCCATTCCGGAATATCTGCCGGACTCCTCATCGTACAGGCTGAAGTTGGCCACGTCTCCTTTTACTCCCACCTTCAGCACCGATCTCCTGACGCTTGCGCACGAAGACAGCATCAGCGCGGCCGCCAGAACCGGAAGAAGCATTCGCCACCTTCCCACTTTCATATCGACTCCTCCTTTGCAGCACTCTTTTTATTCGGCCGGGTAAAACTCCTCCGCCTGCGCCAGGACCACAAACCGGTAGGAATGATCCGATCCCGTACAGGTGGAGAGGAGCACCAGCGGCTTTTCCTCATCTTCCCAGCTGATCTCATAACCGGAGGTTTTGCGGATACGGTCAATATAATCCTGCCGGTCCTGGCCGTCCGTAAAATTCAGACGGTAATTCTCCGTTTCCACAAGGATTTTACCTGCGGAAACGATCCGGCACCGATATACCCCTTCCGGCACATAGATATCAAAATACGGGTATTTTTCGTAATGCTCCTTTTCCTGGTATTTCTTCAGGAACCCGAACATCGATCCATTCTTCATATTGTGCCCGTAAATGATCGTATTTCCGTCACTCATCATTCCGCTGTTGCGCACGTCCAGAAAAATAGATCCCAGCGCGTTCCTGGTTCCGTTAAACGTGTAATACAGATAATGGTCGTTGTCATCGCCCTGCACGATGGGATAGCTCACATCCTGTCCGGGGAAATCGATCCATCCCACCGTATCCGGGTTCTGCTCCAAAAGCGCGTCAAAGTCGATCAGAAGCGCAGGCACGTCCTTCGCCTGCTCCTCCGGGGCGCCGTCCTGATCCCGTGACTCAGGATCCCCCGCAGAAAGTCCCGCATCTTCCCGCACCTCTTCTGTCTGTCCCTCCGTCTGCCGCACCTGTACGGCTCCCTGGAGCACCTGCTGGTACTCGCTGTCTCCCTCATGGTATACCCTCAGATAGGAGAGCAGCATACCACAGGATATGACAAATACCACCAAAGATATGACAAATAAGATCCGGAATATTTTTTGCCTGTTCATGATCCGCCCCTCATCGCTTCCTAAAATTACTGCTCTTTTTCCGACAGAAGTCCGGCGATCTCCTTCACCTTCTCATCCGTCAGCTTAAACTTCCTGGAAAAGAAAATCGCAGCGGCCGCAAGACCGATCACGGGGATCACCGTCATAGTAAGCCTGAGCCCCATTACGGACTGTGATGTCGCCACAGCTGCCGCCTCTGTATCCTCGCTGATATGAAAAACAGCCAGACAGATAGAGGCCATAAGGACCGCCACCCCGGAGGCCAGCTTTACCACGAATGTCTGCATGGAAAAGATCACGCTCTCGTCCCTGGTCCCGTTTTTCCACTGTCCGTAATCCACGCTGTTTGCCAGAAATACCGTCGTCAGAACCGTCAAAATGCCGTTGGCTCCGAAGATAAAGAATCCGGGGATGAACAGCAGCGCCACATTGGACATATTGGTGCAGGCCAGCGCCAGCAGCACCACATACCCCAGGGCCGCCATACCCAGACCGGTTTTAAAGACCTGGGTCGTAGACTGGAATTTGCGGAGCAGCGGATACAGCAGCATCATGGAAAGGATCTGGACAGCCCCGCCGAATATATTGAATACGGTATAGGCATTATACCAGCCTTCCCCTCCGAAATCGTACTTGAAGAAATAAATCACAAGATTGCTTGTGAGATAAATGGAACAGTTGATCAGGACGATCGCTACGACGACCACCAGCGCCTGATCGTTTTTCAGAAGCGCGCGGAACATATCGCCAATGGAATTGACCGGCATATTCACGGTGGACTTTTCCTTGATGCAGACACACATAAGGATCGCCGTAAAAGCGAAAAACACAGCGATCAAAAGTGCAAACGTTCGGAAACCGGCCCTCTCGCTCCCATGTCCCAGCCAGATCACCGCCGGCATGGTAATGACCGTCACCAGGGCGCTTCCCACTCCCGCGCAGGTTCTCCCCAGGGTGGACAGGCTTTCTCTCTCCCTTCCGTCCCTGGCGAAGGCAGGGATCATGGACCAGTAGGGAATATCCATCATGGTATACGTCACGCCCCATAATATGTACGCGGCGGAAATATACACCAGAAGGCCCGTGCCTTTAAGCGCTCCGGGTACGGAAAACATCGCGAAAAGGATCACCGCGTTTGCCAGCGTCCCGGCCAAAAGTCACGGCCTGAACTTGCCGTAGCGCGTCTTGGTTTTCGCCACGAGGATCCCCATAACAGGATCGTTGGCCGCGTCAAACACCCGGGCAATCATAAGAAGTATCCCCGTAAATACGGCGCTCACGCCCAGGATATCCTGATAATAATACAGAATATAGCTGGCCGTCAGCATATACACCATGTCCTTCCCCACTGCCCCTACCCCGTAGGCAATTTTTTCTTTTGCACTCAGCTTCATTGCTCTCTACCCCCGTGTATTTGTTTTATGTTAATCGTACCGCATTTACCCGCCATACGCGGATATTCAACGGCTCTATGGCAGAGCCGCAGTATTCGCAGCGCTTCTGTCCCAGATTGGTGACAGGAGCTCCGCAGTTCGGACAGGTAAGACCTACCCCGTCGGTTCCCTCTGCCGGTACTGCCCCGCTTTCCGCGTTCTGAACATAGATCAGTTCCGTCTCATATACCTCCTGGCGCTTGCGGTCCTTATAACCTTTGATTATCTTGCCGTTCTCCTGCACATATGTGAAATATTCCACCGCGGATTCGCAGATGATATAGCAGGTGCCTTTCTCCCGGTAATAGCGGCTGATGACCGTATTGTGGATCCGGACATCGGTATACCTGGGAACCTGTTCCGCCGCGAGCGCATTCTCCACGATCTCCCGCAGGCGGGGATTGTCCGATACCAGCTCCGGTCTGCGCTCATCGATGGCGCGCAGCACGCTTACAATGCTTTGCTCCACGATGGGACGGAATTCGCTCCAGCTGAATTCCGGAAAATCCGCCTGGATCTGCGGAAGATAGATCCGGTCCATCGCCGAAAGAGATTTGGGCGTTGTGGAGAGCCGGTCGTTGATATCCCTGTTCTTCATGGCTGTTTCGGCATAGCGGATGAGCTCCGCCACCGTCCCCAATGTGCCGGCAGAAACGCGGCGGCCAATCCTCCTGCACGCCTGCACTGCCAGAAACACGGCAGCTCCGCCGCCCAGTACGACGACAGCGATGATCCCTATGGTTCCAACCGTAAGTTCCATTATTCTTCCTCCTGCCGAAAATCCCGACACACTCCGCTGCGGTACGCCGCCTCCAGGCGGTCCACCACCTGTCCGACAGGGCAGCCTTCCTCGTCTACCGTGATGTGGGCGTACTTTTCGTAATAGGGAACTCTCTCCTCGTACAGCTCTTTAAGCGTCATTCCCTCCCGCATGGCAACGCCCCTGGCTTCGAGATTGCCCAGGCGCTTCTCCAGTTCCTCATAGCTGACCTTCAGATATACCACGGTGCTGATCTTCCGGAAATGCTCCATCGCTTCCCGTCCGTAGATCACGCTTCCGCCGGGCGCAATGACCGCTTTTCGGGGATTGATCCCCGCATTGATCCGGTTCTCGATCTCCAGAAACCCGTCGAGGCCGTCCCGGGCAATGATCTCCCTCAGGAGCAGCCCTTCCTTTTCCTGGATCACGATATCCGTGTCCACAAAAGAAAAGCCCAGTCTTTTGGCGAGAAGAACCCCCGCCATACTCTTTCCGGAAGCCGGCATACCGATCAGCGTAATATTTGTCCTGTCTTCCTGTTTTCGTTCTGTCATAGATTCTCCGGTTTCATTATCGCTTTTTCTCCACGGAATAGCCGAATTTCCCGATCCTCTCCCCGAGGGAGAAATACTGTCCGTGGGAGTAGGCCGTCAGTCCGGCTTCATTCAGATGAAATCTGCCGTTTCCGTCCAGATATTCGTCCTCAATGGTGACGCCCACGATCTCCGCCACAAACATATCATGGCTCCCCAGCGGAATCACCCGGATGACTCTGCATTCCAGGTTGACCGGACTCTCAGCGATCCCCGGGGCTTTCACACGGCGGGACGCCAGTGGTGTCAGATTCATTTCCCTGAATTTGTCCACGTCTCTTCCGGAGCGGACCCCGCAGTAATCGGTGGCAAACGTAAGCTCCTTCGTCACCAGATTTATAACAAACTCGCCTGTTTCACGAATGATGTCGTAAGAATACCGCTCCTTTTTCACGGAAACGGACACGCAGGGCGGATCGGAGCAGACGGTTCCCGCCCATGCCACGGTGATAATATTGGGGCGCTCTCCCTCTCTCTGGCAACTGACCATCACCACCGGCAGAGGAAAAAGCATATTTCCCGGTTTCCAGCTCTGCTTCGCCATAAAAGATCCCTCCCTGTCTCCTTCAGTCTCCGGCGGCCCTCATTCAGTCATTGTCGGGCAAAAGTTTGACCGTAACCATAATGCTGCGGATGAAGCCGCCCTCGGGAAGCCGGATGTCCTCATGGGAGGATACCTCCGGCATAAGAACCTCATCCTCCTCCAGTTCCACGGTGATCCAGTCATAAGCCGCTTCCCTGGCGTGTTCGAGAGCATCCTCCAGATCCGGTCCGTCTGCCTCGCACAGCTCCAGATCCGGAAAGAAAACGTGATAGCCTCCGTCATGGTTGTCATGCGGCACAAAGACCGCGGGATATGTAAACGTCATGGTCTGTCTCCTTGTCTGTCACTTCCGGCCCCGCCCTACTCCTGCAGGGCGACCACAATGGCGGGGACCAGCTGCTTCTTACGCGATACCACTCCTGCGAGCTCTATGATGCCGCTCTCTTTCCTGTACACATCCTGTTCTTCCTCCGCATCCACATGAAACGCCGTCTCCAGAAGCTGCTCGGCTCCCTGTCCGTCGCAGAGGAGCGTCGAAGATTCCGTCAGAATATTGGTCATCATAAAGAACAGCATATCCAGCCCGAGATCCTTCCTGGTCTGCTTCAGATACGGGAGCATCCTCTTTTCCAGCTCCTGAAGCTCCTGGGCGTTCAGGGAATTGATCTGGGCCACGCCGAAGGAGATCTTCCCCGCAGTAAAACGTTTGAAATCCTGATTGAATATCTCCTTCTCCGTTTTGCTTGACAGATTGCTCCCCGCCGCGAACATGGCGGTGGCATACTCTTCTATCTGGATGCCGGCGATCTCCGCCAGACGAATGGCGGCGTTTCGATCATCCTCCGTACACGTAGGGGACCGGAACAGCAGGGTATCCGAGAGGATCGCGCTGCACAGAAGACCCGCGGTGACCCTGTCGATGGTCACATGGTTCTCCTGGTACATCTGATAAATGATCGTGGCCGTGCAGCCCAGAGGCTGATTGCGGAAAAACACCGGGCCTATCGTCTCGATCGGCCCCAGCCTGTGGTGATCGATGATCTCCAGGATCCGGGCGTTCTCAATCCCGTCCACCGCCTGGGCTCTCTCGTTGTGGTCCACAAGGATCAGCGACTTGCCGCTGGCTCCCAGAAGATTGCGCCGGGAGATCATCCCCTTGTACTTTCCCTCCTGGTCCAGAATGGGGAAATCCCGATGGCGCTTATTGGTCATCACTTCTTTGATCTCCTCGATCACATCCGTCTCCTGGAATGTGATCAGGTGGTCCCGCTTCATAAAATATCCGATCGGCATACTCTGGTTGATCAGACGCGCGGCCGTATAGGCGTCATAGGGTGTCGTGATCACCGTGCAGCCGTGCTCCTGAGCCTGCTTCCGGATCGTCATGGATACCGCCGCGCCCTCGCAGACGATGATGCAGGCCGCCTCCATCTCAATGGCGCACAGCTGGGATTCGTATCGGTTCCCCAGAATGACCAGATCGTTTTTGCTTATGTAATACTCCATCATCTCCGGATTGGCCGCCGCGATCAGGACCTTGCCCTCATTGAAGTAGGCGCTTTCGTCGCCTACGATCAGAAGCCCCTCCAGTGTCTCTATAATGTTGGAATACCGGGTATTGGCCTTGGACAGAATGCTGCTGTCCAGCACGTCCAGGTACGTCTTGGCAATGTCGCTGACCGTGATCAGGCCCTCCAGGTGCCCGTCCTCCGTCACTGCGGGAAGCGTCACCAGCCCGTCCTGCTGCATGATATTCCATGCCTTCTTCAGGGAAATGTTCCGGTTCACGCCGGGAACCTGCCGGATATCGATATCGCGGACCTCCGTCCGCACATGAAGGACCCGTCTGGGCGGCTTGACGCCGAAATATCTCAGCACAAACTGCGTCTCCTCGTTGACGTGCCCGGCCCGTGCCGGCTCATAGTCGTCTCCGGTGATCTGCCGCTTCAGGTTCGCATAACAGACAGCCGAGCAGATAGAATCCGTATCCGGATTTTTATGGCCGATCACAATGGTTTTCTTTTTATTATACTTTACCATGGCTGCAGATGTCCTTTCCCAAAATAAATATCAGATATCATAATTATACCATAGCCACTAGGCTCGTAAGCACCTCGCCAAGTGGCTAGGTATTACTCGCACTAAGTTCATGCTTCACCTGACGGCTCGCATTCTCTAAGTGCTCATATTATACCACATCTCCGTTCTCAACTCAAGTCCGGATGCGCCGAGAGCCGGCCGCAGATTTTCCGCTCCGGCCGCCGTTCCTTTCTTGACAAAACGGCCCGGCCGCGCCTACAATGAAGAGGCAGTGCAGCCGGTGACCGGGCAGGCACGGAAAGAGAGCGGACATGACCATCGACGAAACCTACATGAAAGCGGCCATAAAGCAGGCCCAGAAAGCGCGCGCCCTGGGCGAGGTCCCCATCGGCTGCGTTATCGAATACCGGGGGGAGATCATCGGGCGCGGCTACAACCGCCGCATGACGGACAAAAGCACTCTGGCCCACGCCGAGATCATCGCCATACGCAAAGCCTGCCGCAAAATGGGAGACTGGCGTCTGGAGGACTGCACCCTGTACGTGACTCTGGAGCCCTGCCCCATGTGCGCGGGAGCCATTGTCCAGGCGCGCATCCCCCGAGTCGTCATCGGATGTCCGAATCCCAAGGCCGGGTGCGCCGGGTCCGTTCTGGATCTTCTTCACGAGCAGGGCTTCAACCATCAGGCGGAAACGCTGACCGGCGTCCTGGGCGAAGAATGCTCTCTGATGATGAAGGATTTCTTCCGCGCCCTGCGGGAAGGGAAACGGGTTCAGAAGGAAAACGGTCTTTAAAACTTTTTCCATGTCTTCCCGGAGAACAGCACCATGAGCGGGAACAGCTCCAGGCGTCCCGCAAGCATATCAAAGATCAGAACCAGCAGCGAGCGGTGAGAATACATGGCAAAATTGGCCGATGGTCCCACCAGGGAAAGCCCCGGTCCGATGTTGTTCAGCGTCGCCGCGACGGCAGTAAAATTGCTGATCAGATCCAAATTGTCAATGGCAAGCATAAGCACCGAGAATGTAAAAATGATCAGATAAACCGAAAGGAATACATTCGTGGACTGGAGCACATCCTCCTCCACGCTTTTGCCGTCCATCTTCACCTTTCGCACGACGCCCGGATGAAGATATGTCTCCATTTCCTTGCCGATGGACTTGATATAAAGCAGAATGCGGGAAACCTTGATCCCGCCCCCGGTGCTTCCCGAGCAGGCGCCGATAAACATAAGGATCACCAGGATCGTCCGCGACACCTCCGGCCATCGGTCAAAATCCACCGTGGAAAAGCCGGTAGTCGTTATAATGGAGCTCACCTGAAAAGCCGCCTGCTGAAACGCGGTCACCGCATTTCCGTAAATGTGAAAGATATTTGCGGTAATGAGCAGGACGGCCGCCAGGATGATCCCCAGATATGCCCTGACCTCTTCCATGTGCAGGGCCGCCCCTATTTTTTTCAGGAGAATAAAGAAATAGGCGTTAAAATTGATGCCGAACAGGATCATAAAGATCGTGATGACCACCTGATGGTAAACGGAATATCCGGCAATGCTGTCATTCCGGATGCCGAAGCCTCCGGTTCCCGCCGTCCCGAAGGAAAGCGTCAGCGCGTCGAACAGCGGCATTCTGCCCACAAGCAGAAGCAGCACCTCAAAAAGCGTCAGCCCCACATAGATCAGGTAGAGGATCTTCGCCGTCGTCTGAACCTTCGGTACCAGGCGGCTCACCGAGGGACCGGGGCTCTCCGCTTTCATAAGGCTCATGTGAAACCCTCCGCTCATGGGAAGGAGCGTCAGCAGGAATACCAGAACGCCCATGCCGCCGATCCAGTGAGTAAAGCTGCGCCAGAACAGAATGCTCCTGGGCAGCTCCTCCACCGATTTCAGGATGCTGGCTCCCGTGGTGGTGAATCCGGAGACGGATTCAAACAGGGCATATATCGGATCGGGGATCGCGCCGCTCAGTACAAAGGGCATGGCGCCCACTACACTGATGGCGAACCAGCAGAGCGCCACAGCGGCAAATCCTTCCCTGGCAAAGAAAACAGTATCCTTTGGCTTTTTCCCCCGCAGGACAAATCCGGCGGCCACGCTGAACAGAGCCGATCCGGCCAGCGCATACAGCGCCGTCTCGCCGTAAATCACCGCCACAACGCAGGAAGGGACCATCAGCGCTCCCTCCAGGATCAGCGTCAGTCCCACAATGTATCTTATAATCGAATGGTTCATCTCTACACCTGCTTTGCCAGAATGTCGTCAAGATCCCTGAGTCCCTTTAAAGTAGTGACAATAATGACCGTGTCCCCGGGCCGGATCACGTCCTGCCCTCTGGGAATGATAACCTTGCCGTTGTGGTTGATGCTGCAGACAAGAAGGTCCTTCTTGGGACGGAGCCGGGACAGAGGGGCGTTGGCTACCCTGCTGTCCTCCTTGACCAGGAACTCAAGAGCTTCCGCACGGTTGTTCAGAATATGGCAAAGTGTTTCCACGCTGCTTCCCACAGAATTCTGCAGGGCCCGTACATACTGGAGAATATTGTCTGCAGTAATGTATTTTGGATAGACTACGCTTCCGATATCCAGCTTTTCAATAATACTGTCAAAATCCAGGCGGTTGACCTTGGCGACAACCTTCGCCTTCGTGCGCTCCCTCGCATACTGGGAGAGGAAAATATTTTCCTCATCGATCCCCGTCAGGGACACGATGGCCTCCGCCGACAGGAACCCTGACTGGAGCAGGACCTTCCGGTCGGAACCGTCTCCGTTGATAACGGAAACATCCGGAAGGATCTCGCACAGCCGTTCGCATCTGTCCGCGTCCTGCTCGATGATCCGCACCTCGATCCTGGACTCCCGAAGCTGAGCGGCCAGATAGTAGCCCAGCGTTCCGCCTCCCACGATCAGCGCGTTTTTCACCGGCCGGGTGGAGAGCCCGAGTTCCCGGAAAAACGTATCGCAGTCTCCCGGCGCGCCTACAATGGATACCAGATCGTTGTCCCGCAGCACGAATTCGCCCCGGGGGATCGTGATCACGTCGTTGCGCTCCACGGCGCAGATCAGAACCTTTGCCGGAAAACGCTTTGCCAGATCCGCAATGGGGATCCCGCTCATTCCGAATTCAGGAAGCAGCCGAAACTTTACCAGCTGCACACTGCCTCCGGAAAACGTATTGATATAAAGGGCCGACGGGAACCGCAGAAGCGCGGCGATCTCTCTGGCCGTCGTATATTCCGGGTTGATGATCATGGAGATTCCCATGCGTTCCTTGATAAAGTTTATGTCTCTGTGATATACCGGGTTGCGGACGCGCGCGATGGTCTGGCACTCGCTCACCTTGCGGGCCACCAGACAGCAGAGCAGATTCAGCTCGTCGGATTCCGTAACCGCGATCAGCACGTCCGCCACATCGACTCCCGCCTCCTCGAGAACGCCGATGCTGGCGCCGTTGCCGGTAACGCAGATGGCATCCACTTCTTCATTAAATTCCTGCAGCGTCCTGGACGATGTATCCACCATCACAATATCGTGGTTTTCTTCACTCAGCTGCTTGGCCAGAGTCCGGCCGACCTTTCCGCAGCCAATAATGATGATCCTCATGAAAACCTCCCGTTTTACAGTCTTTGGGAACAGTATATCACTTTCTTTTCATTTCCTCAACATGAAAAAAATCCATGTCTGTTCATCCCGTGCAAACAGTTGACAAACGGACCGAAATGAGGCAAAGTGATACTGTGAGGGAGGGTAAAACCGTCATGAAAATACGCGGATTGCAAAAAACAACGCTTCTGGACTTCCCCGAGCGTGTGGCCGCCACCGTTTTTCTGGGGGGATGTAATTTCCGATGCCCGTTCTGCCACAACGCAGATCTGCTTGAGGCAGATTCCGGAGAAGAGATAAGCGAAGAAGAACTTCTGGATTTTCTGAAAAAGAGGGCCGGGATCCTCGACGGCGTGTGCATCACCGGAGGGGAACCCACCCTATGGCCCCGGGAAGTATCCGAGCTGATGCGCTCCATCCGCCGTCTGGGTCTGGAAGTGAAACTGGATACCAACGGCTACCGGCCCCATGTGCTGAAGGAGCTCTGCGCCGAGGGGCTGGTGGACTACGTGGCTATGGACATCAAAGCAGGCCGCCCCAACTATCCGAAGGTCTGCGGCGTTCCTTCTCTCCGGCTGGAAGCGGTAGAAGAAAGCGCCGCCTTTCTGATGGAGGGGCGGACTCCCTATGAATTCCGGACGACGGCCGTAAAGGGCCTGCATACCTCTGAAGACTTTGCGGATATCGCAGAATGGATCAGTGGCTGCCGGGCATACTTTCTCCAGGGCTTTGTCGATTCCGGCCACGTACTGACAAAAGGGTGGAGCTCCTTTTCCCGGGCTGAACTCTGCCGGTTCGCGGAGGTAGTAAAGCCTTCGGTTCCCTGCGTACAGATCAGAGGCGTAGACTATTGACCCTGCGGCGTATCGATCATGTCGCCAGGCGAATATCCGTATACCAGTACCCGAACCGTCCGTCCCCTGCCGGCTGCATCTTGGACAGCACAAAATTGGGGAAACCAAACATGGACGCCATATATTTTTCGTTGCTGTAATAATGTCCCGGAACGCCGAGAAGGAAACGCACCTCGCCCTTTTGCCCTACCAGCCTCGCCAGGATCAGATAGCGATGGTTGTAGTAGCCGTGAAGCAGAAAACTGTTGTTTCCGTAATTCCATGTCTCGCGGGGAAGCAGGCCGATATCCTGCGGCTTGATCAGCAGTGTCTCGCATCCGCCCTGATAATCAAACGCCTGGATCTTCGGATAATGGCGCTGGAAGTGAAGCCACAGCTTCTCCACGTCCTCTTTTTCCGCCTGCTCATCCTGTTCAAACTGCATCAGCCGGTCCGACTGCTGCGAATCAAAAAGCGGTTCCTCCGGCTGCGGGGCGCGCGGCGGCTCCGGCATCTCCGATGTCTCCTGCCTCGGCGCTTCCGGCTGTGCCGGCATTTCCGGCATCTCCCGCCTCGGCGCTTCCGGCTGTGCCGGCATTTCCGGCATCTCCCGCCTCGGCGACTCCGGCTGTGCCGGCATTTCCGGCATCTCCCGCCTCGGCGGCTCCGGCTGTGCCGGCATTTCCGGCATCTCCCGCCTCGGCGCTTCCGGCTGTGCCGGCATTTCCGGCATCTCCCGCATCGGCGCTTCCGGCTGTGCCGGCATCTCCGGTGTCTCCCGTCCCGGCAACTCCGGCTGTACCGGTATTTCCGGCATCTCCCGCCTCGGCGCTTCCAGCTGTGCCGGCAGCTCCGACCGCATCGGACGCGCGGCGGCTTCCGCTCTCATGGCGCGCGGCGGCTCCGGGCGCGGCTCCGGCTTTTTCCGTCCCATAATTTCCGCCTCGATGGAATCCACCACCGATGTTTTTTTTGCGAAATCCATTTCCCTTAACGTCTTCTCATAAATCTCGCTTCCCGGAATCCTGGCCGTTTCCCGCCTCTCCGCTTCCTCCGCGGTAACATCCTCCAGGTCCACAGCAGCCGCATGGGCCACGGCATCTTCCCATATCGTCGTGTAGGAATACCAGGTATCGTCCATACTGTGTACGGTCAGACCATAGCATTGCTCAAGACTCACTCCCGATCCCGCCACATCCCCGTACGCAACCGATGTCCGGAACTCGCCCGCTCCGCCGCGCAGGAATATTTTTCCGATCAGGATTTCCCGGTCTCCGGCAAGCAGAAAAACGCCCTCGTCCTGGTTGCCCATGTAGACGTTTCTTACGCTCACCTGTATCTTGCACTGACCCCTCCGGGCTTCCAGTTTGGCAAACCCGATATTTTTTCCTTTTATTCCGCCTTCATATGCGTATATGTAGGAAATCAATCTTCGATAATCGGACATACTATCACCTCGCTGATACTATTTTATGAGGATACCCGGCAAAAGTATTCCGATTAAAAAAGAAAAGGTTGACTTTTTAAGGCAATCGCTTAGTATAATACATATATACTGCTGCGCGGGATATGCAGGGCATATCCGGATTTGGGAGTTTATTATACCCGCACACACATTGGGAGGCATAATTCATGAAAAAAATCTTTCTGACCGGCGGCGGTTCTGCCGGTCACGTAACACCGAATCTGGCGCTGGTCCCCTCTCTTCAGGAACGCGGCTACGAGATCCTCTATGTCGGATCCTATCAGGGCATCGAAAAAACGCTGATCGAAAACGCCAGGATCCCGTACGAGGGCATCTCCTCCGGGAAACTCCGCAGATACTTTGATCTGAAGAACTTCACCGATCCCTTCCGTGTGATCAAGGGATACGGTGAGTCCCTTAAATTGATGAAAAAATATAAACCCGACGTGGTCTTCTCAAAAGGCGGCTTCGTATCGGTCCCCGTTGTTCTGGCGGCAAAGCACTATCATATACCGGTCATCATCCATGAATCGGATATGACCCCGGGGCTTGCCAATAAGCTCTGTATTCCTTCCGCCCGGAAGGTATGCTGCAACTTCCCGGAAACCCTTAAATATCTTCCCGCCGAAAAAGCGGTTCTGACCGGCTCCCCGATCCGCAGAGAGCTGCTTGAGGGCGACCGTCTTGCGGGCCTGAACTACGCTCATCTGTCCGCGGATAAACCGGTGATCCTGGTGATCGGAGGCAGTCTGGGAGCCGTAGCTGTCAATCAGGCGGTCCGCTCCCTCCTGCCCAGACTTCTCCCGAAATATCAGGTCGTGCATATCTGCGGAAAAGACCATCTCGATGAATCTCTGATGAATACAGAAGGATATGTACAGTATGAATATGTAGATGAGCCGCTTAAGCATCTGTTCGCCGCTGCCGATCTGATCCTGTCCAGGGCCGGCGCCAACTCCATCTGCGAGATCCTGGCTCTCCGCAAGCCCAACATACTGATCCCGCTTTCGGCCGCCGCAAGCCGCGGGGACCAGATATTAAATGCCAATTCCTTTGCCAGACAGGGATACAGTACGGTTATTGAGGAGGAAGCTCTTAACGATGATCTCCTCATGCAGACGATCGCAGATACTTTTGCCCGCAAGGACGAATTTATCCACAATATGGAACACAGTCAGCTCAACAACGCCATCGATACGATCGTAGGCTTGATAGAAGAATGTGCGGCGGTATGATCCGCCGCACATTCCGTTTTTAAAATCTCATTGCTGCAGGTTCTTGCCGCTTCCCTTCGGTCTTCCTCGCTTTTTTCTGGTATCTTCTCCATAAACAAGCCATTTCTCCAGCTGCTTACGGATCCTGGAAATCCGCATTCTGCAGGTTGCCTCAGAAATATGAAGACGTTCACTGACCTCACGTACCGGCCTTCTCTCTACCAGGCACTGCGTGACGATCTCCTGCATCTCCGGGCTCAGAGACAGTATCCCCTGGCGCACATAATTCAGATCTTCCCTGGCCTCCAGCGTCTGCACAATATCCGGCGATATCAGTTCTTTAATATACAGATATTCTCCCTCGACGGCAAATTCCTCGATGCTGACGCTCTGATGCCTGTTCTTCTCCCGAAAATAATCGGCGCACCGATGATGCAGGATGGTCATCAGTACCGCTTTTCTTTGGGCCTCATCCCATTCGGTGAAGGTCCTCTGGTATCTCTCTATAAACGCACAATATGTATCCTGAACAATATCGGAAATTTCCTCCTGGGGAATTCCTTTCCTGTATGCCACAAAGCGGAGAACCTTCTCGTGTTCATTATACAGTGCCTGCAACAATTCTCTCTGCTCCGGTTGCATTCACATTCACCCACTTTTACAGTTCTGCTCTGACCGCCTCAACGATCTTTTCTTTATCTGCTTCATCCAGACGCCCCGGTTCCCATGCCACAATTTTCGATCCTCCCTGATAACGCGGAATTATGTGAACATGAAAATGCCGAACCGTCTGACCGGCTTCTTCTCCATTATTCTGTACAAGGTTAAAACCCGGACAGCCCAATGCTTTTATCATTGCTTTTCCCATTTTCCTGGCAAGCGGAAGAACCTTTTCCGCCGTGGAATCCTCCAGTTCACACAGATCCGCATAGTGCTCCTTGGGAAGTATAAGAGCGTGTCCCCTGGTAGCGGGTCCCAAGTCCAGTATCACGCGAAAGTCATGATCTTCATAAAGCGTAGCAGATGGTATCTCACCGTTTGCGATCTTACAAAAAATACAGTCTTCCTTCATGATCCGTCCTCCTGTCTGTTTATATTTTTGGGCTTTCGATACAAAAGAGCCCCCATAAGGATCCCAAGAACAAGCCCTGCGATATGTGCGGTATTGTTGATGCCCTGACTGGTAAAGCCAAAGTACAAGGACAGCAGGATCGCAAATATCAGCTGCCTCGCGCTTAAATCCTCCAGCCTGCCATGATTGACAAGAACCGCATACAAAAGTCCGCCTATGACTCCGAATACCGCGCCTGAAGCCCCCGCAGATACAACCGTTGACGCCGCATCTATCTCCGTCCAAAAGGATGCCAGGTTTGCCCCGATGCCGCATACAAGATAAAAAACCGCATATTTGATACTGCCAAGCGCCCTCTCCAGATTATCGCCCAGCACATACAGGATCAGCATATTATTCAGAATGTGGCCGATCCCAAAGTGCATGAAAACTGCAGTCAGGCATCTCCAGTATTCTCCCCGGAGTACGGCGGGCGTGTACATAGCCCCGTGCTCGATCATAAAGCGGCCGTTCTCCGTAGAGCCGATGATCTCCAAATAGCCAAAGCACAGAAAATTGATCGCTATGATCGTAAGATTGGCATAGGCTATCCTGCGGTTTTTTTCATTTTTCATGTGACAGCTCCTTTTATATCTTTTCAATTATAACACGGCTGTCAAAAAATGTTAAGAACTTTATTGGAAACTGAACCGAAGATCTGCCAGAGCGACCTGATCTCCCGGCTCCAGCTCTACGCTTTCATTGGCCTCAAGGACCCGCCCGTTAACCGATGTTCCGTTTGTCGAATTGAGATCCGTCAGCCAGTATGCATTTTCCTTTCGGTCGATCCGCGCGTGAAGACGCGAGATCGTATCCCTTTTTAATATAAAATCCGCCAGGTTCTCCTGCTTGCCGATCAGGAACGGATAGTAGGAGATCGGAATCACCTCCTCGTTCCCTGCCTCTCCCACAAGTCTTCGCACGCCTCCCTGCGTCTCCCGCTTCCAGAGAAGAGCGGTCTGTATGGAATCCGTTTCTCTCTCCTGCGGAACGTCCTTCGGAGCTTCCTTTTTCTCACACGCAGCGGCGTTTTGCTGCTCTTCCTCATCGGAAAAAAATGCCTCCCAGGAATGATCCTCCTGCATGGAAAAATGTCCGGCAGGCTGCGTCCCATATGTATCCCCATGCCGGCTTTCCTCTTTCCTGGGATCCGTATGCTCCGTTTTCGGTGATCGGCTGCGGCTTTCGGTTTTCTCTCCTCTCATATTTGATTTCCATATTGCCAGCGCGGCTGCGGCAGCACATCCCCCCGCCAGAATCGGACCGTACCTGACGATCGCCCACATCCCCCTCCACAGCCAGAGAGCCATCACGGCTGCCGCGGGAACCGCAAGCCATTTCAGGATTCGGATCGGCTGCCGCGGATATTTTTCTTTCCGCTCCTTCACGGGAAATACTCCTCCATGCTCCCTGTCTCTTTCCGTCTCTCCTCCGTCCGTTATATCCGTTTCCCCGTCCGCCGCCTGTTTGTCCTCCCATTGCCCATCCTCCCAGGGTGCAGGCAGATCATCACGATCCTCCCCGGAAAGCTTCCGCATCATACCATCGATACTGTAGTTCTCCTTCAGGCTCTCCCGGTACATTCCATAGATCATGACTACAGCCTCCTGATCCTGGTGATCCGCCTTCCCCAGAAGGAACTGCAGAAGACGGCTGAAGTCCTGAGGGAAATTTCCTCGGTGTCCCGGAAGCAGGCAAAGTCCGACCTGAAATGAATCCGGATCCACATAGACAAACTGGGGATCCAGAAGGATCCCATCCTCCGAAAGCAGATATCCCACTATCCGGGAGAGCGTCCGGCCAATGCCCAAAAGCAGCCGGCGCATCTGCTCCGCGCCGATCCATTTTCTCTCCAAAAGCCTGGAAAGAGGCTGTTTTGATGTGATCTCATAGCAAAACCAGCACCGATCGTCCTCCCTTCGCATCCAAAACGTAAGCAGTCCCGCAACCTTGTTCTCAGACAGCATCTGAGCCTCAAATCCCTGCTGCTCCTGCCCGGCCGCTATCATCAGATAATTTCTTTTCGTCTCTCTGCGGTAGCTGACCTCAAGTTCCTCATTTGCCTCCATTGTCCCCTTCTCCTTCTGAAAGACCGTCAAAAACGGTAAGCAGTCTCATCATATTTTCCGGTTCATGGGCATTCTCCCGTATTTCCTTTTCCCATCCGTCTCCGCTGGCACTGCCGGTAATACGCGCATTTCCGAAAGCGTCTCTGTCCCGCTCCGTCTGTCCGAACCATGCGTCTCCCGAAATCTCCCAGATATCCTCCTGCTCCTGTCCCTTCGCCAGCTCCACCGTATGATGAAGCCGCATGGCCCCCGTAGTCTGCCGGCAGCGGAAATATGCCTCCCGGATAAGAAGGCTCAGTGCCATCAAAACGATTGCCATCACATATGACGCTTCTATGCTGAAGGAGGCGTGAAGAACGGGCCAACCCTCCCCCGTCCTTTTGGATTTCTCTGTTTCTGTCATTCTCGATCTTCTCCTTTTCCGGTTTTTTATCTGCAGACTGTCCATATGCCCGGCAGAAGCACGCAGGCCAGGAAGGGGACGGTTTCTCCCCGGCATCCCGTTCCGCGCAGACGGTTTTTCATTATGATCACCATGGACCATAAACCCCCGATACACAGGCTCATAATAAACATCATCGCCAGCTCAGCCAGATCGAAGTAGCAGGCGCTCATAAGGAAAAACAGGGCGTCTCCTTCCCCCAGGGATCCGTCGGTCGCCCGGCTTATGAGCAGAAGAAGCAGTCCTGCCGCAGCCGCAGCTAAATGCTCCGCAATGCCTGTTGAAAACGCATGGATGATCCCGGGAAGCAGCGGGAACGCGAGCAGACACACAGACACACTTCGTGTCCGCACGTCGCTCCAGGCCGCCATTATCAGAAAAACCAGCCAGATCCATCTCATCATCGGTTTTCTCCTCTTTTATTTGCGGAAGCAATAGGAACAGGCCCCCAGATATTCCACTTCAGACCGCCGCACAGCAGTAACATAAGCAATGATCGCCGTGCAGGAGGCACTGGTATGGTAATGCGTTCCGGACGGCATGATAAAAACCGTGGAAGCACCCGTTTTCCGGTCTCCGGAGGCGCATCTGGCACAGGCCGCATATCTGCCGCCGCTTTCATTCCGGTAATTTTCGATCTGATCCAGAAATACCTCCGTCAGCTGATTGTACAGATAATGGCAGTCCGCGCGGATATGATACCGTGTACTCTCCTTCCCCACATAGACGATCGGATCCTCTCCGTTCTCCCCGGAAGGATCCCCTTCCCCGCATCCGCCGTCTCTTCCCACCCAGGCGCGCAGATAACAGCAGCTTGTGCGGGACACATCTCCGAGTCCGAAAAGACTGTACGGCAGGCGCATCCGATAATCGGCCACGATCTCAATGTTTTCGCCGTCGTCCAGGATCTGCGAGCGGGCAAGACTAAGATCGCTGACAGGAAGGCTGCCTGCCTTTACACGGATCATCCCCTCGGCATAGGCATAAGCCGCAGCCGCATCAACAAAAGCGTTTCCGACAGTCTTTCCCGTATCCCGGACATCATCCCCCGGACGCACATAGGCCATTTCACTGATCTCCTCCCCCACGGAAGTCACAATCGCCTGCATCTGCCTCTCCACATCCAGGATCCTGAACGGAGCCATGAGAACGGCCGCAGCAAACAGCAGAACCGGAAGAACCAGCGCGGCCTCCACCGTAAGTCCCGCGGGGACGGAATCGGATGCTCCTCTTCCGGCAGGCCATGATCTGCGCGGGATTCGTACCTGGAGAGTTGGTTGAATTATTTTTTTTACATTGCACATTTTTTTCGTCGGACCTGCTCAGAAAAAGAGCATCCGATTCCGTCCCCCTTTCCGGACTTAATACGCTCGCACAACCGGCGCTTCCAGAGGATATCCGGAAAACTCCCCAACCAGATTTTCCACAAAAGGAAGCGCAAAAAACATATGTTTTCCACAGGCTTTTCCACAAACCTCCAGCTGATATGCGCAGAAATCCACAGAAAAATCTGTTTCTTCTCTTTGAATGTTCATTTCTATCAAATCCAGCATCCGCAGCTGCAGCTTCTGATTGTCGGTCAGGAAAAGCAGCAGTTTCAGATAGGTTTCGTAGGTCAGTCCCCTCTGCTGCGCCGATGATTCCGGACAGACGGCCTTCTGCCCCATGGTCAGAAGGTTCTCAAGAGACAGATTCCAGTCTCCCCGCTCCTTCCAGAGAGGAACTTTTCCGCCTGAAAACAGGATCCGCAGATCCATGACGGCCTCGCCGACGGCCCACACCCCCATAATGAAGCAGGCGGTAATTTCAACAAGAGGCGCAATACCCGTAGCCCCTACGATCGTAAATGCCAGCGTCTTCGCCTCGGCCCGCTTGGACGGATCCGAAAGAATATGGATCAGGTTCAGCCCCTGTCTGACCGTCAAAAGCTGCGAAGCCGTCTCCTCCAGATTTCTCCGGTCGCTTTCCTGTCCGGCGATCAGATATTCCATTTCATATTGGACGGGATGCTCCTCCCGGCTCAAGGCATTGGTAAAGAAATGGGCGCAGTATTCATGGATCAGCACCCGTTCCGGCAGATTCGGAGCCTCCAGGCTCTTTTCCCGCGAGACACGGGAAGGCAGTCCTGCAGTCGAAAATGAAGCATCGGAAATCTGCGCGCCCTCGGGGAGAACAAGTGCAAGGAGACTGCCCTGGGCAAGCGATTTTACCTGATCCAGAAATCCCCTCTTTTCCTGATCTTCCTCTCCCTTTTCCAGTTCCAGCGTTCCGGCTGTCCTTCTCTTCCATACTGCTTCTGCGTCCGCGAGAGAAAGCGTCACATTCTCGGCCGTCCGGCTGTCTGTTTCCTGATCTCCGGAGGCCGCATTCTCTGAGCCGCTGTTTTCCTCTCCGCCTGCGGTTTCTGTCTGTTCCTGTTTTTTTCTTTCATATTCCCGACGCGCCTCCTCCACCAGCGCTTCCGTCTCGTCCAGAAGCTCCAGATTCCGCTCCGCGTTTTCCCTCTGCTGAATGATCTCGTTCCGTCTCGCCCCGTCCTGGGCTATATATGTTTCATAAGGATCCATCTGTTCTTTCAGGAGGCCGGCCGTATCTTCCGTCAGATCCGGCCTTACCTCTTCAAGTCTGCTCCGTGTCTTCTCCAGCTTATTTCTCAGTTTTTCCGCCTGCCGGTCATATTTTTCCGTCAGTCCCGGCATACGCCCTGCCTCCTTTCGGAAGGATCCCGCATTTCTGCGAAATCCCTCCTCGTGGTCATCGGCCAGGCTTGAGGCAATCTCCGAAGCATACTTTTCCTGCGCTTTCACACATTCCGCGATCTCCTCCACCGTCTTCTCCAGCTTTCGGACCTCTTTTTCCGGCTCCTCGCAGGCGTCCGCAACGGCTCCGGCGCCCGCCGCTTCCTTTATGTCCCGGAAGAACGTTCCGCCCTCTTCCGGCGCGATATCGAGAAAGCTCCAGATCCCGCAGCGCATATAGTCCGTCACTTCCTTTGCGAAAAAGTCGCCTCCCCGGTCCGTCAGGCGGATGCAGTCCTCCACGTCCACAGATTCCAGCTCCATGGGGTACCAGTTATCAGCATCCAGGTATTTTCGGATAACGGCTTCCGCCTGTTCGGCCAGTTCCGCCTCCGACTCAAAAGGCATTCCCAGGATCCGGTACTCCTCCCACAGTTTTCGATGATACCGGCTGAACAGCGTATCCACCGAGGCATTCACCGCCGTCTGAAAGTAAAAGCGCGACCCGGCAAGTCTGGCCGACTCCAGCATTACGCAGATAAGCGCGCAGATCACCAGCAGGCAGAGACTCAAAAACACGGTGATCTCGCCTCTTTTTTTCACCTAGTAAACCTCCTTGGCCTGATTATTGATCTGCTTGAAAATATTGTTTAACAGCGTCGTGATCTGTTTCTTAAAAATAATGACCATTCCCACCAGGACCACCAGGATCAAGACGATCTCAATGGTTCCCAACCCGCTTTCGTCGTTCCAGAACTCCTTACATTCCGTGATCAGATTCATACTGTCTCCTCCTACAATAAAGTTGTGGTGGTTAGATACCTAACAGCCAGTTAGGACTAACCGTTTCATTGCTTAATTTTACGTTATCCCATCGTCATCAGCGCCGGCACCATGATCATCACCATCACCACCAGAAGCATCAGGATCAGCGGCAGCAGCAGCTTGGTTCCTGCCTCTTCTCCCATGCGTTTCGCCAGATTCTTCTGCTGCTCCCAGGCGGAGGTCATCTCCTGCTCCAGGAGCTGAACCAGATTCTTGGTCCCTGTCCTCCGGTTCTGCTCCAGCAATGTGCTCAGCTTCAGATAAGACGGGATCCGGCACCGTCTGCCGAACTCAATGATAGCCTGTCCCTCCGGCACCCCGCAGCTGATCTGCGCCTGTGCATCGGCCATTTCCTCATAGGCAGGCTTCCTTGCGCATCTGTTTTTTGCCCGCCTTTCTTCATAGTTCAGAACGATCCGCTCCCATGCCCTCCCGACGGTAAGACCCGCTCCGATGAATACCATAAGCTGGTACACCACGTCCGCGTAATCCAGGGACAGCTGCCGGCGGCGCTCCTTCTGCTTTTCCTCCTCTTTCTTCTTGTCCCGCATATACATAAGTCCTGCGGCCGCCAGCCCCAGAAACGGGATCGCGGCTGTCCCGGTCTGCAGCTGCCTGTAGGTAAGCCTGCTCCCTTCATAGCTTTCCGGGAGCTTCACGCGCTCGGATGCCGGGTCATTTTCGTCCGCTTTCCGGATCTGACCGCAGACGGCCTCCCGAAGCTTTTCCTCCTCGCTTACGCTCCCGGGGAAAAGAACGACGGGAAAGCTTCTCGACTCCCGGTATGTGCCGTCTGTAAGCTCCACACTCAGCCATACCCGTATTCCCTCTGCCGGACAGTCTTGGGTCAGGATCTGACCGCTGCTGTCCAGGATATCCGGCGCGTCGCTGCTCCAGCTGGCGCTCACCCCCGTCCCTTCAAAAGAAGTCGGAAGGATCAGATCCGTCTCTATCCGGAGAAGCGACTGATTTTCTCCCAGGATCTGTTCGGGGAGGCCGTCAAATATCTCTTCAAAAACCTTCAGGGCCTGGCTCTGCGTATACCGTCTCGGCGATATCTCCACCTGACAGACAACCGGCTCCCCAAACGGTCTTTCCGCCAGAAATTCATAAGTTTTTGTATCCTCCCCGTATCCTCCCCGCTCCAGATATCCGTCCGAAACATCGCTGTTTTCCCCGCCGTTTAAGAGCGCCGCCGCATACAGCGCCAGTCCGGCGGCAATACATACAGCCTGCCATTTCCACTTTTTCCAAAAACCGGCCATCGATCATCCCCCTCTCATGCCTACGCGGGAATATCCAGGATCCGGCCGGCCAGCCAGCAGGAAAACAGATAGACGCACAGGCAGACCGTCATGACGGCACGCCCCATCACCGTCGTATACATTACGTCAAAAAATCCCTGCGACGTACTGTCAATATAAATCACCATCAGAACCGGCATCAGGTTCATGACCTTCTGTTCCAGCTTCCGGGACGCCGTCAGCGTCCGGATCTCCTCCTTCACCTGGAACCGGTCTTCCATCACCTGAACCGTATGTCGGATAATGGGAACCAGCTGTCCTCCGCTCCGTTTGGCGATTCGGAAGATTCGGGCAAAGTTTTCCGCCTCATCCAGTCCGCTTCGCTCCGCAAAACCGCTCATCAGTTCTTCGACCGGGCGGTTCATATGGATCTGCTGCGTCATATGCCGAAGCTCGCGGCACATGATTCCCTTTGCCCCATACATAAGCTCCAGCTCCCGCTCCGCGGCGGCTACTGCGTTTTCCACCGAAAGCCCGGCGCTCAGCGAAGCGGAAATCGCCTGGATCGCGTCCTTGAACTGTATCTCCAGCTGCCTGAGCCTCTTTTTCCGGAACCCGTCCTTTACGGCCCGCGGGATCACCATGAGGGAAGGGATCAAAAGGATCGCAAATGCCGCCCAGCTTCGGTAGCACACATATGCCCCCACTGCCGGCAGACCCACGGCGATTGCCGCGGCCTGCCCCCATTCCACGGGATTCATGCGGTATACGGCATGGTCGAAAAATCCCTCCTCCCCGCCCTCTTCACTCTTCCTCCCCTGCCGCCGCCAGCTTGCTCCGATTTTTAAGCTCACCTGTTTTTTTAAGGATCCCATCTTCGAGCTTATAAAGCGTGTGAAGCCGGATCTCTCCTCCTTCAAAACCATCCACCTCCTCTATTCTGAGCACCCGCCTGCTCTTGTCTTTCAGCCTCCCTAAATGAATAAGGATATCAAGCGCCGACGCAATCTGTCCCCGGATCGCAGGAAGCGGAAGATCCGCTCCCATCAGAACCATGGTTTCCAGCCTTGCCAGCATATCCGCGGGACTGTTCCCATGTCCGCTGCTCATGCCTCCGTCATGACCCGTATTGTAGCTGTTAAGGAGCTCCAGAGCCTCCTTGCCCCTGACTTCCCCCACAATGATGCGGCTGGGGTTCATCCGCAGCGAGGCCCGGATCAGGTCGCCGATCCCGATGGCTCCCTCTCCCTGGGAATTGGGCGCACGCGTCTCCATCCGCACGAGGTTCTTTACGTGCTGGATCTGAAGCTCCGCTGAATCTTCGATCGTAATCACGCGTTCATCCTCGGGGATGTATGCGGAAAGCGCGTTCAGGAACGTGGTCTTACCCGAATTTGTCCCGCCGCTTATAAAGATATTGTAGCCGGCGCGAACAAGCTTCTTCAGGAAATCCGCGGCCTCCCGGCTTACCGCGCCGTTCTCCACCAGCATCTCCATCGTGATCACCCTGGGGAATTTGCGTATGGTCATGATCGGTCCATCCAGAGAGATGGGAGGAAGCACCACATGGACCCGGGATCCGTCCTCCAGCCGGGCATCCGCAATGGGAGCGGCCACATTCACAACCCTGTTGACGCGGCTCACCACCTGCTGGATCATATCCTCCAGCTGCTCGTCCGACTCAAATTCATATTCCCACGGGCGCATCCGCCCCATCTCCTCCACGAAAATGTGGTTTCGTCCGTTGATCATCACCTCGGTGATGCCGGGATCGTCCATAACCTGCTGCAGGATGTCCAGCTTCCGGAAGGAATTGAACAGGGCGCTCCTCAGGGCAAGCCTGTCCTTCAGAGGCAGATATCCTTCCCGCCCGGCCGACATAATGTGCCGGTCGATGACTTCATACAGCTCCCCGTCGCTGATCTGCCGGCAGCCGCTTACCTCCTGCCTGACACTGTCCCGAAGAAGCCTTTTTCGCCGTTCCCACTCATTTTCCGCCGGTTTTTTGCCCTCCTCCCCCTCCTCCGGCAGATTCAGGAGGCCGTCCTCCCCGGCTTCCCCCTCCCGCACCCGTCCCCTCATCCGCCCCGCGGGCATTCCGTCCCTGCGTCTTTCCCGGTTCATTTTTCCGTCACCCCTCTCAGAAGCTTTCTCACGTAATCTCCGGTTTCACTGCACAGGATCTGATCCATATAGTCCTGCCCCCGGCCGGGAGAAGGGCAGGGAGGCAGATCCACCTTCCGGATCATCTGGCGGATATCCTCCCGTCCCGTCTCGCGCAGATACTCCTCAAACTGAGCGATCCGCCCGGACGAATAAGCGTCGTTCTTTACCGGCATAAAAATCACATCGCAGCGGCTCAGGATCGGCACCAGGTTTTTAGCGGGCCTTCCCGCATCCACGATCACATAGCCGTAGCCGCTCCCGGAAGCGAGGCGGTCTATCAGCTCCCCGGCCTCTTCCCCGCTCATCTGTTCCAGATCCTCAGGATAGCGGATCGGCGCAATATAATCCATATCCCGCCAGGTGTAGACCAGGCTGCGCAGTCTCATAACATGGAAATCGCCCTGGCGGAAAAAATAGATCACATCCGAAAGGTCGGAGCCGGAGCCGGATTCCGTCCCCAGAATACGCTCCAGGCCCGAAAATTCATCAAAGCCCAGGTAGAGAGTCTTTCCCTCTCTGGCCAGCTGCTGGCCCATTATCAGGCACATGGAAGTTTTCAGGCATCTCCCGACCGGAGAATATACGCCGATCACTTTTGCGCGTCTGCCAAGCACCACATACGGATCCTCTACCGGCTGTCCGCAGTAGCAGGTCATCACATCCCGGATCACGCTGTCCGCGGACTGATATTTATATACGCTGGGATAGGCTGTCTCCCCGGCCGGTCTTATCCTCCCCTCCGCCAGCGACACTACGGAGCGGGCGCGCACCCTGGCCGTAAGCTCCGGATCCGCCCGGGAGTTGATCAGAAGAATCTCTATCTGATGCTTTTCCGCAAATTCCTCCAACAGCTCCGGGGACGTAAACGGCACCACGGTAAACGGCATTTTTTCTTTTTGGTTGACTACATCGGCAAATCGCTCGGCATAGTCGGTGTCAATGTCATAGACCGCCATGATTTTTTCCATCGCAGTTTCTCCTTCCTCCTTTGTCGCTCCGATATACGGAACCTATGGCGTTCCGACAAGCAGATACCACAGGTATCCGGCCAGAAGGCAGACGGCAAACGGGATAGCGGCCCCGTATCCGTCGCGCCCCGCGCAGTAGTACGGTACGATTTCTTTTGTCTGGAACAAACGTCTGAAATAGACGAACAGATATACAAGACGCTGCCGCAGATTTCTCTGCGCCAGCAGCTTCGCCAGTGCGAGAACCGCTCCCACGAAGCAGCCGTATGCAACGGCCCAAATTCCTTTGCCGAATCCCAGATACCCGACCATGACCGCCGTCAGCTTGATATCGCCCGCCCCGATCATCCGCAGCACAAAAAGAGGAAACAGAACGGCCGAGACCGTCAGGATCCGCAGGAGGAATTTCCCCGCCGCCAGATATTGTCCTCCCTCCGGGGCGGCCAGCGCAGTGATCCCCACGCCGCAGGCAATGGCCGTCAGGATCCATCCGTTGGGGATCCGGCGCTGCCTCACGTCAAACCAGGCTCCGCCGAATACGACGACCAGCAAAAGCCCTTCACCGGAAAAAATAATACACCACCTCCTGATTTTGAATTTTTAACAGGAATCTGTGCCCGAGCCGGGCGGTACATAACCGAAAACACTTTTGAATTGCATGAACTGCTGAAGCATGAATTGCTGAGTGGTTTTTATGATAAACTTCCTGTCGGAAAATGTCAAGCAAAAAAATAGCCAAAAAATCTCCCAAATTTTCTACAGAAAAAATTTTTCATCACTCAATCTTCACGGATTCATTGACCATTGTCCATAAAAATGGTAGAATAGCTGCATAGGCGTTTTTTACGTATAAAGATTTCATTTTCCAGAAATACTATATTTATCAAATTTCGGGAGATGACTGACTATGAGAAATCCGAAAAAACGCCGCCGCGCACTTCTTCGTATGGAACGGCAGCAGCTGATCGCGGAGATAGCAAGGACAAAAACCCACATCGATTCCGCAAGGAACCATTTTGAACAGGAAGTGGATCCGACGCTGATCGATTGCTATATATATGAACTGAACGCCGCGCAGCTTCGATATCAGTTCCTGCTGCGCCGGTTTAAAACCCTCGAGGCATAAGCCCGTACCCCGCCGCGTCAGTCCCGTCCGTGAGATGTGCGTAAAATATGAATTCCGGAGGGAATGCCACATGACAGCCTGGTATGAGAAAAGTACATTTTATCACATATATCCCCTTGGCCTGACCGGAGCGCCGAAGCTGAACCCGGCGGACGGCCCGGCGGAATGCCGGTTCGGCGAGCTGATGCGCTGGATCCCCTATCTCAGATCCATGAATTTCGGCGCCCTCTACATCGGGCCGCTGTTTGAATCTTCCACCCACGGCTATGATACCCGGGATTACCGCCTGGTAGACCGCCGTCTGGGGACCAATGAGGATTTCCGGAAATTCGTTGCCCTCTGCCACGAAGCCGGGATCCGTGTAGTTGTGGACGGTGTGTTCAACCACACGGGCCGTGAGTTCTTCGCTTTTCGGGATATTCAGGAAAAAGGGCCGGGGTCTTCCTTCTGCGGCTGGTACCGCGGACTGAGCTTTGACTGGAGGAGCCCTTACGGAGATGGATTCGGATACGAAGCCTGGCAGGGACACTACGAGCTTCCGTGCCTCAACCTTCAGAATCCTCAGGTCAAAGAATACTTATTTGATGTGATCCGCTTCTGGATCGATACTTTTGACATCGACGGGATCCGCCTCGACTGTGCGAACGTCTTGGATTTCGGTTTTATGAGAGAACTGCGGAGCCGGACGGAGGGCATGAAGCAGGACTTCTGGCTGATGGGGGAGGTTATCCACGGCGAATACGGCCGCTGGGTCAACGGGGAAATGCTCCATTCGGTCACGAATTACGAGCTTCACAAGGGACTCTATTCGGGCCACAATGACCACAACTATTTTGAGATCGCCCATACGGTCCGGCGGCTTCTTCCGCTGGACAGCCGGCTTTATACTTTCGTGGACAATCACGATGAGGACCGTCTGGCGAGCAAGTTAAGGGACCATCGTCATTTCTTCTCCGTTTATACGCTGCTTTTTACGCTTCCCGGGATCCCTTCCGTCTATTACGGGAGCGAGTGGGGGTTTGAAGGACGGAGAACGCGCGAAAGCGACGATATGCTGAGGCCCTGCGTTTCCATTGCGGACGAGCCGGGATATCACACGGATCTGACCGACTATATCCGCACGCTCTGCATGATTCGGGCCCGGGAGGAAGCGCTGCAGACGGGGGCTTACCGGGAGCTTCTGCTGACGAACCGGCAGTATGCGTTCGCCAGGACCGGAAGCGGCTCCGCCATCATAACGGCGGTAAACAACGACGACAATCCGGCATTTATTTCCGTGCCGGTGCCGATTCACGGTGAGGAGGCCGTGAACCTTCTGGACGGAACGGTACTGCCCGTCTGCGACGGGCGCATCGGGATCACAATCGAGGGCGGCCAGGGCGCTGTCTATAAAATCAAGGGAGTATAATCACTATGGCAACACGCAAAAAAGCATCCGGCGAAGCGGAAGCCGCTCCGGCAGCGGAGTATGTCCATACGGGCAAGCGGGGAAGGCCGAAAAAGATCATTCCGGTCGGTACCAATTTCATTACCCAGACGGACCGCTATCTTTTCGGTCAGGGTACGCACTACGGCATCTACAATAAGCTGGGAGCTCATCCGTGGCATTACAAGGGTGAGGACGGTATGTATTTTGCGGTATGGGCGCCGCACGCCGCGTCCGTATCTCTCGTAGGTGATTTCAACGGCTGGAACCCGGATGCCAATCCCATGTTCCCGCTGGAGACATCCGGTATTTACGAGATCTTTATGCCGGGCATGGGGACCGGTGTTCTCTACAAATACGCCATTACCACCCAGTACGGAGCCGTCTTGTTCAAAGCGGATCCCTATGCGTTTGAGGCGGAGTTCCGTCCCGGAACGGCCTCCATCACCGCCGACATTTCCGGCTTCAGCTGGAAAGACCAGAAATGGATGGAGCAGCGGAAGGAAAGAGATATCGTCAATTCGCCTCTGGCCATCTATGAAGTGCACATCGGTTCCTGGAAAAAGAAGGACCGGGAAGAAAAGAACGGATTCTACACATACATAGAAGCGGCACATGAGCTGGCGGAATACGTGAAGCAGATGGGCTACACGCACGTTGAGCTCATGGGGATCGCGGAGCATCCCTTTGACGGCTCATGGGGTTATCAGGTGACCGGTTATTATGCTCCCACCTCGCGCTACGGCTCTGCCAAGGATTTTATGTATTTCGTTAACCACCTTCACCGGGAAGGCATCGGTGTGATCCTGGACTGGGTTCCCGCCCACTTCCCCAGAGACGCGCACGGTCTGGCGGACTTTGACGGCGCGCCGCTGTATGAGTACGCGGACACCCGCAAGGGCGAGCATCCCGACTGGGGGACCAAGGTGTTTGACTACTCCAAGACAGAGGTCAAGAATTTCCTGATCGCAAACGCCCTCTACTGGTTTGACCAGTATCACATCGACGGCCTCCGCGTCGACGCAGTGGCTTCCATGCTCTACCTGGATTACGGCCGTTCCTACGGCAACTGGTGTCCCAATATCTACGGCGGGAACCAGAACCTGGAGGCCATCGAATTCTTCCGGCATATCAACAGCGTGATCGCCGGCCGCAAGGACGGAACCATGATCATTGCCGAAGAATCCACCGCCTGGCCCAAGGTTACCAGGCCGCCGGAAGAGGACGGGCTGGGCTTTACCTTCAAATGGAATATGGGATGGATGCACGATTTCCTGGAATACATGAAGCAGGATCCCTACTTCCGCAAGTACCACCACAACAAGATGACCTTCGCCATGATGTACTCCACCAGCGAGAACTTTATCCTGGTGCTGTCCCACGATGAGGTGGTGCATCTGAAATGTTCCATGCTCACCAAGATGCCGGGCATTTACGAGGACAAATACGCCAATTTAAAGGTCGGCTATACTTTCATGATGGGACACCCCGGAAAGAAGCTCCTGTTCATGGGACAGGATTTTGGCCAGTGGCATGAATGGGACGAAAGCGTTTCTCTGGACTGGCATCTGACGGAGCAGCCGCTCCATCGGGATGTCCAGAAATATGTCAGCGACCTGCTGCACATTTACCAGACCTATCCGGCCATGTACACGCAGGATTATAACTGGGACGGCTTCCAGTGGGTCAATGCCAACGACGGCGACCGAAGCATCTTCAGCTTTATCCGTTATGATGTGACCAGGAAGCGCAGCCTGCTCTTTGTCTGCAACTTTACGCCCATGGAACGCTCCGACTACCGTGTGGGCGTCCCCAAGAGCGGAAAATACACCCTCATCCTGGATGAGACTCACGGTTTATACCAGCGGAATGAGGAAAAGAAGGTCTTTCGGGCCGTTAAGGGAGAATGCGACGGGCAGCCCTACTCCGTAGCCTACCCGCTCCCGCCCTACGGAACCGCCATTTTCCGATTCTGATCAGAAGCACCACATTTTGTCTCATGGAACGCAGTTTTCCATGAAGCCAGAAGATCCATGCACCCGGCGTCTGAAGGATCCGCGCCGGGTGCATAACGTAGTTGCGGCCTGCCGCCTTTCCCTTTTGCGCCGCACAAAGAAAGCGAGGATATTCATGCAAACGATACTCGTCTGTGACGACGATAAGCAGATTGTAGAAGCCATTGATATCTATCTGACCGGAGAAGGTTTCCGGGTCATCAAAGCCTACGACGGCTATGAGGCGCTGGAGCTGCTTGACAGTCATGATGTGGATCTGATGATCGTGGATGTAATGATGCCCGGACTGGACGGGATCCGCACCACGCTTAAAGTGCGGGAGACCAGCAGCATCCCCATTATTATCCTCTCGGCCAAATCCGAGGACAACGACAAGATCCTCGGCTTAAACATCGGGGCGGATGATTATATTTCCAAGCCCTTCAATCCCCTGGAGCTGGTCGCCCGCGTCAAATCGCATCTGCGCCGCTATACCCAGCTGGGCAACCTGACCCAGCAAACCGCGGACAATATATACAAATGCGGCGGCCTGCTGATCAACGACGACAACAAGGAGGTCAGTGTGGACGGCGAGCTGATCCGCCTGACGCCCATTGAATACAATATCCTTCTCCTTCTGGTGAAAAATGCCGGGAAGGTTTTTTCCATCGACGAAATCTACGAGCAGATCTGGAACGAAGAAGCCATCGGGGCGGACAATACCGTTGCCGTCCATATCCGCCATATCCGGGAAAAGATCGAGATCAATCCCCGGGAACCGCGCTACCTGAAAGTCGTATGGGGAGTAGGATACAAGATCGAAAAACAGTAGGAGCAGATCATGAAACGAAAAAACCGGTCTATTGCCCTGAAAAAACAGACAGCCCTGCTTCTGCATATAGTATTTCTGTGCCTGTTTTTGACCGGCCTCACTCTTGTTCTGTTCAACAAAAATTTTCGGAGGGGCCTGGGCTGGATCCAGGAGGAATCCTATGTAGATACGCTGCCGTTTACCCAGCAGCTCGAATCGGATGTGGAGACGATCTTTAAGTATATCCAGTACAAGGATCTCCTGGAAGAGGACGGCGAGATCAACTACGACGCGAGTATGTTCTGTGTGACCTACAATTCCGGCTATACCAAGATCTATACCCTGAATGAGGCGATCAGCTATGCCCGGCGTCTCGGTTATTATCTGACGGATGCCTACGAGGTGGCCGGAGGGCCCGCCGTACATGAAAAAGATATGCCCGGCAATTCTTCACTGCTGATCGAATGGAAAGCCTACGACCCCGACGAGATCTACACGGAGCCGGGAGACGCGTTTTCAACCGTGGAGGATCTGTCGGTCCAGGTCCTCAATGTCCTCGCCGAGTATTATCATATCCGCTATAACTATATCGACCAGCCCTCCAATCTGTATTTCCGTGTTTCCTATCTGGACGATGCCGCAGACGGTTCCGGGGAAGCTGCCCGGAAGATCTATACCAATGCGCCGGATCTGAGCAACGAGGATCTTCGGAATATGGGCCGTTATCTCTTCATATCCGGTGATTCGATTTTCGTGGATTCCAATCTCAGACACGTTCCCACCAACATCACCTCGCAGCTGGTCACCCATAACCGGTCCGGGAACGATGATTATTATATCCTCCTGGGCATCGATACCGGCTTCCCCAATGCGGATCCCTATGCGGCGGCCAATTCCGAATATGACGGCATCCGGGCCGAATACATCGGCGGCGTCCTTCTCCTTGTACTGGGCCTTGCAGGTCTGGCGGCGACGTTCGTGATAATGGCCCGTCTCACCGGGCATACAGACGGTTCGCCATCGATTGCCCTCTACTATCCCGACAGGCTTCCTGCGGAATGTACCCTTCTTCTTCTGGCGGCTGCCCTGCGGATCGGCGATCTGGTCTGCCAAAACGCACTGTACCGCTTCGTGCGGCTGTTCGTGAGCCGTGAGTATACTTCCTATGCGGAACAGGTGGTTCGCGGAGTGGTCCTGTACGCCATAGCCGCCGTTGTGTTTTTCAGCCTTCTGCGCAGCTTCAAAGCGCGCCGGCTCTGGAAAGACAGTCTCCTGTACCGCCTCTTCGGCCATCTGATGCGGGCGGTCTCCGGCTATCCGCTGCCTCTCAAATCCGCGTTCGGGTTCGCCGCATATCTGCTGTGCAGCGCGGGGCTGACAGCCGCGTGCCTGATCCTGTACTCCCGGAGGGTATCCATGCGGATCCCATACCTGTATCTGCTCCCGGCCCTGATCCTGGCAGTGTTCCAGGTCTGGGTATTCTTTCTCATATACCGGAGCCGCGTTGAAAGCGCTAAGATCAGCGGCGGAATCATGAAGATGTCCGGCGGAGACACTTCCTATAAGATCGATTCCACGGGATTCTCGGAGGATGCCGCGCGCGTAAGCAACGCGCTGAATACCCTGGGCGACGGCCTGAATACGGCTCTCCAGGAGCGGGTAAAGAGCGAACGGCTGAAAGCCGACCTGATCACCAACGTTTCGCACGATATCAAAACGCCCTTGACTTCCATTATCAATTATGTGGATCTGCTGAAGCGCGAGCAGATCCAGGACGAGAAGATCCAGGGCTATCTAAATGTTCTCGATCAGAAATCCCAGCGCCTGAAGACGCTGACGGAGGATCTGGTAGAGGCTTCCAAGGCCAGCTCCGGCAACATCAAGCTGGAGATCTCGGATATCGATCTGGTGGAGCTGATCCACCAGTCCAACGGAGAATTTGAAGAACGCTTTGCCCGGCGGAACCTGGAACTGGTATCCAGCCTGCCTGCCGAAAGCATTCTGATCGCCGCCGACGGGCGGCGAATGTGGAGGGTCATTGAGAATCTGTATAACAATGCCTTTAAATATGCCATGGAAAACAGCAGAGTCTATGTTGACGTAGAGACCGAAGACGGTCTGGTCTGCTTTACCATGAAGAATGTATCCGCCAGCCCCCTGAACATCCATGCGGACGAACTGACGGAACGGTTCGTCCGGGGCGACGTGGCGCGCACCACCGAGGGCAGCGGCCTCGGCCTTTCCATCGCGAAAAGCCTGACCGAGCTTCAGGGCGGAAAATTCCAGATCTATATTGACGGGGATCTGTTCAAGGTCCAGGTGACATTTCCGGTACTTCAAAAATAAAATAGCCCTAGGCCGACCTCGCCTTCGCTCCGCTTCGGCTCGGTCGCGGGCTTTCGCCCTATCAAAAAATGCGGAGACACCCGTTTTTATGCAAGCATAAACGGCAGCATCCGCAGGGCCGACCTCGCCTCCGCTCCGCTTCGGCTCGGTCGCGGGCTTTCGCCCTATCAAAAAATGCGGAGACACCCGTTTTTATGCTAGCTTATACGGCAACATCCGCAGGGCCGACCTCGCCTTCGCTCCGCTTCGGCTCGGTCGCGGGCTTTCGCCCTATCAAAAAATGCGGAAACACCCGTTTTTATGCAAGCATAAACGGGTGTTTCCGCATTTTTTGGCCCTGCTCATTGCTAGCCGAATATCCTCCAACCGCAGATGAAATTGTTTCGCCACCATGGGCCCATGGTGCGGTGAACCACTTTTCCGTTTCCGGACGACGCATCTACTACCGTCCCGTTCTCGGCCACGATTCCCACATGGCCTGAGACCACGATAATATCGCCGGCACGCAGATTGCCGAAGCTGGTGATCTTAGTGTATTTCCCTACGCTCTGCCATCCGGAGGATGTCAGATAGCTCTGCCTGACCCCCACCTGATTCAGGCACCAGTACACGAATCCGGAGCAGTCAAATGTGCTTGGCCCCTTAGCTCCCCACACATAGCTGCAGCCCAGCTTGGATTTTGCCACAGAGATCAGGGACGCTGCGCTTCCGCTTACCGTTCCGGAGGAAGATCCCGAAGAGCCTCCGGAACCCGCGGAATACTTTCGGGGGTTGGATCCGGTCAGCTTGGCCATCGTCAGTGCGCCCACGGAACCGTCGCTGGAGAGCCCGTTCGCGCTCTGAAAGTTCTTGACCGCTTTTTCCGTTACTTCTCCGAAATATCCGGTGATGTTCGCTGAAGACAGATAGCCGTACTGGCTGAGAAGCTTCTGGATCCGTGTGACCGTCTCGTTCTGGTCGCCCAATCCGATCCCGTTGGGAACAGCCTCGCTGCTGTTCAGCGCCTGCCGGGTAGACGGCCCCAGATACCCGTCCACAACCAGATCGTTCCGGGATTGGAATTGTTTTACCGCGGCCGTGGTGTCGGCGCCGTAGCTGCCGTCGGGCGTTGTCGTCATGTATCCCAGGGTCTTCAGGCGTTCCTGCGCCGCAAGGACCACATCGCTTTTCTCACCGTACACAAGCATATTGGGCTGTACAATATCGCTGTAAAGAAGATTCATCGTCTGGCGTCCCACTTTGCCGTCCTGGGTAATCCCATTTAATTCCTGAAGCTTCTTCACAGCCTCCTCAGTCTTGTCGCCGAAGTTTCCGGTAACCAGGTTCTCCGACGCCAGATATCCCAGCTCATAAAGCCGGCCCTGTATTCTCTGAATGTCGCTCCCCTGATCTCCGTTGGACACCGCGTAATACTTGGCATCCGGATCCATAATAGCCTCGATCGTCGAGGGACCCACAACGCCGTCCTGATTGAGGCCGTTCTGCCGCTGGAACAGCATTACCGCCGCCCGCGTCACCTCCCCGTAATATTCCGTTGGCTCGTCATAATCCATAAACCCCAGATCCATCAGCCTTTCCTGGAGCTCGGCTACAAATTCATATTTTTCACCAATGCGGATATATTCCGGCTGTCCCTCCGTCTCCGGCACCGGGAGATCCTTCAGGATATCATAATCCGGTCCGTCCATGGTCAGGCGGTCAAGACCGTCGACCACGGTACTTTCCTCCGGAATCGTCTCCGCTACCACAGGCCCCGGCGTCTCCTCCGCCGTTTCCTGCGCCGGAAGCCCGGACGCCGGCCCACAGCCCCCCTGGGAGAGCGCCAGGGCTGCGGCTGCAGATACGAGGATCCTTCTTCCTGCCGCCCGCCATCTCATTCCGGGAATCGATCGGTTTGTCGCAATATATCTCATAGTATCTTCATTCCTTCCTCATTTCCTTGCATCAGCAAAGTCCATGCGTCAGGCCGCACGGAAAAAGCCGAAAAGAAAGGAACCGGAATCATATGAATGTCTCAGATAATTCCGGTTCAATGATAACATTATCCTGGCGGCCCGTTTTCCGCAAGCTCTTCTCCGGTAACAGTCCCGCATCCGTCCTCCGGAAGCGGCGTCCCGCGGTCTTACTGCCTGAGCGCCTTTTTCTCCTGCTCCACAATGCCCCGGACGCTTTCAATGGAAGTTCCGAGCAATGTGGGAAGCTGCTTCTCCGGCATAGTAGGCGCGTAGTAGAAGCCCTGCTGCATCACACAGCCGCACTCTTCCAGGAACTTCTTCTGTTTGGCTGTCTCCACGCCCTCGGCGATCAGCTTCTTATTCATCTTGAGGGCGATCTGTACCAGCCCTTCCACTACCGGCTCGCACTTGGAAGTATTCTCCAGCTCCCACACAAACATACGGTTAAACTTCAGCGTATCCACCGGGAGCTCAAATATCTTTACAAGCCCAGAGCTTCCGGATCCAAAGTTGTTCAGGATCAGCTCCACTCCCAGCCAGGACAGCGCCTGCAGACGGCCCGCCGCGTTGGAGTAATCGGCCGCTACCATATACTCGTCCACCTCGATAGCCAGCTTTCCGGGCGGAAGCTGATACCGTTCCACAACCGAGGCCACCTCCTGCACAAAATCGCCCTGCATCAGGAGCGTGGGAGAGATCGGGATCGCA
Source organism: uncultured Lachnospiraceae bacterium (assembly GCA_947630085.1). Lineage (GTDB taxonomy): Bacteria > Bacillota > Clostridia > Lachnospirales > Lachnospiraceae > UBA3402. Next base: position 54,279 of record CANRGP010000001.1, read on the forward strand.
ATGGATTCAAACTCCTTGCCCTCGGCAATCAGCTTGGCAACCATAGCCGCCGCCTTGTCAAGCGCATAATACTCTACCTGGCGGATCTGGCCGGTATCCTCGGCCACGGGAAGGAACTCCACGCTGCCCACCATACCGATGTCCTGAATAAAGATTCTCATATAAAACTCTGCTCTGGTGAAGAGCCCCGTCTCCAGATTGTAGGTGGGACGGTAGCGGACCTCCACTTCATTGTTGGCAAGAGCCGTACCCAGATAGCGGGCAATGGCCTGCCTCCGCAGAAACCGCTTATGCAGGTCCATGTCGTAAGCAAGGTATTGGTTGCTTCCCAGTTCAGAAGCCCTGGCAATAGCCAGATCCAGGCACTTCATCATGTCGTTCGCGTTGGAGGCGTAGCCCGGATAAGAGCAGAGGCCGATCTGTACGCTGCAGAAGCACTCCATGCCGCCTACATCCCAGCTCTTGTTGAAGCGCTCGATCAGCTGATCCGCCAGATCGGAAGCTTCACCCATGGTGCGGTTCTTCATGATAACGATAAACTCTACGCCTACGTACCGGTACACGGCGCAGCCGCTCTTCTTCTCCAGATATGTAAGGATCTGCTCCAGAAGATTTTCGCAGCGGTCATGTCCGAACAGGTCGTTCATCCGCTTGAAATTTTCGATATACAGCTTCAGTACGACGCCCTGATAGCCCATGAGAAACTGCGCTTCCAGACGGTTGTAGCAGTTGGCGCTGTCGCTTTCTTTTTTCGTTTCCTGACTGGTCAGATCTTTTGCGGCGTCTGCGGCCATTTCCTGCGGCTCATTCCGATCTTTTTTCCTAAATAATGCCATGGCTTCCTTTCTCCCCTCGGTGAGATATGCTATAATTCAGTATACAATAAAAGCACAAAAGATGCAAGAAAAAAGAACCGATATTATTAAGTGTTGCGCCGTATTAACGGCAGTTTTTTCCGCGTCTCAGCAAACGCCGGAAATCTTTATATCCTTTCCTTTAACAATATTTCCGCGGAAAAGGTACCAGCCCGCGGCCAAACCGCAAAACCAGTAAGTTTTATTATTCCTTCTTGATAATTATGCAGCACAATCCCATACCACAAAAACTATGACGGGTCGAAGCTTTTGAATGTATAATCCGTCTGCTCCCCCATACAATCAAGATGTAAAACAGAACCATATGAGTCAAACCAGGCGCCATAATATCCTGACTCATCGTCATACTCCGTATCATTCACATTCAGCATATTAAAACATCCATCCAGCTTGTTCTCCTCAGAATCATACAAAGTAAATTCAAATACACCGTTTGTTATAGCCGCAATTACAAAATTACCATTAGCAGCGGAGTATTCATATATTCCGTTCATCTGCGGAATCGCAATACTGTCATTTACTGTCAGACCGCGAGATGCATAATCGCCGGTTGTGTCCTGCACGGACACAAGTTTATCCGTACCTTCTACCTCGCTCATCGCGTTGTTGATCAATTCAACATTTTTCTTTTCAATTTCCGTAAGCATATCGTCTGTAAACTGGTCGGCAGGGATCGACGGAGAATACCAGGACTGCTGTCCGAAATAAGAATCCAGATCCTCCGAGGTGAACATTCTGCCATGACGTGCATAGATTTCGTTTTTCGCGATCCGTAAGGAGCTATAATCCATACCTGACAAATCCGCCATCGTCAGATAACGTTCCGAGCTCTCCGGCAGCAAATAATAAGCCTCGTCTTCGATCCCACCTGCGGTTTCATATTCTTCCTCTGATGCCGGATCCGTCTCATCTGTCAGTTCTGCCATCATTTTCTCTGAAAATTCCCTGTCCATTTCAGCCATATCCATGGAGCCAAACAGCGTATGTACTTCCGCCCACTCCGCAGCCGCCGCCATATCAACTTCCTCGTCAATGGATTTCACGTAGTCCTCTACCCAGGGCATTAAAAGATCCATCGTATCCGCAGCACGGGCTGCTCCGTCACTGTCCACCCAGATCACGTCCGTAATCCCTATGCTGTCCTCCACAGCTCCATACATGAAGCTGAGAGTAAATGACATTCCCGGTATAAACACATCCACAGACCCCATTTCAGCATCGGAATCGTTTGAAGTGACCGTAAAGTCAGGCACGTCCCCCGAAAGTCCTGCCATATAATCCACAAATCCGCCAAATGTCGCGTTCTCACATCCGGGAAGCAAGGCATCACGGATGATTGTAAATGGAACCGATTCATCAGATAAACCCGCTGTATAATACCCGGTAAAATATTCACTGTGTTCCGATATATATTTTAAACATTCTTCAGCCGGGTTCTCGTTCCCGTTTACCGTACCATCTAAGCCGGCAACAGCGTTAAAAGCAAATTGTGCTACATTCTGCCGAGGCGTATAGTCTTCATATCCCTCTCCAAAATCTGCATCATAAATATCAATGCTGCCGTCATCATCAACTACAAATATAACTTTCCAGGTACGTTCTTCACCGGTCGCGCCGTTCTTGACTTCCGTTGATACACTTACAAGCTGAAGCCCATCCTGATTATATGAGCTCCATGTGGAACCGTCCTGGTTATAATTAGAAAAAATTTCCTCCCAAGTATGCGGAAGTCCGAATGGCTTACTTTCCATGACTTGTTGAATCACCCTATCCTCTTCCGCTTTGGTTTCAGAATAGTCCGATGATCCGGCTCCGCCGCATCCGGAAACGCTCAGGCTTACCGCCAAACCAATTACGGCCCAAATCTTATACATACTCTTCTTCATTGTATTTTCACCTCTCGCAAGTCTTTTCGTCTATCTGCTATAAGACAGCCGAACTATAGTAAACACGATATGTATTATATGGCATTTTCCTGCTATTGTCTATCATATTTTCGATTTAGAATTATCAACTCCATGCAGAAAAATTCATCTTTTCATAACCCGGAGTCTATGATATACTATAAGCAAGAGCGAAACAATCTTACAGTTTTGCTTCTGAAAGGATCTTATATGCAGACCTATGAAGACCAGAAAGCCGTCGTCGCCAAACTGAATGTCATCGACGATATCCTTTTTCAGAAAATGGCCGAAGATCAGGAGATCGCCGAAGAAATCCTGCGGATCATTCTGGAGAAACCGGCACTAAAGGTCATCCAAAGCCAGACTCAGCGTTTTCTCCGCAATGTGGGAGCCCATTCTGTTATCCTTGATCTGCTGTGCGAGGACGAGGACCATTCCCTCATTAATTGTGAGGTTCAAAAGGAAGATGACGACGATCATCAGCGGCGAGTGCGGTTCAACCATTCAAATATCGATACTGTCTTTGTAGAAAAGGGAATCGATTACAGGGATCTGCCGGATGTTTACCTCATTTTCATCTCCAAATTTGACACCTTTGGAGAAAATCGGACCATTTACCATATCAATCGGATAATTGAAGAAACCGGCTCCGTGGTAGATAATGGTGTCCATGAAATCTATGTAAATACAGCCGTAAATGACAAAAGCGGCATCGCAGAACTGATGCAGTATTTCAAGAACAGCGTTGGAGAACACCAGAATTTCATGAAGCTTTGTAACCGCGTGAGGTATTTTAAGGAGGATCAGAAAGGGGTACAGATTATGTGTCAGGCCGTTCAGGAATATGCAGAGAATTACGCCAAAGAATACGCAGAGAAATATGCCAAAGAAGCTGCCCAAAAAGAAAACATACAAACCGCCATTAACCTTTTGAAAAATGGGGCTTCCGTGGATTTGATCGCGCTGTCCATTCCGTCCCTGTCCCGACAGCTTATCGTGGAACTGAGCAAACAGCTTCAGCAGTCGGTCTAACGGCTGGCCGCCTGCTGTCTGACCGCCTGCCGTCAGGATATCATCGTCAAGGAAGGTAATTTCAGCCGAAACTGTAATATTATGCCCTGCCGTCCAAAGAGCAAACCACCGCTGAACTCCATCTCAAATGCCCCGGAAAACCACACATTTAAGCCATTTCTTCATCGCAAAAAAAGCACCGGCCCCGCAGCTCATACGTCCGCAAAACCAGTACTTTACGTGCGCCCTCAGGGACTCGAACCCTGGACAAATAGATTAAGAGTCTACTGCTCTACCAACTGAGCTAAGGGCGCTCTCTCTTGACACTCGACTATTTTAGCGCAGGGGTTGACAAAAGTCAACCCCTTTTTTACACTTTTTTTAAAGACCTGCGGAAATGCGGCTCCGCGGACGTCAGGATCCATCACAATGCCGCGTCCAGAGCTCCCGCCAGGATCTTTTTGTCCTGCATTCCCACCATTTTGGACATCACCTGGCTGCCTTTGAATACGATGAACGTAGGAATGGACATTACGCCGTAGCGAATAGCGATATCCTGGCTTTCATCCACGTTGATCCTGGCGATCTTCGCCCTGCCGTCGTATTCTTCGGCCAGCGCCTCCACCACGGGAGACATTGCCTTACACGGGCCGCACCAGTCCGCGTAAAAGTCTACCAGGACCGGCTGGTCCGCCTCGTACACCTCTTTTTCAAAATTATCCTCTGTCAGCACAGCGGTCATGATAATTTCCTCCTTCCTGTATCTCATTTCTTTTTGTGGGGCTTGTCGGTGCCGCACAGGGTCTTCTCTACTTCCTTAAGACATCTGCAGAGCTTCAGAAAGCAGCAGTTCAGTTCCGCCTTGTCGCAGGTTGCCTGCTGCAGTTTTCTTACGATCGTTTCCCGCATCGCCATCCATATCACCAGTTTTTCCGGTTTTCTATATTTTACTCCTTTTTGGGTCTGCTTGCAACCAGTTTGCAGATTTGTTTGCCCTCTGACGAGAATTTCTCCTCGTATTCCGTCAGGATGTTTCCCGCCGCATATGGACTTCTGTGCAGATCAAAGGTCTGCATCTCGATCTCCCAGCCTTCGCCGGCGAGCACATCAAGCGAATACTCAAACAGCGGCCTGTTGTCCGTTTTAAACTCGAGCTTTCCGTCCGGAACAAGTATCCCTTCGTAAACCGCCAGAAAGCGGGGTGAGGTCAGCCGCCTCTTGGCGTGGCGGTCCTTCGGCCACGGATCGGAAAAATTCAGGTAGATCCTCTCTGTCTCTCCGCCTGCAAAAATTTCTCCCAGGCGCAGGGCATCCACGCAGAGAAAGCGCACATTGGAAAGCTTTTCCTCCTCCTGTTTCTGTATGGCCTTGAGCAGTACGGATGAATAAAGTTCAACGCCCACATAATTGATCAGCGGGTCCTGCCGCGCCATCTCCATCAGGAACTTTCCCTTTCCCATTCCGATCTCCATACGGATCGGATGGTCGTTGCCGAACACCCGGTTCCAGCAGCCCTTTCGGTCCTGCGGATCTCCGACAACATAAACGCAGTCCGCAACCGTCTGTTCCGCTCCCGCAATATGGCGCAATCTCATACTTTATCCCTCCAGTTAACCCGATTGTCTTTCGATTCTACCATTCCTCCCCTCTCTTTTCAAGCAAATCTTCCGGCATAATTTAATTTTCTCTTACAATACAAAAAAAACAAAAATTTTTAGTGCATTATTTGTCGAATAAGGGTATAATAAAGAAAAATGATATTGCCTCGCAAGTCAGGGAGTCAGGAGGATATCTATGCCGATTACAGACGAGAACATGAGCACAAATTGGGTGAAGATCCGGCAGGGGGTCAAAGACGCGGAGCTTCTGATCAGTCAGAAACGGTACAATTTATCCATGGTCAAGTGCCGGCAGACATTGGAGTATATGATACGCGACCTGTGCGACAAGGCCATGATCTCTTCCCAGAGTACCGGCCAGGATCTGTCCGCTCTGGTCGACGCGCTGTATACCAACCGCTGGATCAGCAAAACCACCTGCGAGCATTATCACAAGATCCGGATGCTGGGCAACAAGGCCGTACATGAAGGCAGCGAGAACGCCTATGACGCCAACCAGGCTTATCAGCTTCTTCGGCAGGAAGCGGAAACCTTTTACAAAACCTACCACAGCAGCAAGCAGAAATCCGCTCAGAAGCAGCACAGCGGGCAGGCCCAGTCCCGGACCCGCGCGGCGGGTTCCGCCAGAAGCCGCAGACGTGCCCCGGAGGGGTTTTCTCTGAACAGCACCGACGTTCTGCGGATCCTCATTCTGGTATTTGCCGTTATCCTGATCGTGGTTCTGATCCGCATTCTCCGTCCCTCCGGACCCAAGACGGAGGAGACCAGCGCGCCCTCCACGGAAGCACAGCTTCCCGAGGAGCCATCGTCTCAGGAAGAGACGACCGCCGCGCCTGAGACGATGGCCGAGACGACCCCGGCCGCCGTATTCCGCACGAACGATTACCTGAACGTTCGTGCCGAGCCCTCCACTACGGGATCCCGCCTGGGAGTCCTGGATCCGGATACGGTTGTGGAATATGTGGGCGAATATGACAGCGAGTGGGCGATCATCATGTACGAAGGATCCGAAGCTTACGTGGCAAGCCGCTATTTAAGCCACGACTGACAGCGGCCCCTTTCCGGGTGAAGCCGCCGGATTCAGAGAAACCTATTTTTGCAGCCGAACGCCGAAAATGAAGACCGTATTTTCATTTTCGGCGTTTTTGTTTTCCGCATCCGGCCGTGATTCGGGCACAGACATTGACAATCCGCCGCCGTTCCTTTATACTTGTGTATAAACGTTTCCTGATTTTTACAGAAAAGGAGGGCCGTACATTATGAAAGCCGTTCATTATATTCTCGGGATCCTGTTCACCTTCTGCGTCATTGTCGCCCTGCTCCTCACCTCGGTGGAGGCCGTCACCTACTGGACGCCCGGCTATTATGAAAAGGAGTATGCCAAGTACAATGTCACCGCCGCCGTGCGGATGGAAATGGATGATCTGCTTCAGGTAACGGACGAGATGATGTCTTACCTGAAAGGAGACAGAGAAGATCTTCATGTGCCCACTGTCGTAGACGGTCAGCCCCGCGAATTCTTCAACGAGCGGGAGATCGCCCATATGGAAGACGTCCGGGCGCTGTTTATCGGCGGTTTCCGGCTGCGCGCCGCCTGCGTCGCGGCCGCTGTTCTCATAATCGGTCTTCTGCTGGCGCTGAAGGCACGCCTGCGCAAGGTGCTCCCCCTTTCCGTCTGCATCGGGACCGGAGTGTTCTTTGCGGTCATCTGCGTGCTCGCCGCCGTGATCTCCACTGACTTTACCAAATATTTTATCATTTTTCACCACATTTTTTTCCGGAACAACCTGTGGATCCTGAATCCGGCCACGGATCTTCTCATCAACATCGTTCCGGAGCCGTTCTTCATGGACACGGCAGCCAGGATCGCTCTTATATTCGGAGCGGCGACCGGTATTTTGTTCCTCGTGTGCCTGTTCCTGGTCCTGGCCGAACGGAAGCGGCGGCAGTAACTATGATAGACGGGGATTATGGCTCATGAAGAAACTCATTGCTGCATTCCTGTGTGCGGCCCTTGTCTTGGGACTTCTCCCCATGGACAGTCCGGCCGCCGAGAGCTGGCCCGACAATGTGAGCATCGAAGCCGAGGGCGGGATCGTAATGGATGCCTCCACCGGAGCCGTCCTCTACGGAAAAAATATTCATACAGCTTATTATCCGGCCAGTATCACCAAGATTCTGACGGCTCTCATCGTGCTGGAAAACTGCAGTCTGGATGAAAGCGTTACCTTTTCCCACAACGCGGTCTATAACGTAGAGGCCGGGAGCACCAGCGCGGGTCTGGATGAAGGCGATGTCCTCAGCGTCCGCGACTGCCTGTATGCCCTTATTCTGAAATCGGCCAACGAAGCAGCAAACGCCCTGGCCGAACACGTAGCCGGCGATATCGATTCCTTTGCGGAGATGATGAACCAGAAGGCCGCATCCCTGGGCTGTACGGATTCCCATTTTGCCAATCCCAGCGGCCTGAACAATGAAAACCACTATACCTCCGCCTTCGATATGGCGCTGATCGCGCGGGCAGCCCTTCAGAATGAGACGTTCATGAAGATCGACTCCACTCTCTATTATGATCTTCCCGTTACCAAGCGCAACCCGGAGGGCGCGCGGATCTACCCAGGCCACCGTATGATCAAAAAGAATATGCCGGAATATTATGAGGGGTGCCTGGGCGGAAAAACCGGCTACACGTCCCTGGCAGGCAACACACTGGTGACCTTCGCCCGCCGCGACGGTATGACGCTGATCACGGTCATCCTGAACGGGCACCAGTCGCATTACCGCGACACGAAGGCTCTTCTCGACTTCGGATTCCAAAACTTCCAGACAGTCCACGCGGCTGACTTCGACGTAACCTATACTTCCCTGGAAAATGACATGACGATCGCGGGACTTCCCGCCTCCGAGCTTGCGGGGATCCGCCTTGACCCGGACGGCGTTCTGACCCTTCCCCGGTCAGGAGATTTTTCTTCCGTGACCTCCGAACTGATATACGATTTTCAGGACGGCTCCGTATTCCGCAGACCGCCTCAGGGCGCCATTGCCCGCGTAGACTACCGTATGGGCGACCGCGAGCTGGGCTGCGCCTATCTGACCATGGCTACGCTGGGAGACCAGACCGCCTCCTCTGTTCCCACCGCGGCGGACGATCTCGCGGGGATCACCCTTTCGGAACCCGGAGATCCCTCCGAATCCTCCCGGGACGAGCTTTCGTTTTACATTCCCAAAGCGGCATGGATCATCTTCGGAGCCGCGCTGGGTGCGGCCGCGCTGGCCGGCATCATTCTTTTGCTCAAAAGCTGTCAGGAAAAGAGAGAAACCGAAGCCCGGCTGATCCGGCGCCAGAAACGGATGGCGCGTATGGGCGACGAGCTTTCCTCCTCCGAATTTGACCTTCGGATGGAGCAGTACCGGCGCAATTATTACACCACGCGGCGCTCCTCACAGCAAAAACGCCGTAATCATAAAAGCAGCTGATCCGCCCCTTCGGTTCCGGGCCGTCTCAGCTGCTTTTTTTGCTCCTCTTTTTCATTTTTCTCCATTGGATGACCCGCGCCTGATATTCCCGGCTCTGGGCCTCCACACGATCGGCTGTTTCTTCATCCACGCACTTCAGCGTTTTCACTATATAAACCCCGTTTTCTCCCTGTTTGCGGATCCGGATCTTTCCCCTCACAGGCCCGTGCTCCGGGCACACCGACAGGCACAGGTACTGCCGCGAATGAACCGGGAACCACCGGATCTTCTTCTTCAGCATCCGCCGGCAGCGAAAGCAGATCATGTCCGTCACGTCCTTGTCCGCGAGGGCCTCCTCCCCGGAGGGGTACACCCTTGACACATACTTCATATATGTGGGAAACGTCAGGCGGATCTCCTCCTCCTTATTCCGGGGAAGACGGTAATAGTCTACGGAAAAATACGGACTCCATGTGACAAAATCAATGGCCTGCATCACTTTTCCCGTATAGTAGGCATCATCCTGCGCCCTGTGAAACGGCCTGTCCTCCAAAAGCCCCAGGGACTGGGCCGCACTGTCCAGGGATGGGCTTTCCCGGCTTCCCATCTGGAGAGCATACAGCTTCTGTATGTCCAGATAGCAGAGGGGGAACGGAAACGGCAGATCCAGCTCGTAGAAGCTCATGTTTCTCTGCAGCTCCGTCAGATCCATAGAACCCCATGTGCAGAACACAGGATCCGTGCCGCACCATTCCATAAGCTCGCCCGCCGCCTCCGGAAAGGGTACTCCCACCCGCCTGAGCTCCTGGATGTTCAGGTGAGTCACCTGCGAGATCCGATAATGCAGGCGGGTGTAGATCTGCGGAAGCACCAGGCGATGGTATTCGTCGATGAACTCCAGCCTCTCGTTCATCTTCACCGCGCCGATCTCAATGATCTCGAAGGGGAGATCTTCATTTGTATTCTGTTTTCCGTCCGGGCTCTGGTTCCACTCCAGATCAAATACAATGTATGTTCTCATAATGATATGAGTATAACACATCCCGCATCAAACCGCCACTACAGATTCAGAAAATCTCCCCCTCAGGCGCACATCAATAGGTAAACAGCTGCGTCCAGTATTTTACTCCGTTGCTTCCCTGATAATAGCCGATGCCGATAGCGGTAAAGTCCGGATCCAGGATATTGGCACGGTGGCCGGTACTGTTCATCCACGCATCCATAACCTTCTCAGGCGTGTCGTATCCGTATGCGATGTTCTCCCCCGCGCGCCGGTAAGAGATCCCTCTCTGGTCCAGAACCGTGCTGAAGCTGCTCCCGTTAGGCCGGGTGTGAGAAAAGCTGCTCATAGTCTCCTTGGCACGGATGACAGCCGCCGCGGATAACGCCGGGTCTTCCCTTACCGGAGAAAGTCCGGCTGCGGCCCTCTGCTCATTGACAAGCTCTACTACCCGTGTCACATACGAAGCGGTGCTGCCGCTCTGCTGACTGCCGCCGCTCTGCTGATTGCCGCCGCCCTGCTGATTGCCGCCCTGCTGATTGCCGCCCTGCTGCTGGCCGTTCTGCTGACTGCCGCCCTGCTGATTGCCGCCGCCCTGCTGCGGGATCGTGGGAAGCTGCGGTGTCGGGCTCCCGCATTCCGGCCCCTGGCCGGGGAACCATTCCACATCCTGGCCGCCGCCCTGCTGACTTCCGTTCTGCTGGCTTCCGTTCTGCTGGCTTCCATTCTGCTGGCTTCCGCTCTGCATACAGCCGTCTTCCGGGATCCAGCCGCTTCCGTTCAGGCAGCCGCTTCCAAGGCTCCAGCCGTCTCCGTTCAGGCAGCCGCTTCCAAGGCTCCAGCCATCCCCGCTCAGACAGCCGCTCCCAAGGCTCCAGCCGTTCCCATTCAGGCAGCTGTTTCCTCCGCTTGAACCGTTCCCGTTCAGGCAGCCGTTTATCAGGTCGCTGATCAGGCCGTTCACATCCTGCGAACCGTTTCCTCCGCACAGATTCCCCCCTGTCACATACAGCCGCGCCGCCGCGTGGGACGGTTTCGCAAAAACACTGGACAAAAACAACGCTGCTGCTGCCGCATACCACAATTCTCTTCTCATACTCTTTCCTCCCGTTACACAAATTTTACATTTCTGTTACAAAATTATGTTAACACACAGGAAATGGAAAAGCCACAGGAAAGCTCTGGAAATCATGTAAGCATTCCGTCATAATATCTTTATGGTTTAGTTCTTGTATTTTTTTACCATGTTATATATAATAGAAGCGGGTCGGAAACAACACCTTAATTTCAGTTCACAGGAAAGGATATCATACTATGCGTAAATTTATTTTTCGCCGGGCAGCGGCTTTGACGCTGGCTCTGTTTCTCGGGATATGCGCGCCGGCGGATAACACTCTGGCGGCCGTAGTCCGGACCCCGTCCGCGGACGGCTCCGTGACCTATGGCAATCAAAGCGCCGTTATCGATGCTTCTCATACGTCGGACGGCTATGTCATGATCAAATATACAGGAGGCGCCAAACGTATCAAGGTCCGCATCACCAAGGACACTCAGTACACCTACGACCTGAACGTATCCGGAGCCTATGAGACATTTCCTTTTACAGAAGGAAGCGGAACCTACACCGTGACCATATTTGAGCAGGTGGAGGGCACTATGTACGCGCAGCTGGTCAACCAGTCCATCAGCGTCAGTCTCTCCAATGACAAGCTTCCTTTCCTGTACCCCAACCAGTTCTGCAACTATTCCGCGGCCTCCAATGTGGTCGCCGTCTCCGACACCGTCTGCGCCGGACTGACGGATCCTCTCCAGAAGGTAGCGGCCGTCTATCTGTACGCGGTAGATAACCTGACCTACGACTACAACAAAGCCGCCACGGTTCAAAGCGGATATCTTCCGAATGTAGATAACACGCTCGCTTCCCGCAACGGCATCTGCTTCGACTACGCGGCTCTTATGGTGGCTATGCTGCGGCTCCAGGATATTCCGGCCAAGCTGGTCATCGGCTACACCAACAACACCTACCATGCCTGGGTAAGCGTATACACCGACGAGCAGGGCTGGATCGACAATGTTATCTTCTTTAACGGAAGCGACTGGCGCTTCATGGATCCCACGTTTGCTTCCACCGGACGGGGCAATCCATCCGTTACCGAACACATCAAGAACTCCGCCAATTATTCCGCGAAGTTCTCCTATTGACAGAGCGGAGGGTCAAGATGGCAAAACAATCCAAATCCCTGTTTAAGGGCCTTGCCCTTGCGGGCTTCTGTATGCAGATCTCATTGCTTTTCAAATCGGCGGTCCCCATTTACGAGGGATTGTCCGTTATGGCCGAGGACGCGGCAAATGAGGCCGAAAAAAAGGTTCTCACGGGGATGTCCGACAAGATCCGTATGGGCGGTTCCTTCAGCCAGGCGGTGACCGAAGCCGGGTGCTTCCCCGACTATATGGTGGAGATGATCGTCCTGGGAGAGCGCACCGGTACTCTGGACGTGACGCTGGAGGAGCTCTCCGACTACTATGAGAGGGAGACGCGCCTGGCCGAGAGTCTGCGCCGTGCCCTTACCTATCCCGCGATGATGGTCTTTATGCTCCTTGTGATCCTGTTTATACTTTTCGTAAAGATCATGCCCATTTTCTCCGGCGTCTACGAGCAGCTGGGCGCCTCGATCCCTCCGGTGGCCCAGGGGGCCATCCGCGTCGGAGGCATTCTCAGCGGCGCCGCCCTGATCGTTATCGTTATCCTGGCGGCCGCCATCGTCCTTTTCCGCCTGCTCGGGCGCAGCGGAAAGCAGCCGGCGTTTGCCGCCGCTGTCATGAATTTCATCAGTTCCCGGTCCAACATCAGCCGGATGTCCGCTCTTCGGCGCTTCTGCAGCACCATTTCCGTAACTCTCCGCTGCGGCCTGCGCCTGGAAGAGGGGATGAATATGGCCGACAAGCTGGCGGATCACCCGCAGATATCCCGGTCCATCCGCAAAGCCAATGAACTGATCCTCCAGGGAAGCAGCTTCTACGATGCCGTCAAGGACGCGGAGCTCTTCTCCGGATTTGATCTTCAGCTTCTGCGCGTCGCAAGCCGCGCGGGACAGGTCGAATCCATTCTGCGCAAGCTTGCCGATGATTATGACCAGAAGACCGAAGACGCCCTGGACTCCATGGTCGCCCGTCTGGAGCCGGCCATCGTGACCATCCTGGCCGTAGCCGTCGGTCTGGTTCTTCTGTCCGTCATGCTGCCGCTGGCAGGGATCCTGTCCGCGATCGGTTAGGAGGCACATTCCATGATCCACGTTGTCCGGTCCAGGAAGAAATACCCCGTTATCGGTTATCTGGCCTCCGCCGCCTTTGTGGCCGTCTGTCTCTACCTGTTTATCTCGGAGACAGGGGGCGTCGCGGAGCGCACCAAAGAAGAAAATCTGAACGCGCTGGTAGAGGCCGTCCGCCGTGCCTCCGTCCAGTGCTATGCCATTGAGGGGCGCTATCCGCCCAGCGTAGAATATCTGGAAGAGCATTACGGCATCTCCATTGACAGAAATTCTTACAACGTGTTCTACAGCGGCTGGGCCAGCAACATCATGCCCGACATTACCATACTGCCTGTCGAGGAGGAAGAATGATGACGGCAAAGGCTTTTAAACGCCCCTCCAAGGGCGCGGAACAGCTCTTTCCGGCTCTGCTGTTCTTCGTGTTTCTGATCTGCACCATATTCACGATCCTGATCGGAAGCCGGGTATACGAAAATATCCGTTCAAGGGACAACGCCTCTTTTGAGACGGACACGGTACTCGCCTACATCACCAACAAGGTCCGCCAGAACGACCGGGCGGACGCGATAGAGGTCCGCGAGGTGAACGGCTGCTCCGTCCTGGTCATGACCTCCCATTATGCCACGGCCGACTATGAGACGTGGATCTATGAAAGCCGCGGCAGGCTCTGTCTGATGGAGCTTTTCTCCCGGACAGACAGCGGCCTTTCCATTGATGACGGCATCAACATCATGAACTGCGGCAGCCTGCTCTTCTCCATTGAGGAGACAGACAGCGGCGAGCGTGTTCTTGTGATCTCCCTGGGAGACGACTATATTGCAAAGCTTCTGCTCCGCAGCGGCCCGGAAGGAGGTTTTTCCTCATGAAAAGGCAGAAACGGGAACGTACCTCCTACGCTTTTTTGATGGAAATGATGTGGGTCTGCGCTTTTTTCCTCATCTGCGCCTGTATCTTCGTCCTGGCATTCGCCAGGGCCGAGCAGATGAGCCGCAGGGCCGACTCCCTGAACCGAGCCGTTCAGTCCTCGTCCAATACGCTTGAGGATCTGTTCGCCGCTTTCGGTGATGCCACAGCCCTCTCCGACCAGCCGGACCGGTGGGAAGAAGCTGTCCGCGAGGCCGCCGAAACCGCCGGCTCCCAATATTCTACCGGGGATTACACGCTTCAGATTGAACCTCTGATCGAGGACGGCCTTCTGACCGTCACCGTCCGGGCTGTTGACAGCCGCGACGGCTCCGTGCTTTACACCATATCCGGCGCGCGGGCAGGAAGGAGGCTCCCATGAAAAATCGGATTTCCATCGGGATCTCCTCCATCGTATTGATCTTTTTGATCCTCTGTCTGGCAGTGTTCAGCCTTCTGAGCCTGAGCGATGCCAAAACTGCCCTCTCATTCTCGGAGCGTCACGCGGACGCCGTGCGTGTCTATTATGAAGCGGACGCGGCCGGCCAGGCATTCCTTCGGGACTACCGGAACGCCGTCGCACAGGGGCTCTCTCCGGAAGAGGCCGCGCAGAGAGCGTCCGCCGTCCTTCCGCAGGAGGCTCTCGTCTCACAGACAGAAGACGGCCTTATCAGCTGCGAGATCCCCATGTCAAACGGGCAGAAGATCCGCATGGAATTTACCGGCGACGGTTCCGCCGTCACCGCCTGCTATGTATTCAACGATCAGGAGTATACCATTGACACCCGTATGCCCGTTTTCGGGGCAGACGGCGAACCGGAATGATCCGGAACAGCTCCGGCCGCGCTCTCTTCCGCATATCGGCATAATTACGACCCGCCGCCCTCCGGGACGCCGGGAGAAAGGAACATTTCCATGATACAGGATATTTTAAAACAGGCAGTAGAACAAAACGCTTCCGACATTTTCATGATCCCCGGCATTCCGATCTCCATGAAGGTCCACGGGCAGATCAGGCCCATGAACGACGAGCGGATCTTTCCCGATGTCATGGATCAGCTGATCACGGAGATCTATGAGATCAGCGGACACCGGAAAATGGACACGATTTTAACCATCGGAGACGACGACTTTTCCTTCGCCCTTCCCGGGCTCTCCCGCTTCCGCGCCAGCATCATGAAGCAGCGCGGCTCCCTGGGCGCCATTATCCGTATCGTGCGGTTTGATCTGCCCAGGCCGGAGATGCTTGGCATTCCGGAAAGCGTGCTGCGGATCTCCCAGCTCAAGAAGGGCCTTGTCCTGGTGACAGGCGCCGCGGGAAGCGGCAAATCCACTACGCTTGCCTGCGTCATCGACAAGATCAACCACGAGCGCGGGGCCCACATCATCACTCTGGAAGATCCCATCGAATATCTTCACCGCCACGACAAATCCGTCGTCACGCAGCGTGAAGTCGGGCAGGACACCGAAAGCTACGTGAACGGTCTGCGCGCCGCTCTGCGTCAGGCTCCCGATGTGATCCTGCTGGGAGAGATGCGTGACTTCGAGACGATCCGCATCGCCATGACGGCGGCGGAGACCGGGCATCTGGTCATCTCCACCTTACATACCGTAGGCGCCGCCAACACGATCGACCGTATTGTTGACGTCTTCCCGCCGGACGGCCAGCAGCAGGTCCGCGTTCAGCTGTCCATGGTGCTCCAGGCCGTGATCTCCCAGCAGCTCCTCGCTACTACCGACGGCAAACTGGTTCCCGCTTTTGAGATCATGTACCTGAATAACGCCATCCGCAATATGATCCGCGAGAACAAGATCCATCAGATCGACAACGTCATCGCCACCGGAATGTCCGAGGGTATGATGAGCATGAACAACAGCCTTCTGGCCCTCTACAACCAGCGCCGGATCGACAAGGAAACGTGCATCAACTTCAGTACGGATCCCGATCAGATGCGGATGCGGCTGATCTGAGCTCCCACAGAGGAAATACAAAGCGCGGAAGCGGCTTTTCTCAAAAGCTGCTTCCGCGCTTTTTTTGCGGATCATGGTCCGCTTTTTCATCTCTGGTTCTAACCTGCTGCGGTTTCATCCGGTGCGGGAGAGGCTCTTCGCCTCCATACGGGGCCTGGCGCTGTCTGCCCTCCGGGTTGGGGATGTCCGTCTCACAATATGTCCCACACAAACAGCAGCAGCAGTACAAAGCCGCCGATCCCGACGATGTATACCAGGCCGATCAGGACAGCGGCCTTTATGGCGCCCAGCATATACATCCGCCTCTCTTCAGGCGTCATAGGCTGGTCCAGCGCCGACGGGCTTTTCTCCGTCTGCGCGGATTCGCTGACAAAGATATCCGGCCTTTCCTGATCTCCTGCGTCCGGAGAGGGCTTTTTGCGTCCGGAGCTCCGGACATCCTTCAGCCGCCGTCCAAACAGACCGCCGAACAGGCCGGGCCCGGACACGCCGCTCATATCGGCTACGGTGCGCCCGTCATCGTCGTCCCTTTGATCTCGTCCCATTACTTATCATACAGGTGGCAGACCACATAATGATCCTTCTCCACCTCGATCTGCTTCGGAGCCTCCACCTTGCACCGTTCCATGCACTGGGCGCAGCGCGTATGGAACTTGCAGCCCGACGGCGGATTTGCCGGGGACGGGATGGAGCCCTCCAGTACGATACGGTTCATCTTCGCCTTGGGATCCGGGATCGGAATCGCAGAGAACAGCGCTTTCGTATACGGATGAAGCGGATTGCGGAATATGTCCGCGGTAGAACCGTACTCCACCAGATTGCCCAGGTACATAACGCCTACCACATCTGAAATGTGCTCCACTACCGACAGGTCGTGGGAAATAAACAGATATGTCAGGCTGCGCTTCTGCTGGAGCTCCTTTAAAAGGTTGATGATCTGGGCCTGGATCGATACGTCCAGGGCCGAGACCGGCTCGTCGCAGACCACAAATTCCGGATTCAGCGCCAGAGCGCGGGCAATGCAGATACGCTGCCTCTGTCCGCCGGAAAATTCATGCGGATAACGGTCCTTGTGGAACGGCTGAAGTCCGCAGTCGTCCATGACCTTGTCGATATAATCATTAAATTCGCTCTTGGGAACCAGATTATGCTCCCTCACCGCTTCCCCGATGATCTCTCCTACCGGAAGGCGGGGAGAAAGGCTGGAAAACGGATCCTGGAAAATGATCTGCATCTTGGTGCGCAGCGCGCGCATTTCCTTCGGAGAAAGATCGTAAATCTCCTGGCCGTTGAAGAGGACCTGGCCTCCGCTCTTCTCTCCGCCGAGTCTGAGGATCGCCCTCCCTGTGGTCGTCTTTCCGCAGCCGGATTCTCCTACCAGACCCATCGTGGTTCCACGGCGCAGATTGAAGGTAACGCCGTCCACGGCCTTCACCCAACCTATGGTCTTGGTGACCATGCCGCCCTTGATGGGGAAATATTTCTTCAGCGCATTGACCATCAGGATATACTGATCGTCATATGTCACCGGCGTATAGTTGTTCTCGATCTCAAGGGAACCGGAGCGTTTTTTATTGGTGTGAATCTCCTGCTCGATGCGTTCTTTTCGTTTTTCCATCTCCACATCGACCTGCTCCGGAGATTTGTTCAGAGGTTCCGGATGGGCTCTTCCGACACCCTCGGCTAATTCTTTCACTCCCGCCATTATGCGTTCCCTCCCTTCTCTGCATCCGCATAGTACCGATAACAGCTGACCTTGTGCGTCGGAGAAATGCTGACCTCCTCGGGATATGCCCCGTCGCAGCGGCCCACGCACATCTCGCAGCGGTCCTTAAAGTAGCAGTAGTTCGGCATATTGATGGGATTGGGCACCTTGCCCGGGATCGAATACAGATGATCCACCTGCTTGCCGACCACCGGCTTGGATGCCATCAGTCCGATCGTGTAGGGGTGAGCGGGATTGTCGAAGATCTCCTCCGCCGTTCCCTTCTCCACGATCCGTCCCGCGTACATGACCACCACATAGTCGGCCATCTCAGCGATAACGCCGAGGTCATGCGTGATAAACATGATCGAGGAATTGATCTTGTCCTTCAGATTGCGAAGCAGATCCAGCACCTGAGCCTGGATCGTCACGTCCAGAGCGGTCGTCGGTTCATCGGCGATGATGACCTTCGGCCGGCAGGCCAGCGCCATCGCTATGACCACACGCTGCCGCATTCCGCCGGACAGCTCGTGCGGGAACATCTTATAGACTCCCTCGCTGTTGGCGATGCCTACCATCTCCAGAAGCTCAATGGTGCGGGCCTTCATCTTCTCCTTGCTCATATCCTTATTGTGAAGCTCCAGAACCTCCTCCAACTGATCGCCGATCCGGAACACCGGGTTCAGCGCCGTCATAGGCTCCTGGAAGATCATGGACACAAAATTTCCGCGCAGATCCTGCAGCTTCTCGTACGGCATCTTCGCCACGTCGTAAGCCTTGTCTCCCAGGTTCAGGCGAATCTCGCCCTCCACGATCTGGCCCTGGGGCCTCTGGAGGAGCTGCATCAGCGAGAGGCTGGTAACGGATTTGCCGCAGCCGGATTCGCCCACCACGCCCACGGTTTTCCCGATGGGCACCTCGAAGGTGACGCCGTCAACGCTCTTGACGGTTCCGCTGTCGGTAAAAAAGTATGTATGCAGATTATCAAACTCCACGGAATTGTTCGGGTCATGCATCGTAGTAAGGTATTCGCTTTCCGGGACATTCTTGCGCTTGCGTTTTTTCTCAAGCTCGTTGGTGATCTTTCGGTTCTGTTTGGAGATCCGGCGCGATTCCTTTGCCGACAGATATCCCTCTGCTTTCTTCTTTGCCATCTTCCTTCCTCCTTTCCTATCGCTTCATCTTGGGATCAAAGGCATCTCTCAGACCGTCGCCCACGAAGTTGAAGCCGAGTACGGTGATCAGCAGGCAGACGCCGGCGGGGATCCATATGAACCAGTATGTGGTCATAACAAAGGAGTTATTCACATCGGAAATGATATTTCCCCAGGAAGCAAAGGGGAATTTCACACCCAGTCCCAGGAAGGACAGCGTCGCTTCCGTCAGGATCACAGAGCCGAGGCCCATGGTGCAGGAAACGATCAGCTGCGGGATCACGTTGGGAATCAGGTGCTTGAAAATACGCCGGGAAACGCTGATGCCGCAGGCTTCCGCAGCGGTCATGAACTCCTGCTCACGCAGGGAGAGGATCTGGCCGCGGACCATTCTGGCAATGCCTGCCCAGCCCAGGAAACCCAGAATCAGCATCAGATACAGCATACGGATCTGCGGATCCACCTGCATATTGTCCATAGCGGCGCCCAGGATGATAATGATGGGCATGGACGGTATACAGTAGAAAATGTCCACGAGACGCATGATGAGGTTGTCGATCCATCCTCCGAAGTAGCCGGAAATGCCTCCCATGATCACACCGAGGACCGTCTCGATGATCACAACGATAAAGCCGATGATCAGGGATACGCGGCCTCCGTACATCAGACGAACCAGCATATCCATGCCGTTGTTGTCGGTGCCGAGCGGATGCTTCAGAGAAGGCTTCTCATAGGAACTGTACACATATGTCTTCGTCTCCTCCTTTACGGACCAGACCTGAGCGCTGGCATCGTAGGAGATGGGATATGTATGCTCCACGCCGTCTTCTCCCGTATAGCTGAACTCCTGAACGCCCGAGTCCAAAGCTTCCTCCAGGCGCTCCTTGAAGTCACGGGTGAGCACGACTCCGTTCTCGCGTGCCGCAACCACAAAGCGGCTGATGTATCCGATCGTCTCGCCGTCCAACAGGATATTGCTGTCCTCGTCCAGCTGATACTCCTTCCCGTCCGCCACGAAAGACGAAGCCCCGTTTACGTACGCTTTCAGGCCCTCATACTTGACGGAGAAAGACGGCTCCGCCATTCCGTCCGCCGCGTTTACAATGTCCTTGTACGCGATGGCCAGCATGGTTCCGTCCGCAGTGCTGATGGAGTAAAAGTCAGGACCTTCATTGACGGTCTTGTAATCTACATCCTTGTAGGTAAACGTATCGTTTCCCTTGCCCAGCGCCAGGAGGAACTGTGCCTGGAGGATGGTGGGGAACTGCTGCCCCTCGGCCACCGCGTAGCGGAGGTCGTTGTTCCGGGTAACACCGACATACTCCTTGTCCAGATACGTATACGTATAAAACTGCTCGTCCTGCCCGTAGGGTACTACCATGCCGCCCACAAAGGAGAAAATAAACATCGTGATAAGCATGATAAGACCGAGAACCGCGAGCCGGTTCCGCAGAAAGCGCTTAATGACCAGCGCTCCCGGAGACAGGACTTTGACACGGCGGTCGTCATTTAACGAATACTGCTCTTCCTTGTTCTCATTTACGTTTTTTACATCTTCTGCCATGATCCTACCTCCCTTCCTATCCTTCAATGCGGACTCTCGGATCGACTACCGCATACAGGATATCCGAGATCAGGTTGCCGAGCAGAGTAAGTATCGCTATAAATGTCAGATAAAACATCGTGAACGGAATGTCTCCGGCCGTCATCGCCTGGTAAGAAACATAACCGATCCCGGGGATGGAGAACAGCGTCTCCGTGATCAGCGCTCCGGAAAACAGGCCCGGGAGCGAACCGCCTACGATGGTTACAAGCGGAATCAAAGTATTGCGGAAGGCATGATGATAGATGACCTTGCCTTCACTGACGCCCTTTGCCCTGGCCGTGCGGATGTAATCCGCGTTCAGGACCTCAAGCATATTTGTTCTGGTATAACGCATAAGAGAGCCGACGCTGATAATGACCAGAGTCGCCAGCGGAAGGACCAGATGCTTTGCCTGATCCAGGATCTGCCCCCAGGTACTCAGCTGGGCGAAATTACGCCCAACCAGTCCATGCGTATCGAACCACCCCAGCTTCACCGCGAAGATCAGTTTCAGAACCGTAGCGAAAAAGAAGGTGGGAAGACTGATGCCCACCAGCGCGCTGGCGGAGATAATATAATCCGATTTGGAATACTGCTTGGTAGCCGCTATGATCCCCAGCGGAATGGCGATCACCAGCTCCAGCACCAGGGAAATCGCCCCCATGATAAAGGAAATGCCGATCACGCTTTTGAACTCTTCGATAACCGGAACCGTAAACTTCCAGCTGTCGCCGAAATTCCCCCTGGCAAAATCCCCCAGCCAGTGGAAATACCCGACCAAAATCGGCTGATCCAGACCGTAAGACGCATTCAGCTGCTCGATCCACACCTCATACGGCTTGGAGCCCGGAGCGGTGGACAGCTGCATGGCCATCGTCTCAACGTAGCTCGTCGGCAGGCACCGGATCAGCGTATAGATGATCAGCGTCACGAAAAAAAGGATCACTGTTGAAATAAGAAGACGCTTGATGATAAATTTACGCAAACGAAACCCTCCCCTCTGATTTTTTATAAATCTTCACTCTTGTAAACAATTTGCCTCGCCTCCCATCGTCGGGAGGCGGGGCAAATATATTACGTTATTCCCGGATGTCGTTCAGTCTCTGTTCTGAATTACTTCATCTCCAGGGTCTCAACTTCAGCCATCCAGCCCCAGTACGGAGTCATGTCGTTCGGAACCGTATCGATATTCACACGCTCCGAGGAGAACAGCGCGCAATCGCTGCGCTGGTAGACCGGGATCTCAACCGCCCAGTCCATGATGATCTCCATAGCCGCCTGATAGATCGCCTTGCGGTAGGTCTGATCGGTGGACTGACGTCCTGCCATGATCAGCTCATCCAGCTCATCATCCGCGATCCGATAGTAGTTGGTGGAACCCTGAGAATGGTACAGCTGATACATATCCGGATCGGAGGAGGACTGCCATGCGGCGCACCACATCTCAGCCACGCCGTTCTGGTAGCTGGAGTACAGGTCGCTGGAGTTCGCATAGTCCATGATCGTCAGATCCATTCCGATGGTCCTGAGGGCATCGCCGGCATTCTTCAGAAGCAGGAAGCTGGGGTGATCGCCCTGGCCGCCGCCGCCGAGTACGCACTCATAGCTCATCTTGGCGCCTTCGGGAGCCGCGGTGACCTTACCGTCCTCAACCGTGTATCCGGCTGCCTCCAGGTATCCCAGAGCCGCCTGAAGAGCAGCTGCATACTTCTCCTCGCCTGCCATACCGGCGGTGTAGATCGGATCTCCGTTCACATCCACGGAGTACGCGATCCTGTATCCGTCGTCGGTAGTCTGCGGAGCAGCCCAGGACGTATTGGAGATCGGGTAGTTGATAACGCTTGCGGTCGGTCCGTAGTAAGAATCAATGGCCTCGTCGCGGTAAGCCGCGATAACGGTAGCGTATGCTTTGCGCAGATCCCTGGAAGCCTCGGAAGCAGGATCATCGCCGACCTTCATGTTGTTCGGGTTGATTCCGATGTATCCGTAGCCGCGGTAGTCGATCAGCTTGGTGGTCAGAACCGGGCCGTCAAATTTATCCCACTCATCCTCGGAGAAACCGTTCTCGGCAGCGATCTGCTTCGCGATATCGGTGGAGTAGGAGGGCTCCGCCACATCCAGAGTGCCGGCAACGATACCGTTGACCTTATCGGCCTCTGAGGACTCCAGATAGTTCAGGTGAGTGATCTTCGGCTCGCCCTTGTAGTAGTCCGGGTTGGCATCCATGTAAACAACGCCGTTGGTGTAGTTATTGAAGATGTAGGGTCCGGCGCCAAGAGGCTCCGTGGTCTTCGCCTTAACGATAGACAGGTCGCCCTTCTCGAAACCGAACATATTGTTGTCATAGTCATACAGGCTCTCGTCGCCGTAGTGATGCAGCGGAGCGATGGGAAGGCTCATCTGATAGATCATCGTAGCATCCAGCTCGGAGGCGACCACACGCACGGTATAGTCGTCCAGTCTCTGGATACCGGAGATGTTGGGAGCAGACTCACCGGTCTCAATACCGGCTACATAAACCGGATCCAGGTAGCTCCAAAGAGCGCCGCTGGCAGCCTCGGTATCGGACAGCGACTGATAGTCTCCCCCATAGGACTCGACAAGTACATCCCAGAAGTCGGCAACGGTCGCGCCCTCGGGGGTCTCAAAGCCCCAGTTGGGGGTGATCGTCTCTACCGGATCCCCTTCCGCGGCATAGCCGTTGGCGATGCAGTAGTCCAGGATGGACTGGGCAAACGCCTCGCCGGCTGCCGGAAGAGCCTCGGTCCAGAAAGCGGTCTGCGTGGCCTCATCCCAGTAGGTGAAGTCGGTGTTGTCCTCGCCGGCCTCTACAAGAAGCTGATACAGCGGGGCCATTCCGGATCGGTACTCCTCCAGGCCCTGGATCGGGGTGGAATACAGAGTCGTGCTTCCGTCGTAGGTGGGATCCAGGAATACATACATACCGAAGATCACGTCGTCGATATCAGCCGGATGTCCGTCGGAAAATACCAGGTCATCGCGGATGGTCAGATCATAATACACAGTACCGTCGGCGTTCTCGGTAACGATCACGTCAGCCGGGCCGGTGTACTCGTAATCCGTGCCGTTGTAAGCGCGGGTCTCGCCCTCGATAGCCGTATTCACCGGGTTGGCAACACGGTCGGACATCAGGGTGTACAGCGTAAAGCTTTCAACAATGGTAGAGTCATCGGCGGAGTGATAGAAGAACGGAGAGAACTTGCCTTCCAGTCCCTTCTCAACCGACACCACCATCGTGTCGTTAGCCGGTGCGGCTACCTCAGCCCCCCCGGTTTCTTCCGCAGCCTGCGTAGCTTCCGTAGCCTGTGTTTCCGGCGCGGGCTCGTTTCCTGATCCGCCGCAGGCCGCCAGAGACAGCACCATGGCCGCAGAAAGAAGCATCGCAAGCAGCTTGTTTGCTTTTTTCATGTAGATTCCTCCTCTTTTATTTAAAATTCGTTCTCAACGGCCCGCACCCGCTTCGGTGCGCCGCACCCGATCATACGCCCTTCTTTTCCCGCGTGTCCGCGGCAGGCATACAAACATCTGCTGCAAAAAAACTAATTTACATTTTACAGCTTTATTGCGTTAATGTCAATCGGAAATATCAGGTTTTCGTGATTTTATGCCCCGATTCTCCTTATTTCGCATCCGCCCCCAGATCAAATCCGTCAAGCCATTTCATGGCCTTTTCGCATACAGTTTTCAGGCAGTTTTCATCAAAGGGACTCTCCAGGCCCGCGTCGGCCAGAAGCTTTGTAAAGACCTTGCTTCCGCCCTGGACCGTATACGTCATATATTTCTCCCACGCCTTTTTCCGATCCTCCTGGACGAGCGCCCAGAACTGCAGCGACACGGTCTGCGCAAGGCAGTAGTCGATATAGTAAAACGGATTGGAGTAAATGTGATGCTGCCTCTGCCATCCCTCGCCGTCCGCGTAGAACGGGATCTCCCCGTCGAGCTTCATCCACGGCATATAGATCCCCAGAAGCTCCTTCCATACTCCGTGGCGCTCGGCCGGCGTCATATCGGGCTTCTCGTAGACAATATGCTGGAAGTGGTCAACCATGGTCCCGTACGGGATGAAGGTCAGCGCGCCCGTCAGGTGGCTGTAATAGAACTTGCGCGTATCCGGGCCGAAGAAGCCTTCCTCCCACGGCCAGGCCATAAATTCCATGGACATGGAATGGACCTCGCAGCCCTCCATGCTGGGCCATATGTAGGACGACGGGATCCGGTCCCTGTTCATATAATAGGCAAACGCGTGACCGGCCTCGTGGGTGATCACCTCCACGTCATGCTGCGTTCCGTTGAAATTGGCAAAAATAAACGGCACGCCGTACTCGCGGATCCCCGTGCAGTATCCGCCTCCCCGCTTCCCCTCGGTGCTCAGCACATCCAGAAGCTGGCCGTCCATCATCGTGCGGAAAAATTCCCCTGTCTCCGGAGAAAGCTCCGTATAAAACTTAAGGCCCTGCGCCAGGATCTCATCCGGGCTCCCCTGCGGCCTGGGATTTCCCGAGCGGAACTCCAGGGCGTTGTCGGCGAAGCTCATGGGATATTCCTTTCCCAGCCGCTCGGCCTGGCTGCGGTAAACCCGGTCGGCCACGGGAACAAGGTATTTGCGGACAGCCGCGCGGAATTTCTCAACGTCCTCCTTCGTATAGCAGTTCCTTCCCATACGGTAATATCCCAGAGTGGTGTACCCCTCATATCCCAGCGCCTTGCCCATCCCGTCGCGCAGATGGACAAGACGGTCGTAGATCTGATCCAGCTTCTCCTGATTGTCCTTGTACCACTGCCCTTCCGCTTTCCATGCCGCCAGGCGCCGGTCGTCGTCAGGATCGGTCTTGAACGGGGACATCTGCGATAATGTATAGACCCCTCCTTCAAAAGGAACCTGGGCGGATGCCAGAAGCTTCTCATACTCCTGCATCAGCTCGTTCTCCTCCTGCATCTGGGGAATGATTTCCGGGGTAAATGTTTTCAGCGCCATCTCGGCAGAGGAAAACATCAGGCTTCCGTATTCCTCCTCAAAGTCGGAACGAAAACGGCTTTCCAGCATGGCCATCGTCCATCTCTGCATATAGCCCTGCATCTCCGGACCGGCCGAATTCCAGAAGCGGGCTTCCCCGTCATAGAACTCGTCCCTGGTGTCGATGCTGTGGCGGATGGACGCAAGCGTTTCCATCGTGGAGATATGCTTATTCAGGAGCTCCATCTGCAGAAAAGCCGCCTTCGCATCCTCATATGTCCCCGCCTCCGTCAGATGCCGGATCAGCTCCTCGTACTGCTCCTTGAGCTGCGGAAGATCCGGTCTTTCATACGGCATTTCCGAAAATTTCATAGCTGCGCCTCCTTCTCTTTTTACCGACGGGATCGGCCCCCCGATGCCGCCCTTTTCGGTAATTTTACTACATACATTTCAAAAAAACAACCGGTTTTTGGCTCCCCCGGTTTGACAGGCACCCCCTGTCATGCTAGAATGAATGGTAACGGGATTAAGGGAGGTACATACCATGAAAAAAGCATTTATCCAGGCCGCGCGAAAGCGCATCGCCGCAGCCGCCCTCTTGGGCATGACAGCAGTTCTCACAGCCTGCTCGGGTACGCAGGCGCCGGGATCGGGCGAAGCCCGGACGGAGGCCGTCCAGACGGAAGCCGGAACGGACGCCGCGGCATCCTCCGCCGGTGAGGCCGCCCCTTCTTCGGAATCCTCCGCGCCGGCGGAAGAGATCGTCTATGAATATGAGCAGCCCCTCAACATCATCGACGACAATTTCCGCAACTATTATGAGATCTTCGTCTACTCCTTCTATGACTCCGACGGGGACGGGATAGGCGATCTGAACGGCGTGACGGAAAAACTGGATTACATTTCGGATATGGGCTTCAACGGCATCTGGTTCATGCCGCTGATGCAGTCCACGACGTACCATAAATACGATGTGGTGGATTACCGCTCCATTGATAAGGAATACGGCACCGTCGAGGATTTCAAAACCATGGTGGACGCCTGCCACGACCGGGGGATCCGGGTGGTGATCGATTTCGTCATCAACCACTCGTCGTCCAAAAACCAGTGGTTCCTGGATGCGTGCGAATATCTGCGCGGGCTGCCTGAGGGAGCCGAGCCGGATCTTGCGGAATGCCCGGAAGCAGGCTACTACCATTTCTCCAGGGAGAAGGTGGACGGGACTTATTATAAGGTGAGCGGCTGCGACTGGTATTACGAGGGATCCTTCTGGTCGGAAATGCCGGATCTGGATTTAAGCAGCCCCGCGCTTCGCGCGGAATTTGAAGATATCGCCGCCTACTGGATCGGCCTGGGAGTGGACGGCTTCCGTATGGACGCGGCCCTGCACTTCGAGGAAAGCGCCAATTCCTTCAACACGGAAGTCCTCGACTGGCTCTTCAGCTACTGCAAAAGCCTCAATGAGAACTTTTATATGGTATCCGAGGTCTGGGCCAACAAAGCGACCATCGCGGAATATTATGCCAGCATGACGCCGAGTATGTTTAATTTTGACGCCGCGGACGCGGAAGGAAAGCTGATCCGCGCGGCCAGGGGCGTCTATCCGGCCGCCAGCTTTGTCGAGAGTATGGTGAGCTACCAGACGGATTTCGGAGCGGTCAACCCCGACTACATCGACGCGCCCTTTATCACCAACCACGATATGGGCCGGGTCGCCAATGCCCTGGCAAAGGACGAAACGAATCTGAAGATGGCGTGCGGCCTTCTGATGACCATGAACGGAAGTCCCTATGTATATTACGGAGAAGAGATCGGGATGTCCAGCTCCGGCAAGAAGGATGAGAACAAGCGCCTTCCCATGATCTGGTCCAAGACGGACACCACAGGGATGACCGCAGGACCGAAGGATGCGGATAAAGGGATCGAATCCGCCTTCCCCGGCGTCGATGAGCAGCTCACCGACCCCTTATCTCTCCTGAACTATTACAAACGTGCCATCCGTATCCGCAACGAGAACCCGGAGATCGCCCGCGGGCAGATCGATATCGTGGAGTCCCTGACCGACGGCACCCAGGCCGCCATTACCAAGACCTATGAGGGCTCCGTCATTGGCATTGTCTACAACACCTCCGCGGAGCCTGTTTCCGTAGATCTGGCAGGCACGGAGCTCGCTTCCATGGGGATACGGGGCTATCTGACTACGGACGGCCAGGCGGTCACGCTGGACGGAACCACGCTGTCGCTTCCGGCAAAGTCCATCTGTATCCTCAAATAACTATTTTACAATCTGTTCACGCTGTGTTCATATTGTGTTCACATTCATAACCTACAATGTTTTTAGTGGAATTGCACAGGGTTTTGATTCCACAGAACCAATAATCTGACAAAATGCACATAGATTTTTTCATAATTACCCCGGCTGGAAACGGTCGGGGTCTCCTCTTTTTATACGGCTTTTTACACGGGCCGCCCGGAGGAAGCTCCGCTTACAGGACGAATGTCTTGCGGATAATTCCTGTACGCCGGAGGCGAAGCAAATGTCCTGCAGATAATTCCTGTACGCCGAAAACGGAACAAGTGTCATACGAATAATGCCTGTACGCCGAAAACGGAACGGGCGCGGCGATTCCCGCCGCGCCCGTTCCGTTTTCGGCCAAAGAGGCACCGCCTCCGGCCGCGTCAGTCGATGACCATCCTGGCCGCCCCATAAATGCCGGCATCATTGCCCAGCTTGGCAAGCCCCAGCTTGGGACGGTTCTCGGAAAGCGTTTCATACTGCAGATAATATTTGTAGATCCGATCGATCAGGAAATTCCCTGCCCGGGATACGCCGCCGCCCACAACGATCATCTCCGGGTCCACGATGAGGGCAATGGTTGCCACCGCCCGGCCCAGATAGGAGGATACCCGCTCGACCACCTCCAGCGCCATACCGTCCCCGTCCTTGGCCGCGTCGAACACGTCCCGGGCGGTCAGCGTCTCCTCCATGTCCCGCAGGGCCGAAGGAGTATCGGTCTTTGCAAGGAAGCGCTTCGCCTCACGAACAATGCCGGTAGCGGAAGCCACCTGCTCC
>CANRGP010000002.1 GCA_947630085.1 uncultured Lachnospiraceae bacterium
GGGGCCGGTATTGCGGATGGGTTCCCGAGTGGCCAAAGGGGGCAGACTGTAAATCTGTTGCGACACGCTTCGGTGGTTCGAATCCACCTCCATCCAGCGGCGATGCGCAGGACGTCATGAAGACGCCGGCGCATCCCTTATATTCCGAAGGGAGAACCGGCCGGTGCGCGCGGCCTCCCGGGAAGACACGCCGGCGAGTCCCTCTATTTCGGACGTGACCGCGCAGGCAGGCGGGTATGGTGGAATAGGCAGACACAAGAGACTTAAAATCTCTCGGGGGCGACTCCGTGCCGGTTCAAGTCCGGCTACCCGCATCAAAAAGGCCCGGTAAGATCCGGGCTTTTTCTCAGCGTGCCCGACAATGCGGCGGCCCCGGCGCGGACTCATTTGCAGCGGACGCTGACTCCGTTTACTTCTACGTTATCGCTTACGGCGATCACGATACACTGACGGCCGTCGATGATCCGCGTCTCGATCAGAGACGCGGCCTCCGGCTTCACCCGGATGGTTACGTCGGGGATCTCGATATGAAAGCCGCGGGTATCGGCGATATTTGCGGCGGTGAACGAGGAGTCCTCGCCCGCGCGGGAATCGTAACACCGGTCGAATGTTTCCAGACAGCTGTCGGATACGCCGCTTTCTTCAAAGATGCTCCGCAGCTGCTCCCTGCCCAGCTCGAGCGGTTCGGGCTCGTCCTTGAATTCCTCGATCTTTTCGTTCAGCGTCTCATGGATGCTTCGGATCATGCTGTAGTCGCAGTCGTCTCCCAGGGAATCGGAGATCAGAGCCCGGAACGTTTCCTTCTGCACATTGGCGGGAAGGGGGACACGGCTGCACCCGAACATCCCGCGGATGAAATCCTCCTGCAGATCCGCCGCGTTTTTGGTGTAGTAGGCCATGGAATGAATATCGGTAAAGCGATCGTTGAAGGCGGGAAAAAGGAAGCCGTTCATGGGAGGCTCCACGATCCAGTCCTGGGCGTGGTTTTCGATGCGGTTGGTTTCCGCGTTGTATCCCAGTCCGGGCTTGCTGAGATGGACGGGACAGATGCTGCACAGGATATACTCGTAAACATTGTCGGAGGCGTCAAACATCCTCGTTCCGTCGGAGGCTTTTCCCGGTACGTCGTAGGCCGCGTGGATCAGGATGATATAGTAATTTTCGGGAAATGAAAAGGATTCGATGATCCGGTCGTAAAATCGGTTTACCAGCTCGTCGTCCCGGAGTCTGCTGTCGCGCAGCTTCAGGAGAAACTCCTGGCAGCCGCCCTCCTTTTCCTCGTTCAGCGGAAATTCCAGATTCAGGAGATTCTTCCCGATCGCCCCGGACAGGGTCTTTTTAAAGATCGCCAGATATTTGAAGGAATCTTCCTCCGGCAGGGACAAAAACGCCTCCTTCATGGTGGTCTTAATGTTTTTTTCCGCATCCACATAGCAGCCGCAGAGACGGGTGACGGTGCAGCGCTCAGGCGTGTACTGCCTGCGGATCTCGGCAAATTCTTTTCTGTTCATATTATGTACCTCGCTTGTTCTTTGTCAGGTCAAGTATAGCACAGAGGGCGGATTCAGGCAAACATTTCCGCGCGGCCAAAGCGAGAAGTCTTCCGCCCGGCGTTCCCCGGCGGGGAGAACGTGCCCGGCGGGGGGCCTGCGCTGGCGAAGCGAAAAAACAAAATTTACTACTTGCGTTCCCCCGCAAGGTGTGATATAATAAAATCCGTCATTAAGAGACGTTATAGATATTTCTGATGCGACAGTAGTACAGTTGGTGGTATGCCACCTTGCCAAGGTGGAGGTCGCGGGTTCGAGTCCCGTCTGTCGCTCTCGAGAGCGGAAGCCCTTTTCGAAGGCTTCCGTTTTTGTTGTACAGAAAATCCGCTTTATACGCTTTACAAAAGATGCTTCGGGAAGTCCCGTTCCGCTTTGCCGGAGACAGCCGCGCGGCACAATTTTTTCACGAAACTTTTATGAGTTATAGACAAATCGGCAAATATTGGTTATAATGGTGAATAGTTGGGCCCTTGGCCCGACTGTCCGCTGTGCGGCGAAGGCCGCTGCTTCCGGGCGGCGGGTGCGCAAACAGGTCCGGTCCTTTGGATTTCCGGACGATGAGGATAGGATATGCGGTATAATAAATCGGTGTTTCGCAGTCTTGCCATGGTGACCCAGCTTGGGCTGTGCGTACTGACGCCTACGGTCCTGGGGGTCCTGGCGGGCAGCTATATAGATTCCCGCTTCGGGACGAAGACGCTTCTGGTCTTTCTGATCCTGGGGGTGCTGGGCGGAGCCCGGGGAGCGTACGTGATGGCGAAGAGCCTGATCGAACGCGAAGCCAGGGAGGAACGGAAGGAGAAGGAGCGGCTCATGGAGCGCGCTGCCGGCCAAACGGAGGCATCCGCGGACAGGCCCAAGACGCCCAGCCGGATCGTACCGCCGGCGGACAGGGAGGATCGCTCATGACGAAAGAGACCAGACGCCTGGTGGCGGAAATGTCTGTGGGGATGTCCCTGTATGTCCTGGCCCTGGCGCTCCTTGCCGTGATATTCCGGAGCATTCTGGCGGCCGCGGGGTTTTCCCTGTACCCCGTCCTGCTGGGACTGGCAGCCGGACTGGCCGCTTCCGTGATCATGCTCGTCCATATGTCCCTGGTGGCGGAGAAGGCCCTGGACAGCAGGGACGAAGCATACGCGAACAGGATAACCGTGATCCATTCCGTGGTGCGCAAGGTGGTGCTTGTTGCGATCCTTTTTTTGCTGGGGGCGAGCCGGAAGGTCGATATTGTTGCGATGGCTCTGGCGCTCTTCGGGCTGAAGGCGGGTGCTTTTCTGCAGCCCGCCGTGCATCGGGTCTTTGCGCGTTTCCGAAGAAACGCGAAAGAATATACAATTTCTCAGGAAAGGAGAGAAGCGTATGAGGATGATGGGGCTTCCGATGATTGAAAGTGAACCGGATTTTATGATTCACGGCGTATTGAAGTACCATGCGTTCGGGCAGGAGCTGTGGATATCGGATACCACGGTGGGCGCCTGGATCGTCACGGCGGCCTTGCTCGTATTCGCCTGCTTTGTGCGGAAGAAGCTGAAAAACGTCAGTGAAAGCGATACGCCGGGACTGTTCCAGAGCGGTCTGGAGATCGCGATGGAAGCGCTCGAAAACATGACGCAGGGGATCATGGGCGCGAACAGCAGGCGATTTATCAATTACATCGGGACGATCTTTTTGTTCATCCTGCTCTGTAATGTGAGCGGCCTGTTCGGTCTCCGGGCGCCTACCGCAGACTTCGGCGTCACGTTCCTTCTGGGACTGTTTACGTTTTTCATCGTGAATTACCAGGGGATCAAGAACCGGGGGTTCGGACACATTACGAGCCTGTTCAAGCCGATCCCGATTCTGTTTCCGATCAATCTGATCGGCGAGATCGCCAACCCGATTTCCATCTCGCTGCGTCTGTTTGCCAATCTGCTTTCGGGCGTGATCATTATCGGGCTGTGGTACGGAATGATGCCGTGGTTCGCCAAGATTGCGATCCCTGCGGCGCTGCACGTTTACTGCGACCTGTTTTCCGGCGCGATACAGACATATGTATTCTGTATGCTGACAATGGTTTACATTAACGATAAAATGGAGTAAGGCTCGTCTTTGCCGGGCGCCGTTCCAATGCGGCCGCGCCCGCGGCGAAGTTCGGGTTTCCCGTGCCAATGAATGGGAGAAAATAAAAATCAGGAGGTAGAATTATGAACATTTCAGGACAGGATTTCATCTACGGATGCTCCGCTATCGGAGCGGGACTTGCGTTGATCGCAGGTATCGGACCCGGCGTAGGCCAGGGGATCGCGGCCGGCCAGGGCGCAGCTGCGGTGGGACGCAATCCGGGCGCAAAGTCGGATATTACCTCTACCATGCTTTTGGGGCAGGCGGTTGCTGAGACGACCGGCCTTTACGGACTTGTCGTTGCCATCATTCTGATGTTCGTGAAGCCCTTCGGCTGATTTATCGGCAGGAAGCGCGGCAGGAACAGGAAGGAGGCTAAGGTATATTGGACAGGCTAATCGGTTTTGATCCGCAGTTGCTTTCCGAACTATTCTTTACGGCGATCAATATTTTTATCCTCTTCTTCGGCCTGTCATATCTGCTGTTTGATCCGGTACGCACCATTCTGGAGAAACGGCGGGAAAAGATTGCCGGAGAACTGAAGAGCGCGGCGGACGATAAGGAAGCGGCCGCGGCGCTGAAGGATCAGTATGAAGCCAAACTGAAGGATGTCGAGAAGGAGGCGGACGCGATCCTTGAGGAGGCCCGGAAGAAAGGAAAGGCCAGAGAGGCAGAGATCATAGGGGAAGCCAGGGAAGAGGCCGCGCGGATCATCGCGCGCGGCAGACGAGAGGTGGAGCTGGAGCGCAAGAAAGCGCTTGACGATATGAAGCAGGAGATCATTTCCATTGCGTCCCTGATGGCGGGGAAGGTGGTCGCGGCATCCATCGACACCCAGGTGCAGGATTCCCTGATCGAAGAAACTCTGAAAGAGATAGGTGAGGGAACATGGCAAAGCTAGTATCGAAGGTGTACGGCGACGCGCTTTTTGAGGCGGCCGAGGAGAAGGGGCAGACGGACGAGGTCTATGAGGAGGCCCAGGCTCTTTCCGGGATCCTGTCGGAAAACGGAGAGCTGATCCGGCTTTTGGATCACCCGCAGATCGCCGGGGAGGAAAAGCTGCGGATCGTGGAGAATGTGTTTTCAGGCCGCGTCTCGGATATTATGCTGGGATTTCTCGCGGCAGCTGTAGAAAAGGGCAGGCAGAATGACATTCCCGCCGTGTTCGCGTACTTTTCCGCCAGGGTGAAGGAACAGAAGGGGATCGGAACGGCGCAGGTGACCACCGCCGTGGCGCTGAGCGACGACCAGAAGGCCCAGGTGGAGAAGCGCCTTTTGGATACTACGCCATATGTAAAATTTGAGATGCAGTATTGTGTGGATCCTTCGCTGATCGGGGGGATGGTCATCCGCATCGGCGACAGGGTCGTAGACAGCAGCATCAAAAGCAGGCTGAAGGACCTGAAAAAACAGCTTCTGGACGTGCAGCTTGCGTGATACCTCACACGACTGCGAAACAATAATAAGAAAGAGGTGCGAACCTTCATGAATTTGAGACCGGAAGAAATCAGCTCAGTTATCAAAGAGCAGATAGAAAAATATTCGACCAGGCTTGACGTGTCCAATGTCGGCACGGTGATCCAGGTCGCCGACGGCATTGCCCGGATCCACGGTCTTGAGAGCGCGATGCAGGGAGAGCTTCTGGAATTTCCGGGAGAAGTCTTCGGCATGGTTCTGAACCTGGAAGAGGACAATGTAGGCGCGGTTCTGCTGGGAGACACCAGCCATATCCGGGAGGGCGATACCGTGAAGACCACGGGAAGGGTGGTCGAGGTTCCGGTGGGAGACGCCCTGACCGGACGCGTCGTGAATGCGCTGGGGCAGCCCATAGACGGAAAGGGCCCCATTGAGACAGACAAATACCGCCGGATCGAGCGCGTGGCTCACGGCGTTATCGAAAGAAAATCCGTGGATACGCCGCTCCAGACCGGGATCAAGGCGATCGATGCCATGATCCCCATAGGACGCGGGCAGCGTGAGCTGATCATCGGCGACCGCCAGACCGGCAAGACCGCTATCGCCGTTGACACCATTATCAATCAGAAGACCGAGAACGTCCACTGCATTTATGTGGCCATCGGCCAGAAGGCATCTACCGTCGCCAACATCGTTAAGACCCTGGAGGAGTTCGGGGCTATGGATTATACCACCATCGTGGTCTCCACGGCGTCGGATCTGGCTCCGCTCCAGTACATTGCCCCGTATTCCGGCTGCGCGATCGGGGAGGAATGGATGGAGAACGGTGAGGACGTTCTGGTGATCTATGACGATCTGAGCAAGCACGCGGCGGCTTACCGCACCCTTTCGCTGCTTCTGAAGAGGCCGCCGGGGCGCGAGGCATATCCCGGAGACGTATTCTATCTGCATTCCAGGCTTCTGGAACGGGCCTCCAGGCTTTCGGATGAGCTGGGAGGCGGCTCGCTGACGGCGCTTCCCATTATCGAGACGCAGGCGGGGGACGTTTCCGCTTATATTCCGACCAATGTGATCTCCATTACGGACGGTCAGATATATCTGGAGACGGAGATGTTTAATGCCGGCTTCCGCCCGGCTATCAACGCGGGACTGTCCGTATCCCGTGTCGGGGGAGCGGCGCAGATCAAGGCAATGAAGAAGATCGCGGCTCCCATCCGTGTGGAGCTGGCTCAGTACCGCGAACTGGCCTCCTTTGCCCAGTTCGGTTCGGAGCTTGACGCGGCGACCACGGAGCAGCTGGCCCAGGGAGAACGGATCCGGGAGGTTCTCAAGCAGCCGCAGTATAAGCCCATGCCTGTGGAATATCAGGTTATCATCATTTACGCGGCTACCAAAAAGTATCTTCTGGACATTCCTACCGACCAGGTCCTGGAGTTCCAGGAGAAGCTGTTTAAGTTTATTGACACCAAGTATCCCGAGATCCCCGCAGCCATCCGCAAGGACAGGGAGATCACGGATGAGACGGACAGTTTACTCGCCAGGGCGATTACGGAATGCAAGGCGCAGAAATAAAGAAAGCAGGTGATCGTTCATGGCGACAATGAGAGATATCAAGCGCCGTCGCGACAGCATCCAGAGCACGGAGCAGATCACCAAGGCCATGAAGCTGGTGGCTACCGTCAAGCTTCAGAAATCCCGGGTGCGGGCGGAACAGTCCAAGCCGTATTTCAACCTGATGTACGAGACGATCCGCTCCATCATGCAGGGTTCGTCCAATATCAGGCACAGGTATCTGAAGGCCGGGGACTCGCCCCGGAAGGCGGTCATCGTGATCTCGTCGAACCGCGGGCTGGCCGGGGGATATAACAGCGGCATCGTCAAGCTGGTGAGCTCCAGCCTGCCGTCCGAGCTGACCGACGTATACGCCGTCGGGCGGAAGGGACGCGACAGCCTAGCCCGGAAGGGATACGCCGTCCGGGGAGACTATTCCGAAGTGATGAACGGGCCCCTGTATCAGGACGCAGCCGATTTGACGGAGCTGCTTCTGGGCGAGTTCGCGAAGGGACAGATCGGCGAGATCTATCTGGCGTACACGGCCTTCAAGAATACGGTGGTCCATAACCCTACGCTTGTCAGGCTTCTTCCCGTGGAGATGGAAGCGGGCGAATCCGAGACAAAGGACAGGGCGATCATGAATTATGAGCCGGACGACGAGACGGTCCTGGACGCGATAATCCCCAAATATATGAGCAGCCTGATCTACGGCGCGCTCCTGGAATCGGCGGCGAGCGAAAACGGGGCAAGGATGACGGCAATGGATTCCGCGACCAACAACGCGGAGGAGATGATAGCCGACCTGAGCCTTCAGTATAACCGTGCAAGGCAGGGCGCGATCACGCAGGAGCTGACGGAGATCGTTGCCGGAGCCAATGCGATTGGCGGATGATCCCATGGATCCGTCATACAGCAAAAATCATCAGATATAAGGAGAAACAAGATGGCAGAGCAAAACGTAGGAAGGATCACGCAGATCATCAGCGCCGTTTTGGATATCCGGTTCAGCCAGGGAAAGCTTCCGGATATCAATGAGGCGGTCCGCATCCCCACGAAGGACGGGGGAACGCTTGTGGCCGAGGTTTCCCAGCATCTTGGCGACGATACGGTGCGCTGTATCGCTCTGGGAAGCACGGACGGTCTGGTGAGAGGGATGGAGGCCGCCGCTACCGGAGCGCCCATCACCGTCCCCGTAGGCGAGAAAACTCTTGGGCGTATTTTCAATGTTCTTGGCGAGCCCATCGACAATAAAGAAAAGCCTGACGTGGACACATATCTTCCCATCCACCGGCCCGCCCCCACATTTGAGGAGCAGTCTACCGAGACGGAGATCCTGGAGACGGGGATCAAGGTCGTGGATCTTCTGTGCCCCTACCAGAAGGGCGGCAAGATCGGCCTCTTCGGCGGCGCGGGAGTAGGCAAGACCGTGCTCATCCAGGAGCTGATCCGCAATATAGCTACGGAGCACGGCGGATATTCTGTTTTCACCGGCGTAGGAGAGAGAACGCGGGAGGGCAATGACCTGTATCATGAAATGACCGAGTCGGGAGTCATCAATAAAACGACCATGGTATTCGGACAGATGAACGAACCGCCGGGGGCCCGTATGCGCGTCGGCCTGACGGGTCTGACGATGGCCGAATATTTCCGCGATGAAGGCGGAAAGGATGTGCTCTTGTTTATTGACAATATATTCCGCTTTACCCAGGCGGGTTCCGAGGTATCGGCCCTTTTGGGACGTATGCCTTCGGCGGTGGGATATCAGCCGACTCTGCAGACGGAGATGGGCGCCCTGCAGGAGCGCATTACCTCCACGAGAAACGGCTCCATCACTTCGGTGCAGGCCGTGTATGTGCCGGCGGACGATCTGACGGACCCGGCGCCCGCCAATACCTTCGCCCATCTGGACGCGACCACGGTTCTGAGCCGTTCGATCGTGGAGCTGGGCATCTATCCGGCGGTGGATCCGCTGGAATCCACTTCCCGGATCCTGGATCCGAGAATCGTGGGCGAAGAGCACTACGATGTGGCGCAGAGGGTGATCCAGGTGCTTCAGAAGTATAAAGAGCTTCAGGATATCATCGCCATGCTGGGTATGGATGAGCTCTCCGAGGAAGATAAGCTGACGGTAGCCCGCGCGAGAAAGGTGCAGAGGTTCCTCTCCCAGCCGTTCTTTGTGGCGGGACAGTTTACCGGAATGGAAGGCCGCTATGTGCCGCTCAGCGAGACGATCCAGGGATTTAAGGAGATACTGGACGGAAAGCACGACGACGTCCCGGAGGGATATTTCATGAACGCGGGCAACATCGACGATGTGCTGGAGCGGATGAAGAAATGACATTACGGTTCTGCCTGCTGACGCAGGAGATATGATTTTGGCAGAGAGACAGGAGGGCGGCGTATGGCTGATATGTTCCGGCTGAAGGTCGTTACACCGGACCGCATATTTTTTGACGACGATGCCTCCATGGTGGAGCTTTCCACGACGGAGGGGGATATCGGCGTTTACAGGGAACACATTCCCATGACGGCTGTCGTGGCGCCCGGCATACTCCGGATCCACCAGGACCAGGAAGTGAAGAAGGCGACGCTGATGGCCGGATTTGTGGAGATTCTGAAGGATCGGGTCACGGTCATGGCGGAGGTTGCCGAGTGGCCGGAGGATATTGACGTGAAGCGCGCTCAGGAGGCGCAAGCCCGCGCCGAGCGCCGTCTTGCGAACCGAAGCGCGGGGATCGACATTATGCGGGCGGAGCTGGCCCTGAAAAGGGCGCTGATCCGACTGGAGGCGACAGCGAAATAATCAGAAAAAGCGGGGAAGACACATATGAAAGACACAACGCTGGTAATCATGGCTGCCGGGATCGGAAGCCGCTTCGGCGGAGGGATCAAGCAGCTGGAGCCGGTGGGCCCGAATGGGGAGATCATCATGGACTACTCGATCTGCGACGCGCTGGATGCGGGTTTCAATAAGGTGGTCTTTATCATCCGCAGGGAGCTGGAGAAGGACTTTCGGGAGATCATCGGCCGGCGTGTTGAGAAGGCGGTTCATGTGGAGTACGCCTACCAGGAGCTGGATGGGCTTCCGGCGGGCTTCAGCGTTCCGGCGGGACGCACAAAACCCTGGGGTACGGGCCAGGCGGTACTCAGCGCGAAGGGACTGGTAAACGAGCCGTTCCTTGTCATCAATGCGGACGACTATTACGGAAAAGAGGGCTTTGTCAGGCTCCACGACTATATGACGGACGGCATGGAAGGAACGGAAGGGATCTATGAGATGTGCATGAGCGGCTTCCTGCTGGAAAATACGCTGAGCGAGAACGGCGGAGTTACCCGGGGCGTCTGCGGCGTGGGGGCCGACGGCTATCTGAAGACAGTGACGGAGACGTATGACATCCGGAAGACAGCGGAGGGGATCCAGGCCAGAGACGACCTGGGCAATCCGGTCACGGTCGGGGCAAAGCAGTACGTTTCGATGAATATGTGGGGGCTTCCGGCCGCATTTATCGGCGAGCTGGAGGCAGGCTTCCCGGAGTTTCTTTCCTCGCTGAAGAAAGAAGATATCAAATCCGAATACCTGCTTCCCATGGTTATCGACGGGCTGGTCAAATCCGGAAGGGCCAGGGTAAAGGTCATAGAAACGCGGGACAAGTGGTTCGGCGTTACCTATAGGGAGGATAAACCCGCGGTCGTGGAATCCATCCGCGCGCTGATCAGGCAGGGTGCTTATCCGGAGAAATTGTTTGGATGATATGGTTAAGAGCGTAAAAAAAGCAGCGGTGCTGGCCGGCATATTTCTGGCGGCGCTGGGCGTTTATCTGGTAATATCATGGAGTCATTCGGAAGAGGCAGAGACGGTGTATACTTCGATGGAAGCGCCGTCTCTGCCTGTCGTGTTTGCGAAAATGTACGGGACGGAGGGAAACCGCCTCGTGGGATACCGCTCCGAGATGAACCCGTCCGTTGCGAGAGATTCCCTGGTGATCCTTTCCGACGACCGGAAGCTGGATCTGGAGATCGACGAATATGGCGTGTCGCCGCTTTCCATCGGATATGAGATCCGCAGCATGGACGGGGAGAGACTGGTGGAGAGGACGGAACTTGACGAATGGACCGACGCGGACGGAGTGACCAGGGCGCAGCTGCCGATCCAGAATCTGATCGCGGCGGGAGAAGAATATCTGCTCCATATCCGGCTCGAAACGGAGCCACACGGAGAGGTCCACTATTATACCAGGATCCTGATCCCGGACCGGGATTACGGGAAAGAGATGATGGACCTGGCCAGAGATTTTTCCCGCAAATGCCTGGACGAGGAGGAAGCGGTTTCCCTCGTGACGTATCTGGAGACGACGGACACGGCGGACAACTCTTCGCTCGGTAACGTCACGCTGAAATCCAGTTTTTCCCAGATCACATGGGCGGGGCTTGCGATGGAGCCGGAGGGCGAGATGCAGGTCACGCTATGCGGGCTGGAGGGCATCATGGGCCAGGTACGGGTCACCTACCAGCTGGGCAGGACCGCGGAGGACGGAAGCCGGGAGCTGTACGACGTGGAGGATTATTATACCATGCGGTGGGACGAGAGACGGATCTACCTCATGGACTTTGAAAGAACCACGAACCAGGTCTTTTCCGGGATGAAGGAGGCGTTCTCGGGCCGCAGGATCCTTCTCGGCATCGGAAATGACAATGCGGTGGAAAGACAGCAAAGCGCAAACGGACAGTACCTGGCGTTTGTATTCAACAGGGATCTGTGGATGTATGACCAGAACGGACAGAAGGCCGTAAAGATCTTTTCCTTCCGCGGCGGCGACGACAGCGGACGGAGCGAATACGCCCCCAGCCGGATCCGGATCCTCTCGGTTGACGACGAGGGGAATGTGGAATTTCTGGTATACGGATATATGAGCCGGGGAATACACGAGGGATACGAGGGGATCAGCATCTGCCATTACGACGCGGGACGCCGGGACGCGGTGCGGGAGATCTTCTTTATTCCGTCCGCGGATTCCTTCGGGGAGCTGGATCAGGATATTTTGCGCCTGTGCCATCTGGGGGAGCGGAATATGCTGTATCTGTATCTGAGCGGGGCGGTTTACGGCATTGACCTTTCCAGCGACGAATACATTGTCGCGGCCAGGGATCTGACGGAAGGGAGCTTTTCCGTCAGCGGCGATCAGGACTTTATGGCCTGGAAGGAAGGGAGCCCTACGGCGGGAGCCGACGCGATCCAGGTGCTTGACCTGGATTCGGGGGCTAAGCAGGAGATCTACGCTACGGCGGGAGTGGTTCTTCGGGTCCTGGGATTTGTGGACGGCGACCTTGTCTACGGGACGGCGGAGGAAAACGGAGAATGGATCCGCAACGGCCGAAAGGAAGACTTCCCCATGCGCAGACTGGACATTGTGGACGCGGCGACCCTTGAATCCCAGTCGGAATACGAACCCGACGGACTTTATATAGCGAATGTGCGGGTGGAGGACGCCAGGATCCATATGGACCGGCTGGTCAGGACGGGCGGCCATACCTATGAGTCGGAGGATACGGATACGATCGTCTGCAACAGCGTGTCGGAGGAGCCCTACATGGAGGGGATCGGCTGGTACGCCTCCGAGGTACAGAGAAAGGTCTATTTTATACAGCTTGACAAGGATGCCGATCCCGCGGACGTGCGGGTGACGGCGGCGCAGCGGATCAGCTTCAGCCAGTCCGGGGAGCTGCGCCCGGATACGGGCTCCGGACAGACGCAGATGGTATTTTACGCCTACTCGCGGGGCAGACTGAACGGAATCTACACGGAGTTCGACGAGGCGGTCGGCGCGGTTTACGACACCATGGGCATGGTGACGGATTCGCACCAGAGGATCCTGTGGGCCCGCGTGGACAGGGCCAACCTGAGAGGGCTTACGGATCCGCAGGCGCTTGCTTACGAGATCACGCGCCATTTTGACACATCCGGAGAGAATATGGAGACGGCCGACGGCATGGTGATACTGAACGCCCGGGGGCTGACGCTCCGCCAGACGCTTTACTTTATCGGAAAGGGCTATCCGGTGATCGCCTATACGGGAAACGACAAATATGTTCTTCTGTGCGGGTACGATCAGTACAATGTGACGATCCTCGATCCGGAGACGGGGGAGCGGAGCCGTATGGGGCTGGGAGATGCCACGGAATATTTTGAAAATCTCCACAACGATTTTGTCTGCGCGGTCCGGATAGACGGCTGAACCCGGGGTTGTTAAAGGTTTGGTAAAAATTTCTTTACAAAAAAGACATATTTTGCTATACTCACCATAGGAGATCATCGCCAAAGAGGTGCAGATATGGAACAGTATATCATGAAAGGCGGCAATCCGCTGGCCGGGGAGGTCCTGATAGGGGGCGCCAAGAATGCGGCTCTGGGGATCCTGGCAGCGGCGCTGATGACGGATGAGGATGTGGTCATCGAAAATCTTCCGGATGTTAACGACATCAATGTCGTTCTGGAGGCGATTTCCGCCATCGGGGCTTCCGTCGTCAGGATCGACCGTCATACGGTGAAGATAAACGGAGAGTCCATTCACGGGGTTTCCGTGGATGATGAATATATGCGTAAGATCCGCGCGTCGTACTATTTTATCGGCGCGCTTCTGGGGAAATATAAGAGCGCCAGCGTCCCGCTTCCCGGCGGCTGCAACATCGGGAGCCGCCCGATCGATTTACATATCAAGGGCTTCAGGGCCCTGGGGGCCAGGGTAGAGATCGAGCACGGCGTGGTCATGGCTCACGCCATCGACCTGGTCGGCTGCCATATCTATCTGGACAAGGCATCCGTAGGCGCTACCATCAATATCATGATGGCGGCATCCCTCGCGGAGGGACAGACCATCATCGAGAATGTGGCCAAGGAACCCCATGTGGTGGACGTGGCCAATTTCCTCAACAGCATGGGTGCCAATATCAAGGGCGCCGGGACGGACGTGATCCGGATCCGGGGAGTCCGCAGGCTTCACGGGACCGAGTATTCGATCATCCCGGATCAGATCGAGGCCGGCACGTTTATGTGCGCGGCCGCCGCTACCCGGGGAGACGTGACGGTGCGCAATGTGATCCCCAAGCATCTCGAATCCATTTCCGCCAAGCTGACGGAGATCGGATGCGAGGTCGTGGAGTTTGACGACGCCGTGCGTGTGGTGGGGAAACCGAACCAGACGCGGACGAATGTCAATACCCAGTATTATCCGGGCTTTCCTACGGATATGCAGCCCCAGATGACGGTTGCCCTTGCGCTGGCGGATGGGACAAGCATAGTGACCGAGAACATATTCGACAACCGCTTCGGTTATGTGGATGAGCTTTCCCGCATGGGCGCCAGGATCCAGGTGGAAGGCGACGTGGCGATCGTGACCGGTGTGGAGCGCCTGACGGGAGCGCAGGTCAACGCGCCGGATCTCAGGGCGGGCGCGGCGCTGGTCATCGCCGGCCTTGCCGCGGACGGCTACACGGTGGTGGATAAGATCGGATACATACAGAGAGGCTACGAGGATTTTGAAGGAAAGCTCCGCGGATTGGGCGCGGCCATCGAAAAGGTGGATTCCGAAAAGGAGGCTATGAAATTCCGGCTGAAAGCCGGCTGACCGAAAAAGCCGCAGAAAGCTCTTGACAAACTCTCAGGCTTTGAGTACAATACATAACGTTCAACTAAATAAACAAGTACGTAATATCCCTTATTCAGAGTGATGGAGATACAAAGGATCTGTGAAGTCACGGCAACCCCGCTTCGGCCCGCAAGGACCACGAGGGAGCGGAAGGTGCCAACCTGAGCGAGAAATCGAACAATAAGAGGATTTGATCACAACAATTATCAAGTCCGCAGTTCGTTACGGGCTTGTTTTTTTTGCACAGACAGGATGCGCGGCATCCGTACGAAAGGAGAAAAGAAAATATGGAGAAACGGTTGTTTACGTCCGAGTCCGTAACAGAGGGACATCCGGACAAAATGTGCGATCAGATATCTGACGCGATCCTTGACGCCCTGCTCCGACAGGATCCCTTCAGCCGGGTGGCCTGTGAGACGGCCATTACGACGGGACTTGTCCTGGTCATGGGAGAGATCACCACGAACGCTTACGTGGACATTCAGAAGACCGTGAGGGAGACGGTGAGGGAGATCGGCTATGACAGGGCCAAATACGGCTTTGACTGCGATACCTGCGGGGTGATCGCGGCCATTGATGAGCAGTCTTCGGATATCGCTATGGGAGTGGACTGCTCCCTGGAGGTCAAGGAGAGACGCGGCGGCCGGCCGGAGACGGCGAGGCTGAGCGACAGCGAGATCGACGCCATTGGAGCCGGCGATCAGGGGATGATGTTCGGTTACGCCGTAAACGAGACGGAGGAATATATGCCGTATCCGATCTCCCTGGCCCATAAGCTGGCGCGGCGCCTGGCCCAGGTCAGGAAGGAGGGGATCCTTCCCTACCTCCGGCCGGACGGCAAGACGCAGGTCACCGTGGAGTACGATGAGAAGGGAAAGCCGTTCCGGCTGGAGGCGGTGGTCCTGTCTACCCAGCACGACGAGCAGGTGAACCAGGAGCAGATCCATGAGGACATCCGCAGATACGTGTTTGACCCGGTGCTCCCGCGGGAGATGGTGGATGAGAACACCAGGTTTTTCATCAATCCCACGGGCCGGTTCGTTATCGGTGGGCCGCATGGGGACAGCGGGCTTACCGGCCGCAAGATCATTGTGGACACCTACGGAGGATACGCCCGCCACGGCGGCGGGGCATTCTCCGGAAAAGACTGCACGAAGGTAGACCGGTCGGCGGCGTATGCGGCCCGCTACGTGGCGAAGAATATGGTCGCGGCCGGCCTGGCGGATAAATGCGAGATCCAGCTTTCCTATGCCATCGGGGTCGCCCACCCCACGTCGGTCGCGGTGGACACCTTCGGGACGGGGAAGCTCAGCGACGAGAAGCTCTCGGAGATCGTCCGGGACAATTTTGATCTGCGTCCGGCCGGGATCATCCAGATGCTGGATCTCC
This sequence comes from uncultured Lachnospiraceae bacterium, assembly GCA_947630085.1. Taxonomy (GTDB): domain Bacteria; phylum Bacillota; class Clostridia; order Lachnospirales; family Lachnospiraceae; genus UBA3402. Next base: position 15,653 of record CANRGP010000002.1, read on the forward strand.
GCCGCCCCATTTATAAGCAGACGGCGGCATACGGCCATTTCGGCAGAAACGACCTGGATCTGCCGTGGGAACGGCTCGACAGAGTCGATCTGCTCAAAAAATATCTGGACTGAGGCATACAGGCTAAAAAACGCTTAAAACAAGATTCGCGGCCGTACACGTAAGAAAGCCCAGAAGCGTCGGAAGCAGGGCGGCCACGGCCGTCCACCGCCAGCTGCCGGTTTCCTTGTGTATGGTCAGGCACGTAGTGGAGCAGGGCCAGTGGAAGAGGCAGAAAAGGACCATGCACAGTGCCGTTTTGGCGGTCCAGCCGTTGGCGGTGAGCAGGGAAAGCAGCGCGGCGGAACTGCCCGCCTCCACCAGCCGGCCCGCCTGCAGATAGGCCATTAGGATGATCGGGAGAACGATCTCATTGGCGGGAAATCCCAGGAGAAAAGCCGCCAGGATCACCCCGTCAAGGCCCATAAGGCGGCCCAGCGGATCCAGCCATCCGGTAAGGTGCATCAGGAGGCTCTGCCCTCCGGCCGATACGTTGGCGAGGATCCAGATCAGGAGGCCGGCGGGCGCGGCCACCGCGGCTGCCCGGCCCAGAACAAACAGCGTCCGGTCGAAGACGGAGCGGACGATGACCCTGCCGATCTGGGGCCGGCGGTAGGGCGGAAGCTCCAGCGTGAACGATGAAGGGGTGCCCTTGAGAAGCGTGTGGGAGAGCAGCCAGGAACATCCCAGAGTGGCCGCTACGCCGCAGAGGATCACTCCGGTAAGGAGCAGGGCTGCGGTCAGCGAGCCGATGGCTCCGCTTCCGGCTCCCGCCAGGAAGAACAGCGTGATCAGGCTGATGAGAGTAGGGAAGCGCCCGTTGCAGGGCATGAGCGAATTGGTGAGAATGGCGATCATGCGTTCCCTGGGGGAATCGATGATCCGGCAGCCGATGACGCCTGCCGCGTTGCACCCCAGGCCCATTGCCATTGTCAGACATTGCTTGCCGCAGGCGCGGCAGCGCATAAAGGCGGGATCCATATTGAACGCGATCCGGGGAAGATATCCCAGGTCCTCCAGGAGCGTGAACAGCGGGAAAAAGATTGCCATAGGCGGAAGCATGACGCTGACGACCCAGGCGAGGACGCGGTACGCCCCATAGACCAGAGCCTCCATGATCCCGGACGGAACGCCGAGCCATATCAGCGCGTCCGCCAGCTTCGGCTCTGCGGAGAAGAAAAGATCCCACAGAAATTCCGACGGGATATTGGCCCCGGACATGGTAAGCCAGAAGATCCCCATGAGAAGCAGGATCATAAGAAGCGTTCCGCTGAAAGGACCGGTGACGATCCGGTCTATTTTTTCCTCACGGGCGCGGTAGTCGGTGCGGGTATAGCGGACGGTTTCCCGGGCAAGCTGCTTCGGGGAAAAGTCAAGGCAGTCGTAGCAGCCCCGGACAGAGGCGGCATCCCGGATGGTCCGGCGAAGGGACCGCAGGCTTTCTTCGTCTCTCGCGCAGCAGGAGACCACGGGAAACTGAAGGACATCCTGAAGAAGACCGAAATCCACAACAACGCCCTTTTTCCCGGCCTCGTCGCACAGATTGACGCAGAGGACCAGAGGGGTGCCGTTATCGCGGACGGCATCCAGTTCCAGGATCTGCTTCAAGAAATGAAGCCCGCGCTCCAGACAGGTCGCGTCGCAGACAACGACCACCACATCGGCGCTTCCCCCGCAGAGGAACTGCCTTGCGCTTTCCTCCTCGCGGGAATGTGTTCTGAGGGAGTAGGTCCCCGGAAGATCCACCAGGAGATATTCTTCCCCGTCATATTGATATTGTCCGGCGGCGGGCGCTACCGTGACGCCCGGCCAGTTACCGGTATGCTGCTTCAGCCCGGTCAGACCGTTGAAGATCGTGCTTTTTCCTACGTTTGGATTACCGGCCAGAGCTACCGTAATTTTTTTCTGCTCCATGGAGCCCTCCCGACAGCGGGTTTATCCTTATGATTACTCTATGAACTGCCGGGATTCCGGGTGCCTGGGTATTTTCTTTTCCGATAAAATGTGGTAGAATAAACAGGAAATGCGAGGCGGAGATCCGCCTGGCGGACAGGAGGTATTTCTTATGAAAAAATTCAAATATATGCTGGCGCTTTTGGCCGCGGTCCTGTGCCTGGTCCTCGCGCCGCCCGCCGGGACGGCCTGTGCGGCGCAAAGCCAGGAGACGGAAAGCGGGGAGGCCGCTCAGGAGACGGAAGAGCAGGAGACGTTTTTCTTTTTTATGATGGGAGGGGCGCTCCTTGTTATTATCGTAGCGGTGGTCGTCGCGACGTCCACGGTAGCCGGCTCGATCTCTGTGGCCGCCAACATGGACGTGGACGGTGAGTAGCGGTATCTGCGCGCAGGATCAGCCGGCCTCGACGAAGATCTGCCGGCAGTTCTGCTCCCGCAGGGCGATGACGGCGTTTCTGACCAGGTAGGCTTTCATCCCCCCGGAGCGGCCTTTCAGCACACAGCGGATCTCTTCGTCCGGCGTGAAGCCCAGATCCGTCAGCCTTGCCGCCATATCCGGGGAGGAGGCTATCCAGACGACCCGGGCGTTCTGACCGATATCTATCTGATTCAATGGAATGACCATTGTGTTTCCCCATGACTTTAACTACTTATGATCATAGTATGCAGCGGGCCGACCCGTGGGACTGCTTGAGAGCGGTTTCCTGTCCGGCTTTTTGGCGTTTTCCGAAAAAGCGCCGGGATTTTCCGGCGCTTTGGTGCATTTTTTATCACATTCACCGTTGCAGACCATATGAAAATATGTTAAAATCCTTTCTCAAAGAAGGATACACATACATCGTGGAGGAGAACATCATGAAAACTATCACATATCAGAGCACACGCGGCGGGGAGAGCGGCGTAACCGCTTCCCAGGCGATATTAAAAGGTATTGCCGGGGACGGCGGGCTGTTCATGCCCGATTCGATCCCGACGCTGGATATACCCCTGGAAAGCTTCGCGGAGCTTTCTTATCAGGAGACAGCCTATGAGGTCATGAAGCTTTATCTGACCGATTTCACGGAGGAGGAGCTGAAGGAATGTATCCGCGGCGCATATGACAGCAAGTTCGACACGGAGGAGATCGCCCCGCTGGTAAAGGTGGGAGGCGATTATGTTCTGGAGCTGTTCCACGGCAATACGATCGCGTTCAAGGATATGGCGCTTTCGATCCTTCCGCGTCTTATGACCGCCGCGGCCGCGAAGAACCGGGCGGACAAAGAGATCGTGATCCTGACGGCTACTTCGGGGGATACCGGAAAAGCCGCTCTTGCCGGCTTCGCCGATGTCGCCGGAACCCGGATCATCGTGTTTTATCCCAGGGACGGTGTCAGCCGCATACAGAAGCTGCAGATGGTGACACAGAAGGGAGACAATACGGCGGTCGTTGCCATTCACGGCAACTTCGACGACGCGCAGACGGGAGTCAAGAAGATCTTTTCCGACAAGGAATTCGGAAAGAGGCTGGATGAAGGCGGCTTCCGGCTTTCTTCGGCCAATTCCATCAACATCGGCCGGCTGATCCCCCAGGTGGTATATTATGTCTATGCCTACGCCCGCCTTCTCGCCAGGGGCGCGGTAAAGAGCGGGGAGAAGATCCATGTGGTCGTTCCCACCGGGAATTTCGGAAATATTCTTGCCGGATATTTTGCCAAACAGATGGGCGTGCCCATCGACAAGCTGATCTGCGCGTCCAATGACAACAAGGTGCTGTATGACTTTTTCACGACGGGCGTATATGACAAGAACCGTGAATTTGTACTTACCATGTCCCCCTCCATGGACATTCTGGTCTCCAGCAACCTGGAGAGATTGATCTATCTGAGCACCGGATCCGATGCCGCCAGGACCGCCGGGCTGATGAAAGAGCTCGCGCAGACGGGACGGTATACGGTGACAAAAAAGATGCGGAGCTGCATGAAGGATTTTATAGGAGGATATGCAACCGAGCAGCAGGATGCCGACATCATCCGCCATATTTACAAGAAGCGCGGGTATGTGATGGATCCGCATACGGGTGTGGCGGCCGCGGTCTGGAAGGAATACTGTGAAAAAACAGGCGACGAGACGACGGCGGTCATCGTATCCACGGCCAGCCCCTACAAATTCTCCAAGGATGTGCTGGAGGCGATCCAGGGCCCCATCGAGGACAAAAACGAATTTGAGATCGCGGCGGAGCTGGAGCGTGTTTCCCAGATCCCGGTCCCGGCTGCCGTTCGGGAGCTGGAGACGGCGCAGATCCGCCACACGAGAGAATGCGACGTGGAGGACATGGAGAAAACGGTTGCGGAAATTTTGGGAATTTAAAACCGTTTTGTCTTTTCAAACGGCGAGTTATGGTGTATACTGTTAACAAATGACCGGGTACGGGGAGAACGGCTTCCGTGCTTCCGGGCCCGGAGAGAATTCTCAAGAAAACGGAGGGTATCAAGATGTTAGTATCTGCAACGGAAATGCTGAAAAAGGCAAAAGCAGGCCACTATGCGGTAGGCCAGTTCAACATCAACAACCTGGAGTGGACCAAGTCGATCCTGCAGACCGCGCAGGAACTGAATTCTCCGGTGATCCTGGGCGTGTCCGAGGGGGCCGGCAAGTATATGACCGGGTTTAAGACCGTGGCCGCGATGGTCGAGGCCATGATCGACGAGATGGGGATCACGGTTCCGGTTGCCCTGCATCTGGATCACGGCACCTACGAGGGCTGCTATAAGTGCATCAAGGCCGGCTTTTCCTCCATCATGTTCGACGGATCCCATTATCCCATCGAGGAGAATGTGGAGAAGACGAGGGAGCTGGTGAAGGTAGCCCATGCCATGGGACTTTCCATTGAGGCGGAGGTCGGCGCCATCGGCGGCGAGGAAGACGGCGTCGTCGGTATGGGAGAGTGCGCGGATCCCGACGAGTGCAAGGCGATCGCCGATCTGGGGATCGATTTCCTGGCTGCCGGCATCGGCAACATTCACGGCAAGTATCCGGCCAACTGGAAGGGCCTGAGCTTTGAGACTCTGGCGGCCATCCAGGAAAAGACCGGCGAGATGCCCCTGGTTCTTCACGGCGGTACGGGGATCCCGGCGGATATGATCCGCAAGGCGATCGACCTGGGCGTTGCCAAGATCAATGTGAATACGGAGTGCCAGCTGTCCTTTGCCGCCGCTACCCGCAAGTATATCGAGGAAGGCAAGGACGAGCAGGGCAAGGGCTACGATCCGAGAAAACTCCTGGCTCCCGGCGCCGCGGCCATCAAGGAGACGGTGAAGGAAAAGATGGAGCTCTTCGGTTCCGTAGGAAAAGCCTGAAAGTTTTTTTAAAAAGTGCTTGCATTTTTCATGAAAATGGAGTATCGTAGTGTAATGTAGAACGAGGGCGTTCTCCTGATGCGGGGAGAACGCCCTTTTGTCTCATGGAAGCCGGGTTCTGCGGGGCCAAAGGGATTTGATGAGAGGTTCTGCATAAAGATAGAAATGAGGGGAAGAAAAACTATGAGCGAGCTTGTAAATGTTGCTGAGATCTTCGGGAAAAACGTTTTTAATGAGACCGTTATGAAGGAACGCCTGCCCAAGGGCGTCTTCCGGAAACTGAAAAGGACCATCGAGGACGGCACCGAGCTGGATCCCTCCATAGCGGATGTGGTTGCCCAGGCCATGAAGGAATGGGCGATCGAGAGAGGCGCGACGCACTATACGCACTGGTTCCAGCCGCTGACCGGAACGACCGCGGAGAAGCACGACTCCTTCATCTCGGCGCCGGATTCCGAGGGCAAGGTGCTTATGGAGTTTTCGGGCAAGGAGCTGGTAAAGGGCGAGCCGGATGCATCGTCCTTCCCGTCCGGCGGCCTTCGCGCTACCTTTGAGGCAAGAGGCTATACGGCCTGGGACTGCACATCGCCGGCATTTCTCCGTGAGGACGCGGCAGGCGTGACGCTCTGCATTCCTACGGCCTTCTGTTCCTATAAAGGCGAGGCGCTGGATCAGAAGACACCGCTTCTGCGTTCCATGCAGGCGATCGACAAGCAGGCCCTTCGTATCCTGCGGCTGTTCGGAAACACCACGTCCAAGAGGGTGGTTCCGTCTGTGGGACCGGAGCAGGAGTATTTCCTGGTCGACCGCGCCAAATATCTGCAGAGGAAGGATCTGATCTACGCCGGCCGCACCCTGTTCGGAGCGATGCCTCCCAAGGGCCAGGAGCTGGAGGACCATTATTTCGGCGCGATCCGTGAGAGGATCGGCGCGTATATGAACGAGGTCAATAAAGAGCTGTGGAAACTGGGCGTGACCGCCAAGACCCAGCACAACGAGGTGGCTCCGGCGCAGCATGAGCTCGCTCCCGTTTACGATCAGGCCAATCTGGCGGTGGATCATAACCAGATGGTCATGGAGACGCTTAAGAAGGTAGCCGGCCGCCACGGCCTGACCTGCCTGCTTCATGAGAAGCCCTTTGCCGGCGTCAACGGATCCGGAAAGCACAACAACTGGTCCCTGACATCGGACGACGGCATCAATATGCTGAACCCCGGGGACACGCCGCATGAGAACATCCAGTTCCTTCTGGTTCTCGGCTGCATCATGAAGGCCATTGACAAGCACGCGGATCTGCTCCGCGAATCCGCTTCCGATGTAGGAAATGACCACAGGCTGGGCGCGAACGAGGCGCCGCCCGCCATTATTTCCATATTTGTAGGCGAGCAGCTGGAGGATGTGATCAACCAGCTCTGCAATACCGGAGAAGCCACGCACTCCAAGAGCGGCGGCAAGCTTTCCACCGGCGTCGCCACACTTCCGGATCTGGACAAAGACGCCACCGACCGCAACCGCACGTCGCCGTTCGCGTTCACCGGAAATAAATTTGAGTTCCGTATGGTAGGTTCCTCCGACTCCATCGCGCCGCCCAACGTGGTACTGAATACCATCGTCGCCGAGGCGTTCAAGGAGGCAGCCGATGAGCTTGAAAAAGCCGAAGACTTTGATATGGCTGTTCATGATATGATCAAGCAGCTGCTGGCGGATCACCGCCGCGTGATCTTCAACGGAGACGGATATTCCGACGAGTGGATAGCGGAAGCCGAGAAGAGAGGACTTCCCAATATCCGTTCCATGGTGGACGCGATCCCCAGCCTGATCACCGACAAGGCCGTGAAGCTGTACGAGACATTCGGCGTATTCACCAGGGCGGAGCTGGAATCCCGCGTTGAGGTGGAATACGAGGCATACGCCAAGACCATCAACATTGAAGCCCGCACAATGATCGATATGGCCGGAAAGCAGATCATCCCGGCGGTGATCCGGTACACGGCCGTGCTGGCGGACTCGATCAATAAAGTGAAATCCGCCTGCCCGGATGCGGACGTGAGCGTCCAGGCAGAGCTTCTGGCAGAGACCTCCGATCTGCTTGCCGAGATGAAGACGGCCCTTTCCGATCTGCAGTCTGTCACCGAGGAGAGCTTTGCTCTCAGAGACGCCTGCGCCTGCGCACACGCGTACCATGAGAAGGTGGTTCCCGCGATGGCGGCCCTGCGTTCCCCGGCGGATAAGCTGGAAATGATCGTGGATAAAGAGCTGTGGCCGTTCCCCAGCTATGGAGATCTGATCTTCGAGGTGTGATCATTGCCGTTCGTCAATTCCTGTGGGGGGATTGGATACAAAAAAAGACTGCCGCTCAGCTGAGCGGCGGCCTTTTTTATTCTTCGCCGTCTACGCGTCTTCCGCGTCTTCCGGGTATCTCAGCCGGTCCTCGGTCAGGTTCTCCATGACTTCATGGAGAAATTTTTGGGCGTAATATTTCGCCATGGGGAGATTCATGTCCAGGAAATTCCCGCAGTCGCGCGCCTGCGCGCCGGGGATCGGGCCTTCCCAGCCGCTTATAAAAAGAAACATTTCCCGGATGAGCGGCGCGATATCACCCGAATCATAATCGCCGGACAGCAGCAGATAGAAGCCGGTACGGCAGCCCATGGGCCCAAAATACAGGATGCGGTCCTTCCATGCGGGGTCATTGCGCAGGAAGGTGGCGCCGAGATGCTCGATGGCATGGACCTCCGCGGTGTTCATGACCGGCTCAAAGTTGGGCCGCGTCATACGGATATCGAAGGTGGTGACAACGGCATCTCCCGCCCTGTCTTTGCGGGACACATAAATGCCGGGGAGAAGCTTTAAGTGGTTTATGGTGAAGCTGGTGATCTTTTCCATGGAAATCTCCTTTTCTGCATATTGGCGCATTGCTTCTATATAAAATCTTTGGTTCCCGGTACGGGCCGGCCCTTCCGCCTGCGGTGCGGGGCCCCCGATATCTCCAGTATAATAGAGCGAATGGGAAATGACAATGAATTTCTGCCATTCTTTCCGGTTTTCTGCATAGATATGGAAGGAGAGAAAAAAGGGGCTTTCGGGATGAAAGAATGGTATCGCTGCACGGCCGGAGAGGTCTTAGAGGCCCTTCGGGTGACACCTCAGGGGATGAGCGAAGAACAGGCGAGGGAGCGCAGGCAGGAATACGGGGAGAACCGCATCAGGGAGCCCGGACGCAAGTCCGCGTTTCGTGTATTCCTGGAGCAGTTTGAGGATCTGCTGGTGGTGATCCTGATCGGGGCCGCCGTTATCTCCATGCTGACGGACAACGTGGAGAGCACGGTGGTCATTTTTGCGGTTATTCTGCTCAACGCCATCCTTGGGACCGTTCAGCACGAGAGAGCGGAAAAATCTCTGGAAAGTCTCCGCGCCCTGTCATCGCCAACGGCCAGGGTAAGGAGGGACGGGGTGAGGCGTGAGATCCCTTCCTCCGAGGTGGTGGTAGGCGATATCCTGTATCTGGAGGCCGGCGATATGGTAGCGGCCGACGCCCGCGTGATCCGGTGCACGTCTCTTCGGGTAAACGAAAGCTCCCTCACAGGAGAGTCGGGGCCCGTGGAGAAGGACATAAAGCCGCTTCCGGCCAGGGTCCCTCTTGCGGAGAGGAGAAGCATGGTGTATTCCGGATCACTGGTCACGGCGGGAGTGGGAACCGCCGTTGTGACGGCGACCGGCATGGATACGGAGATCGGTACGATCGCCTCTTTGATGGATACGGCAAAGGAAAAGAAGACGCCGCTCCAGATCAGCCTGGACCAGTTCAGCAGCAGGCTTGCCGCCGCGATCCTGGTGATATGCCTGATCGTTTTCGGTCTGAGCGTTTACCGCAATATGACGGTTCTGGATTCGCTGCTGTTCGCGGTGGCGCTGGCGGTGGCCGCGATCCCGGAGGCTCTGGGTTCCATCGTTACCATAGTCCAGGCGATGGGAACTCAGAAAATGGCAAAGGAAAACGCGATCATCAAAGACCTGAAAGCGGTAGAAAGCCTGGGCTGCGTGTCGGTGATATGTACAGATAAAACGGGGACCCTGACGCAGAACCGGATGAAGGTGGAGGAGGTAACAGTGGCAGGGCAGCGGATCCCCGCCGGGAAGCTGGATCCGTCCGTGCCCGTCCACAGCCGCTTCCTGGAAGCCTGTACGCTTGTCAACGATTCGGAGATCTCCCCGGAGCAGGGGGAGAGGCGGGAAAACGCGGCGAATCGGAGCGGAGGGGCGGGCGTGGGAGATGCCACGGAGCTGGCGCTTCTGGAGCTGGTACGCGGCTGCGGGCTTTCGCCGGAGCGGATCCGGGCCAGATATCCGCGGATTGGGGAGATCCCCTTTGATTCCGAGAGAAAAATGATGAGCACGCTGCACCGCAGCGGAAGCGAGCGGATCCTTTTCTGCAAGGGCGGTATGGATATCTTATTGGGGAAATGCACCCGGATCGCGGACAACGACGGCGTGAGAAGGATGAGCCGGGCGGACAGAGACTTTCTTTTTATGCAGAGCGCGGCCTGCTCGCGCAGGGGCCTGCGCGTTCTGGCGGCGGCCTACCGGATCCTGCCCCGGGACGAAAAGGATATCCGAGAGGACGATCTGATATTTGCGGGAATGGCGGCGATGATGGATCCGCCGAGGCCGGAGAGCGTGCAGGCGGTGGCCGATGCCAGGAGGGCGGGAATACGTCCCGTTATGATCACCGGCGACCATAAGCTGACCGCCGCCGCAGTCGCGGAACAGATCGGGATCCTTGACAGAGGCAGGCCGCAGGGAGAGGGAGTGACGACGGGGGCCGAGCTGGACGCCATGGAGGAGAAGGAGCTGGAGGATAGGCTGGAAGACATCAGTGTCTATGCCCGCGTGACTCCCCGCCATAAATTAAGAATCGTAAAAGCCTGGCAGAAAAAAGGAAATATCGTGGCCATGACGGGGGACGGCGTGAATGATGCCCCGGCTCTCAAACAGGCCGATATCGGAGTGGCGATGGGGCAGAACGGGACCGAGGTGTCGAAGGACGCCGCCGACATGATCCTGGCGGACGACAATTTCGCAACGATCATCAAGGCCGTCGCCAACGGACGGAATGTTTACCGCAACATCCGCAACGCCATTCAGTTTTTGCTTTCCGGAAATATGGCGGGGATCCTGTGCGTCTTATACACGACGCTGCTCGCTTTTCCGCTTCCGTTCGCGCCGGTCCATCTGCTCTTTATCAATCTGCTCACGGATTCGCTCCCGGCGGTCGCCATCGGCATGGAACCGGCGGAGAGGGGGCTTTTGGATCTGCCGCCCAGAAATCCGGGGAAGGGGATCCTGACGGGAAGATTTCTTCGGGATCTTCTGGTGCAGGGGGGCCTGATCGCATTTTGTACGCTGTGCGCTTACCATATCGGGCTGCTGGGATTTCCGGAAGTGCGGCCGGAGATTGCCGGCTGGAACAGAATTTCCGTCTGCGGCAATGCCGCGGCAAGCACGATGGCCTTTGCCACGCTGACGCTGGCCCGGCTTTTCCACGGCTTCAACTGCCGGGGCAGCCGTTCGGTCCTGCGGCTCGGACTGTTCGCCAACCGCTATACGGTCCTTGCTTTTTTGACGGGCGTGTTTCTTCTGGCGGCCGCTCTGTTCGTTCCCGGACTCCAGTCCATGTTCGCGGTCGCGGATCTGAGTGTCCCGCAGCTCTGCACGGTGGCATTTCTGGCTTTTTTCCCCACAGCCGTGATCCAAATGTGGCGGATCGTGAGGGAATTCTGCACAGTTATCTGAAAATATGCCGTGTTTTGCCTTGTAAAATGGGATTCCGTGTGCTATTCTGTTAAACAGGGACGGCTTGGGGAAAGCGGCAGAAAAAGCCGCCCGGAAGGAGAACATCATGAAGCTGGTCACGTATGAGGTGGAGAAGAAGCAGTGCCTGGGCATTTTTAACGGGGACAGCAGTTATATTTTCCCTTTGAAGAGCCTGGGAATGGACTATCGGACCATGGAGGAGGCCATCGCCGGGATGTGCGAGTCGGAGAAGCAGCTTTTGAATTACACGGCGGGAAAGGATCCGTGGGAGGTTTCCGGCGCGGCCAGGAGAGATGAGGTGAGAATCCTCGCCCCGATCCTTCAGCCGGCCCGGGATGTGATCTGCCTCGGGCTGAATTACAGGAAGCACGCCGAGGAATCCGCCCGGTATAAGCATGAGGAATTCTCCGGAGAGATCCCGGATGCGGTATATTTTTCCAAACGCGTGAACCGCTCCACCGGCGACGGGGAGACGATCCCCAGCCATTCGGATATGACGGAGAAGCTGGATTACGAGGTGGAACTGGCGGTGATCCTTGGCAGGGATGCCTGCCGGATCACGGAGGAGGAAGCGGAGGAATACATATTCGGATACACCATTATCAACGATGTCAGCGCCCGTGATGTGCAGATGCGCCACCGACAGTGGTTTTTGGGGAAGAGCCTGGACGGCTTTCTCCCCATGGGGCCGTGCATCGTATCCGCCGACGAGATCGGCTACCCCCCGAAGCTGGCGATCCGTTCTTATGTAAACGGCCAGCTGCGCCAGAACAGCAATACGGAGAATCTGATTTTCGATATCGGATATGTGCTCCGCGAGCTTTCCGCGGGGATGACCCTGAAGGCCGGGACGATCATTGCCCTGGGAACTCCCGACGGGGTGGGAATGGGCTTTGACCCGCCCAGATTTCTGAAGCCCGGCGACGAGGTGGTGTGCGAGATCGAGGGGATCGGACGGCTGACAAACCGGGTGGAATGAGTGTGATTCTTGAGAAAGTTTTTTCTCCGGGCAGGACTCCTGCCCGGAATTGTTTTTTTAAGAAGAGATACCCCGCAAGGTATCTCGCGAGGGTGATTTTTAGGATTTTTTTCAATGTTTTCAATATTTTTTCTTGTATTTAACAGGAAGAAGCGCTATAATTAGGGCGAAAGAAAGATAAGAGGGGGCGAGAGCATCTGAAAACAGGAAACAAAGAGGTGTCTTTGCGGGTATCACTCTCATAGTCCGAGCCGCGTGGCCTGTGAGGGGGAGACGCAGGATACGACGTAGTTGGAGCACCAGAATGGCGTGATATTCAGAGACCGTGTCAGCCGGCCCTGAAGCGAGGCAGGCAGGAATCTGCCGCATATGGATCACCCTGAGATCAGGGAGTTAGGAGGATAATTATGAAGAATAAAAGAGAATGGAAGAGAAGATGCCGCGCGGCGATCAATCTCTTCCTGGCAGTGGCATTATTTGTGAATATGTTCGGTGCCACCGCGTTCGCGACCACTGGAAGTCGCGGGGGGGTAACGGGTAACGGAGAGCCCGGCGCAGGTTTTGAAAATCAGAATGAAGAGCCGACGGAGCCGGATACAGCTACGCCCGGAGACGCGGATGAGGCAGAGCAGGGAACCAGGAACCTTGTATCCGAGATTGCCGAGTACAGGGGAACCGGGCTGCAGTCTGAGAATCCGCCTCAGGGCAATGGAATCATGCCGATGGCGAGATCTACTATACGGACCAAAACAAATGATTTTACAGGTTATCAAGGTTCAATCGATAAAGCTGTCGGAGAAACCGGGTTTGTTCAGAATCTGCCTTATTTGATGGGCGATTGTTCTTTTGGCGATCCAATTTTAGTCGTGCCGGTTGACGATAATTATGGTTATTACGATGCAAATGTGACGGATAGCGCCGGGATTTTGAACGGCAGTTATTCGACAGATGGTTACAGAGCAAATTATGGAGATGAATATTGGGACGATTATTATGGTTGGCCTGCTTTCACCTATGATTATACGGCGAGTCGTCCCGGTAAAACGACACTGAGTTTGAAGTATTCTTATCAGTTTAATTGCGATGAGTATGGGGAGGATAGATGCGGTATTTGTGCTTATTATGGGATCGATAACTATATTTACTGCAATATCCACCAGACAAAGACCGCGACGCCGTATTATAACATCAATGTCTACGCCAATTACACACTGAACTTTGATGCCAACGGCGGCAATGGCGCACCGAATAATGTGACTCAAGGCAGGGTGTTTGATGATAAATTTCTAATTACGATACCCAATAGTATACCAACCAAAGATGGTGCAACGTTTCTTGGTTGGGCCTCTGATAAAGATGCCACGTCATCTGAATATCAACCAGGTGATAGTTACACAATTAGCTGGACAGAAAGTGATGGAGCCAATGCAGTCCGTACTTTGTATGCGGTGTGGGATGACGGAACAGCGGGCGTACCAGAACCACCTAAAGCCAGTGACTTGTACGGGATCTTTAACCATGAAATGGTCACTGTTAAATGTGTGAGTCCAAATGAGACAAATCCTGTTCATGCTGCTTGTACTTACACCACTTGGAATGGAGGGGATAGTAATTACATAATTGGTAAGGTGGAGGAGTCTGATGGAAGGTACATTTGCACGGTTATTCTTGATTTAGAAGGATATGTAGAAAGATATAGTCTTTTAGCTCCGTCTCAAGGCGCAGGTATTAGCCATATGCTTGCAACTGGGGAAGCGACAACCAAAGAGGTTACGCTGACATGGGATGGAATGAAGTGGATAGCTCCAGATTGGTCGCCTATTGTGGTGAAAGCGGTTTGCCAGCCTCAGGAACCGGTGCTTCCGGATCCGAAGAACGGCGATCTTTCTGTGACAAAAACAGTAGCAGGTTCAAAATTTGAGTTTACGTCGGGCGAAACTGTCACATGGAACATTACAATCAAAAATAACACGAGTTATGATAAGTATGTTGATGTGACAGATAATTTGCCTGGTGCAACTTTGCGTTACGATGATGGAACTGTTGTAAGTGGAACGGTTTATGTCAAAGCAAAAGGCACTGTGATATTAAAGGCAAGTTACGTAATTCCGGAAGGCAGCGCGGCTGGTACAATTTCTAATACAGCTACAGTAACAGACAACGGGTCTGATCCGGATGCGCCTGTTGAGCATGGAATAAGTTATAGTGCGCAGGATAATAATGCTACTGTTAGGCCAGAGGCTTCAGAAAAGATCACGGTTAAGTTTAACGATGGCGAAGCCAGTGGTCATGCATTTGCGGAGCAGACGTACAATCCCGAGAAGCGAGCAGACGGGGACTACATTGATCTGTTCAATACCAGTGAATATGCTCATGCCCCGCAGCTCGACGATGAACATCATCCCATGTGGACCGGTTATGTCTTCAAAGGGTGGGAGAGATCCGAAGATTCAAATGGCAATGTAACCTATACTGCTACTTGGGAAAAAGATGTCCCGAAGGGGCCTGCGCCATCCCTGGAGACTTTGCGGGACAAAATCACGAATATCATGGTTGATTGTGTTACCACCGAAGGGGAACATGAGACCAAGAACTATCCCGTTCAGGAAGGCAGCTACACCGTTGGAGACTTGTACACTCCTCAGGGTGGCGGTGCTCAGTGGGTTGATGTCACCTTTGATGCATCCAAGTATGTTGAACTCTACAACAGCGATATTGGTGTTACCCACACAAGTGTCTCCGGCTCCGAGCAGATCGTAGTGTCCTTTATGTACTTTGAGAGCGGTGCTGCTGATGCTGGGAAATGGTGGCTTGTCAACAAGGAGGGTACGCCTAGTTCGGAAAATAAAACTGACATTACCTTTAAGGTTGAGCATGAGAATATGCTTCCGGAGCCCCAGAGAGATGATCTGGAAGTTTCTAAAGTAGTGACTTCCGCTCTTGAAGTGAAGCCTGGTGAAAAGGTGACATGGGATATTGAGATAACCAATACTACAGATTATCACAAGTATGTTATGGTAGAGGATCAGTTGGATGGCGTTTTGCTGAGCTATCCGGAAGGCAGTCTGGAAAACGGTCTGCTGCATATTGCTCCGGGAGAGACGGTTAAGGTGAAAGCTGAATATACAGTTCCGGCGGATGCAGCGACCGGAGCGATCAGCAACACAGCTGTAGTAACGGATAAAGGGTCTGACAAAGACAATCTGGCAGAGCCTGGCATCAGTCACAGCGCTACTAATTCAAGTGCCCAGGTCGTACCAAAGACGTATACAGTTAAATATACGGACGGTGTGGAAGACAAAGAGATATTTAAAGACCAGACGTATACGGTCGAAGAGGGTCAGAGCGTCCCGAAATTTAATTCCTGTACAGATGGCAAGGCGAGGGTAGACGAAAAGGGCAATCCGGTTCGTGACGGATATGTTTTTGATGGATGGACTGAGGAGAAAGAGGAATCAACCGGCAATGTGACCTATACGGCCCAGTGGAAGGAAGAGACAACCGGCGGCGGAGAAACCAATCCCGGCGGCGGTGAGACGAATCCCGGCGGCGGAGAAACCAATCCTGGCGGCGGCGAGACGAATCCCGGCGGCGGAGAAACTAACCCCGGTGGCGGAGAGACGAATCCCGGCGGCGGAGAAACTAACCCCGGTGGCGGTGAGACGAATCCCGGCGGCGGAGAAACCAATCCTGGCGGCGGCGAGACGAATCCCGGCGGCGGAGAGACGAATCCCGGCGGCGGAGAAACCAATCCTGGCGGCGGAGAGACGAATCCTGGCGGCGGAGAGACGAATCCTGGCGGTGGAACAACTGGCGGAACGACCGGTGGAACAACTGGCGGAACGACCGGTGGAACAACTGGCGGAACGACTGGCGGAACAACCGGCGGAACAACCGGCGGAACAACCGGTGGAACGACTGGCGGAGCAACTGGCGGAACAACCGGTGGAACGACCGGTGGAGCAACTGGCGGACTTGTTGAGATCCAGGATGACGAAGTACCGCTGGCAACCGCTGACGGTATCGTTCCTCAGTCCTCCGGAAGCACGGCAGGCAGTCAGCTGGTTATGATTGAGGACGAGGAAGTACCGCTTACCGATATTCCGAAAACCAGAGATACTATGCGGGGTGGTTTGTTCGGACTCCTCAGTCTGCTTGCTCTGGCCGGAATGGTGCTGACAGGCAGCATGGAGAGTATAAGAAGGAAAAAAGAACAGTAATTCTTTTCAGGGGCGCCGCCATCGGTCTGATGTGCGGCGCCCGGTTATTGCGTACAAACGGGAGGGAGCTTCTGCCTGCATTACGTCAATTATGAATAGAGTCTTTAAGAGTTATTGCGCGGATAGTTGACCTCGTATTTCAAAGCGGCAATCATTAGGGTGCTCATCAGCACTCTTTTCTTATTATTCATCTACTAATTTTGAATCTTAACAATAGTGGGAGTATGATTTTGCCAAAATAATGCAAATGCTTTACTTTTTCGTTACAATGTCATATACTATATTCGAAAGGAGCGTTTTGTATGGCACAGACAGTTAATGTGAACTTCCGTATGGATGCGGATTTGAAGAAAAGCATGGAGCAGACCTGCTCTGATTTGGGGATGTCTATGAGTACGGCATTTACCATTTTCGCAAAAAAGGTAAGCCGTGAGAAGCGTATTCCGTTCGAGGTATCGGCGGATCCTTTCTATTCGGAAAGCAATATTCGCTATCTGGAACGAAAAAAAAAGGAGATTGACGAAGGCAGAGCGCATTTTGCAGAGCATGACTTGATAGAGGTGGATGACTGATGCGGTTATCATGGGAGGATGAAGCCTGGGCGGATTACCTCTATTGGCAGGGACAGGATAAAAGGACCTTAAAGCGTATCAATATGCTGATAAAGGATATACAGAGAAGTCCATATGAGGGAATAGGAAAGCCGGAACCGCTAAAGGAAAATCTAAACGGTATGTGGAGCAGACGCATAGACGAGGTCAACAGGATAGTCTATTATGAGAAATACGATGGCATTATTATAGTGTCATGCCGGGGTCATTATGATGATTGAGTTTTGATAAGGCCAGAATAGTATCCTAAATTCAAAGGGACAACAAAAGGACACTGAAAAGGAGCAAACCATCTCTGATTTGCTCCCTTATATTCCGAAAACTCCTTAAAACTATCGCCTGAGATCAGCCAAAGTACCTCTCCAGCAGTCCCTTAAACGCCTTGCCATGTCTCGCCTCGTCGCGGGCCATCTCATGGACGGTGTCGTGGATCGCATCCAGATTCAGCTCCTTCGCGCGCTTCGCCAGGTCAACCTTGCCGGCGGTGGCGCCGTTCTCGGCGGCTACGCGCAGCTCCAGGTTCTTCTTGGTGCTGTCCGTGACGACCTCGCCCAGAAGCTCGGCGAACTTCGCTGCGTGCTCAGCCTCTTCGTAGGCGGCCTTCTCATAATACATACCGACCTCCGGATAGCCTTCTCTGTGGGCGACTCTCGCCATAGCCAGGTACATACCAACCTCGGTGCACTCGCCTTCAAAGTTGGCCCTCAGATCCGCCACGATATCCTCGCGGACACCCTTCGCTACGCCGATGCTGTGCTCGGCGGCCCAGGTCATCTCATCCTTCTGCTCCTCGAACTTGTCCGCCGGCGCCTTGCAGACCGGGCAGGCTTCGGGGGGAGTGTCGCCTTCATGTACATAACCGCAGACCTTGCAAACCCATTTTTTCATCGTTAATGTCTCCTTTTTAATAAATTTTGTATTTTGTCCTACGATCTCCTGATATAGAGATAATAGGAATGATTCTTAATATTATAGTAACATATGGAAAAAGACCTGTCAATCGGATTCTTCCTCTTTTTTCAGACAATCTCCGCACGTTCCGTAGAAATAGGTGGTGTGGCTGTCGATCCGTCCGCCGCAGCAATCCTGGGCCCGGGCGTCGATCAGAGGGTCCGTCTCCATGGGAAGATCATACACCGCGCCGCACACGCCGCAAACGAAGTGATAGTGAGGATGTGTGTCCGCGTCAAAACGCTCCGGCCCGCTCCCGCAGCTTAAACGTCGGATCTCCCCCCTGTCGGCCAGGAGGTTCAGGTTCCGGTATACGGTTCCCAGGCTTATATTGGGAAACTCCCTGCGGATACTGGTGTAAATGGCGTCGGCGGTGGGATGATCGTGACGGTTCATCAGGCAGTTCATAATGGAATCTCTCTGACGGCTGTGTTTTAACGTCTTCATGCAGCTTCCTTTCTCCGAGAACACACAATAACGATAACTATTATTGATTATATAGAAGAAACTGCCGGTTGTCAAGAGACGCGGCCGCGGTTCAGCTGCTCCTTTGCGATCCGGATAAATTCCCTGGTGGCCTGGGACATATAATGCCCCTGATGATATCCGATACCGAGCGTTCCCCTCGCTTTGGGATTATCCAGGTGGTAAAAGCTGACGCCCGATTTGTTTTCCGAATGTGACAAAAGCATTTCGTTCCCCGACATGAACATTTTGGGATAGAAGGTCGCTCCCATACCTTTTAGGGAGAGGGCGAGGGCCGTCTCGATATTCTCCGTTTCAAGAGCGATGATCGGGGTGATCTGGGCATCGGCAAACATTTCGTCGGCGAGCGTCCGCACACGGTTTCCTTTGTTGATGAGAAGGAACGGACAGTCCCGCAGAAGGGACAGGTCGGCGGACTGTTTCAGATGCGCCTGGATCTGCTCGGAATTATCGGGATAAAGCTTTTCCAGCAGACTGTCCGGTACGATCAGCAGGATCTCTTCGGCGCATATGGGGACCGTCTCGATGTTGTCCACCCGGAAAGGAAGCATTCCGATCACCAGATCCACGTCCCCGTGAAGCAGACCGGCATCAAGCTCGGTGGAATTGCCCTCCTTCATATGCAGTTCGATGTTGGGAAACCGCTGCTTATAAATAGGAAGGATCTCCGGAAGGATATTCCGTCCCCTGGTGTGGGACATACCGATGGTGAGGCGTCCCTTGGAAAAGTCCTTAATGTCTTCGATCTCCCGGTACATCTCATCTCTGAGCCGAAGGATCTCTCTCGCCTGTTTGGCCAGGATGGTGCCGCCGTAGGTAAGCGTCAGCGGGGAGGTGCGGTTAAAGAGCGCGAGGTCGAATTCACGCTCCAGATTGGAGATGTGGCTGCTCAGGGACTGCTGGGAGATATTCAGCCGGCGGGCGGCTCTCGTAAAGCTGCATTCTTCCGCGGCTACGAGAAAATATTCCAGGTTCAGAAAGTTGATCATACCGGCCTCCTAGAATCCCGCCTCATGGACCAGGTTCCCGTTAAGCGACGGGATATACTCCGCGAGCTTCTCAAGGGAGGTATTGACGATCAGCTCTTCCGGGAAATGCAGTTCCTCCAGAAGCTTCTGCGCCTCCGCGTGGTTCCCCACATCGGCGGCGACATGGGCGTCGCTCCCCATAATGACCGGGGTATGGTAATGGACGCAGCGCTCCAGGAGGGAGCAGTAGTTTTCGCGGGCGCCCTTCCGGGAGGAACGGGGATTGAGAGAGGAATTGTTGACCTCCAGAAGGACATGATGTTCCTTTGCGGCCGCGGCTACGGTGTCGTGGTCGATGGGAAAACGGTCGTCGTCCGGATGGCCGATGATCTTTACATACGGGTTCTTCATTGCCCCCACCATGGCGGAGGTGTTGCCGGTTACGGAAGCACGGGGATAACAGGGGACATGGATGCTGGCGATCGCATAATCCATTTTCCGCAAATAGTAGGGAGTGAGGTCCACATGGCCCTCGCAGTCAAGGATATTCAGCTCGCAGCCCATGAGGACCCGCACGCCATAGAGATGCGAAGGGATCACCTTGAAATTGATAAAATACAGCTCATGGGGAGCTCCGCCCATACGCGGCCCGTGCTCCGTACAGCCGAAGAGGGTCAGCTTTTTCTCGGAAGCGGCCTGCGCCATCTCATACAGAGTATTGTAGGCGTGTCCGCTGGCGATGGTATGCGTGTGCAAATCCATGATGTCTTTCATAAATCCTTCCTTCTTTCTGAAGATTAAGGCCCGAAGAGGCCCGATCCTGCCCTCCGGGAGAGCGGGAAATGCCCTTTTTTCAAATATAGCATATTTTTTCTTAGAAAACTATAAAAAAAGTAAGGTAGAAATTCAAATTTTATAGTATAATAGATTTATACGCCGTTCCCGCAACAGGCGGGACGTGCACAATGCAAATATGCAGATGGAGGAACGCAACATGAGTGAAGAGATTTTGAAGGAGCAAAAGGAAAACCTTGAGGCAGCGGAGCCCGCGGCGGAGACGGCAGAGCCCGCAGCGGAGGCAGCGGAGCCCGCAGCAGAGGCAGCGGAGCCCGCGGCGGAGGCAGCGGAGCCCGCAGCGGAGGCAGCGGAACCCGCGGCGGAGACGGCGGAACCCACCGAGTCCATGGAGGATATGACGGAGGAGCTGGAAAAATCCTACAAGGAATTCGACAAGAAGAACACCCGTGCTTTTGTGGCGGAGGATTCTCCCAATGCGGAGCGCTGGGAGGAGCTGCGCCAGATGATGGAAGACAAGACCGTGGTGAGCGTAAAGATCAAGGAGATCGTCAAGGGCGGAGCCATTGCGTTTGTCGATGAGACAAAAGCGTTCATTCCGGCGTCTCAGATCTCTCTCAGCTACGTGGAGAAGCTGGAGGAGTGGGTCGGCCGCCGCATCGATACCTACATTATTACTGTGGATCCGGAGAAGAAGCGCCTGGTGCTTTCCGCCCGTGAGCTGTTAAAAGAGCGCAGGGAAGCGGAGCGCAAGGAGAAGCTGGCTGCGTTCAAGGTCGGAGATATTGTAGAGGGCGTTGTGGAGAGCATCAAGGATTACGGCGCTTTTGTCAAGCTGGACGAGGGCGTCAGCGGACTTCTCCACGTATCGCAGATCAGCCGCCAGAGGATCAAACATCCGGGTGTCGTTTTGAAGGAAGGCCAGTCCGTAAAGGCCAAGATCCGTGACGTAGCGGACGGCAAGATCAGCCTGAGCATGAAGGCGCTGGAGGAAGACGACGAGAGACCTTCCCGCGACAGCCGCCCGTCCCGTGAGCCGAGAGAGCCGCGGGAAGAGAAGAGCGATTTCCACTACAAGAATTCTTCCGCACTTACCACGGGGCTCGGAGAGTTGCTTAAGGGAATCAAACTCTGAACCGGTATCGGAGATTTCATAAGAAGGAGGGGTACGTATGACCTATATCCCCAAAACCTATGACCAGATCGACCAGTGGAATTCCCTCATGTTCATTTACAGCTCTGCCCTGAAGCAGATGAATGTAAAGATTGAAGTGCTTAACAGCGAGTTTGTGCACATATACAGCTATAATCCCATCGAGCACGTCAAATCCAGGCTCAAGACGCCGGAAAGCATCGTCAAGAAGCTGAAGCGGATGAATTATGAAGTGAATACCGCAAATATGACGGAAAAGCTGAACGACGTAGCGGGAGTCCGGATCATCTGCTCGTTTACATCGGACATTTATCAGATCGCGGAGATGATAACCCGGCAGGCTGACATCACGGTCCTGTATGTGAAGGATTATATCAAGAACCCTAAGCCCAACGGTTATAAGAGCTACCATATGGTAGTGACGATTCCGGTATATCTGACCGAGGGCCCGGTGGAGACGAAGGTGGAGATCCAGATCCGCACGGTGGCTATGGATTTCTGGGCCAGTCTTGAACATAAGATGTATTATAAGCTGGGCGGAAACGCTCCGGTGAATCTGCAGCAGGAGCTGAAAGCCTGCGCCGATGTGGTGGATATGCTGGATGCGAAGATGTATTCCCTGAACGAGGCGATCCTGAAATGGAACGCCGAGGAGGAGAAGCGGATGGCCCTGGAGGAGGCTTCCGGTTCGTGAAACATATGGGTATCTCCATCGAGACGCCAGTCGAGATGGTATCTTGAATGTGTCCTGCGGTTTTCCCGGGAAAGCCGCAGGATCTTTTTCTCCGAAAAAAGAAAATGCGCCCTTTGCCCCGGCGCGGGGCCGTATACGGGGGCGGGAACAAGGAGGAACGGAATATGAAAGTCGTGCTTCAGCGGGTGACGTCTGCCCAGGTTCTGGTGGACGGCAGGAGCGTGGGTAAGATCGGAAAAGGATTTCTTCTGCTGATCGGAGCCTCCGACGGGGATACGGAAGAGACTGCCGGGAGAATGGCGGACAAGATCTGCCGCCTGCGCATTTTCGCCGACGCGGACGGCAAGACCAATCTTTCGCTTGCCGACGTGGGCGGAGAGATCCTGGCGGTCAGCCAGTTCACGCTGTATGCGGACTGCCGCAAGGGGAACCGCCCGGGGTTTACCGGGGCCGGGGCTCCCGATCATGCCAGGGAGATCTATAAGAAGATGGTTCAGCGCTGCCGATCCCATGTGGACAATGTGCAGGAGGGTATTTTCGGAGCGGATATGGAAGTGCGCTTGGTCAACGACGGGCCGTTTACCCTGATTCTGGACAGCACGGAGCTGGGGATAGCCTGAACGCCGGCCGGATAATGAAATTTTTGTGAATTTGGCGGAAAGCCTTTTATTTGGGGAACGAGTATGATATACTTGATTTTGTAGTATGTCCGGGTCCAGCCCGGATAACAAATATAAGTTCAGAAAAGGATAGGATTATGAAAAAACTGATAAGCTTTTGTACATTGGGCCTGCTGACGGCGGCCGTGCTTGCGGGATGTTCGCAGCAGAAGACAGAGACGGAGACGGGGGAATCCCCCGTGGTTTTAGGAGAGTATAAGGGGATTACATATACGCCGCTGTCAACGGAGGTCACCGACGAGCAGCTGGACATCGAGATCAAGAATTTTATGTCGGATTACGTGGATCCGACCCCCGTGGACCGGCCCGCGGAGCTGGGAGACACGGTCAACATCGATTATGTGGGCCTTCTGGACGGCGTGGCGTTTGATGGAGGAACTGCGGAGGCATATGATCTGCAGCTGGGATCCGGAACGTTCATTCCCGGTTTTGAAGACGGCCTTGTAGGAGTGTCAAAGGGCGACGAGCGGGATCTGAACCTGACGTTTCCTGAGGATTACGGCTCCGCCGACCTCGCGGGACAGAGCGTGGT
Source organism: uncultured Lachnospiraceae bacterium (assembly GCA_947630085.1). Classification (GTDB taxonomy): domain Bacteria; phylum Bacillota; class Clostridia; order Lachnospirales; family Lachnospiraceae; genus UBA3402. Next base: position 38,863 of record CANRGP010000002.1, read on the forward strand.
CTTCCAGGTGAAGGTCAACGACGTCCTGGGCTTCCCGGAGCTGGACGAGGACTTTGTCACCAGCTATACGGACTTTACTACGGTGGATGAGTTCGTGCAGTCCACAAGGGATTCGCTCGTAGAGGCGGCCGAGTCCCGCGCGCAGTCTCAGGCGCAGTATGACGTCTTCCAGAAGGTGATGGAGAACTGCAAGATCAACGTTTCTGATGAAGATATCCAGAAATATTATGACGAGATTTATTCGGCTTATGAGAATATGGCTACCGGATACGGCCTGGATCTGGAGACGCTTGTAGGATATATGGGCATGGATCTTGAAACCTTCCAGGGAGAGCTGAGAGCCAGTGCGGATACGGCTGTCCAGCAGCTGGCCGTGATCAAGGCCATTGCTGAGAAAGAAGGGATCACGGTGGAGCAGGCGGATCTGGAGAAGCTCGCCGAGGAATATGGCTATGATTCCGTGGAAGCGCTTACGGAGGATGCGGGAGACGATGCGGAATCTACGGTCCTGGCCGACAAGGTCATGGCGTTTCTGGTAGAGAACGCCGTGGCGGAGTAAGAGGCCGCGTATACGGTGTACGGCACAAGAGCCCAGATGCTGGGCTCTTTTGGCCTTGTGGAGAAAAAGGAAAACGAAGGAGAAAGCTTATGCACCGTTCCGCTTTTTTCCGTGGTATGCGGGAAGGGATCCCGGTCGCGCTGGGATATTTTGTCGTTTCCATCACGATCGGGATAGCCGCGCGCGCTGCCCGGCTGACGCCGGTCCAGGCCACAGTCATGTCCCTTACCAATCTGACCAGCGCCGGCCAGTTCGCCTCCTTTAGCATCATTGCGGCCGGGGCGCCTTATCTGGAGCTTCTGATCTCTCAGGCCGTGATCAATCTGAGGTACTGCCTGATGTCCTGCGCGCTTTCGCAGAAGGTGGACCAGAAGATGCCGTTTTATCACCGCCTGATCATGGCTTTCGGCATTACCGATGAAATATTCGGTCTTTCCATCGGCCAGAAGGGAAAGCTGGATCCCTGGTACACATACGGTGTAATGGCCGTAGCTGTTCCGGGATGGACTCTCGGGACGCTGGCGGGGATCCTTTCCACGGGGGTGATGCCGCCGGCCCTTATCAACGCGATGAATATGGCGCTGTACGGGATGTTTATCGCGATCTTCATGCCCGCGGCCCGCGACAATAAGATCCTGCTTCCGATCATTTTCGCTTCGATGGCGCTGAGCGCGGCATTTCAGCTGCTTCCGTGCTTCGGATTCATTTCGTCCGGTATGAAGATCATCATATTGACCTTGGTGATCTCCTTTGCGGCGGCCGTCCTGTTCCCGGTCTCCGGGGAAGAGCAGGAGACCGGAGAGACGGATATGGCGGCGGAAACGGCGGATGCGAAGGAGGCGCGGAAGACATGAGAAATTACATATATATTATTGTAATGGCGGTAACAACGTATCTGATCCGGGTGATCCCTTTGACGCTTCTGCGGCGGGAGATCACCAACCGGACGTTCCGATCGTTTCTTACCTATGTCCCGTACGTGACGCTGGCCGTCATGACTTTCCCGGCCATACTCAGCATCACGGATCAGATGTGGATCGCCTGGGTGGGATTTGCGGCGGCGATGATTCTCGCGTACAACAGGGTGAGCCTTTTTGTGGTTTCACTGGGCTGCTGCGCGCTGGTTTTTCTGCTGCAGACGGCGGCCGGGGGGCTTTGAGGCTTTTGCCCGGCCGGAAAAATGACCGGCTTCGCGGCACACGGGAGGAGAGCGTATGAAAACAAGAGTCGCGGTGATGAGCATCATTGTCAAAAACGGCGAGACGGTGGATAAGCTGAATACCATTCTGCATGACTACGGCGATTATATCATCGGCCGCATGGGGATCCCCTACCGGCAGAGGCACATTAATATCATAAGCATCGCCGTTGATGCGCCGCAGGATACGATCGCCGCGCTTGCCGGAAAGATCGGCAGGCTGGATGGAATCAGCGTAAAGACTGCGTATTCTGAGATAGAGGGCGGCGACTGAGGCCGGGATGAGAGGAGGATTTATTATGAAATGCAGAAAGTGCGGATTTGAGATACAGGATGGAGGAAGCTTCTGTCCCCGGTGCGGAACCAGGGTAACGGAGGTCTGCCCCCGGTGCGGATGCGAACTTCAGGAGGGACAGAGGTTCTGCCCCCGGTGCGGGGCCGAAACGCCTGAGGCGGGGCGGCAGATGTACAATGAACCGTTCAGGCAGGCGCCTTCCGGCGTACCGGCCGGTCCGGGCAGCCCGATGCCGGGGCGTCCGCAGAAGCCGAAGAAAAAAACAGGCATTGTTATTTTGGTCGGCGTGCTGGCGGCGGCACTGCTGATCGCGGTTATCTACATTGTCGTAACCCATATCGGACAGGAGAGAAGCCCGGTTCAGGAGACGCGGGAAACAGAGCGTGAGGAGAGACAGACGGCAGACCGGCGGCGGGAAGATACACTCCGGTCCGACGCGGGGGAGCGGGATGAGGAGAACGACAGGCCGGAAGACGGGAACGGGATATGGGGACTGTTTTCCGAGAGATCGGACAGCGGCACCGCTACGACCGCTGCGAGCGAGAATATGACTACGGCCGCTGCTGCGAGCGAGGCTCCGACTACGGCCGCTGCGAGCGAGACTGCGACCGCCGCCCTGCAGCTTCCGGTTTATCAGGAGTCCGGCGAAGCGCAGACAGCCGCATATGAAACCACGGCCGCCGCTTACGGCGCCGAAGAGTCCGCCGGGTATCCCGGGGCGTATGATTATTATGACGACTATCAGAACAATATCACATATATGTACGTGGTAGACTGCAAGGAGTCTATCTCTCTGCGGGAGTCACCGTCTACGAGCGCCAGGGTGCTGACGCAGATTCCGCTGTACGGGATGGTCGAGTTTGTAGACGAGGCCGATAACGGGTTTTATATGGTCTGGTACAACGGACAGCTGGGATATGCTCTTGCATCGTATCTGGACATTTACGAGCCGCAGGTGTATACGGGGATAACCTATACCGTGGTAAACTGCAACGAGAGCATTACCCTGAGGACCAGTCCCTACACAAGCGCGGAGGAGATCTGCCAGATCCCCCTGGGAGCTGTCGTCAACTATATCCAGACGGCCGGAAACGGATTTTATCTGGTGAATTATAACGGCCGGAACGGTTATGCCCTTGCCTCTTACCTGAAGCAGCAATAAGATCGGAAAACGGATACAAAAAACACCCTTTTCTTCTTGTTCTCCAGAGGAAGAGGCGCTGAATTTAACAGATGGATTTATTGCTGAAGAGCGGCGGGAGGAGGCTCATGACGACCCGACTCTGGTGTCTCGCAGACTCACAGATCTGGAGCAGCGTTCCGGACTGCTGACGATCAGCCGGGCACAGTCCGCGGCGTCTCTTGTCATCCTGCAGATGCTGAGAGAGGGAGACACGGTAGCCGATGTCTTTTCCGATCAGGCCGACAGACGGCGCATCGCGGCAGGCGAGCGGGTCAACGAGCGTGTGCAGCTGGTGGACAGCCTGAGAGATCTGGTGAAAAATGACGCGGCCCGGCAGACCCGTCCCCAGGACGCCCGCACAGCCCTGGATACCGCCCGCCTGCCCCAGGATATCCAGAAAATGACCGATCAGTTCCTGCAGACCAGCCAGAAGGTAAAGGTGGGCCTCAAGGGCATCGCTGAGCCTTCGACCCGCACCTCCAGACGGCCGGCCGGAAATACGCAGGCGGTTGTGCAGAATCAGCGGACAAACCAAAGGGGCGGCGCGGCGATGGCGAACCACTGAAAGGAAATTGACGGAACCGAAGGAGATATCAAGGCACCGGCTGCAGGAATTCATTTACACGATATGAATTAGGATGTCATAACCGGCCCCTCTCCCCTCATAGAATGTAAAAAACATTCTCGGGGGACACCTTGAAGGATTATATCGAAGAGCGTGCGGTGGACATCGCCAATTACATCATAAACCATAATGCGACGGTGCGTCAGACGGCGAAAAAATTCGGGATCAGCAAGTCCACGGTACATAAGGACGTGACGGAGCGCCTTGAGCACATTAACCCCTCGCTGGCGGCCCGTGCCCGTATCGTGCTGGACGTAAATAAGTCCGAGCGCCATATCCGCGGCGGGCTGGCGACGAGAGAAAAGTACCAGCATCGCCTTCAGATGTGCAGCAAGGAAGACGAATAGGATGCCGGACGGCGGCAGGAACGTGATCTGCGGACATGATCCTGCCGCCGCTTTTTTTCAGGCGGACCGCCCGGATGGTTACGGCGTGGAGGGAGTCGTCTGGGGGCGGCGCCTGGTAGAGTTCCGCCAGATGGGAGTGGTCTTAACATAGGTATTGCTGAACGGGCGGGCGGGATGCTCGATGCGGTTGAGCAGAATGTCGGCGGCTATGCTCCCGAACTCCGCGTTGGGGATCTGGACGGTGGTCAGGGACGGATCTGTGACAGAGGACTGCGGAGAGTCGTCAAAACCGGTTACCATGACGTCGGCCGGGACGGACAGGCCCAGGCCGTTTACGGCGGCCATTATGCGAAAGGCAAGATAGTCGTTGGCACAGATAAAGGCGTCCGGAATATAGGGCATACCGCGGAGCCTGTCCATCAGCCAGTTCGGGTCGTTATAGGGTTCCGCGTCGCCTGCCAGGATGCAGAGCTCCTGTTCAACCGGGATCCCCGCCTTGTTCAGCGCCGAGCAGAATCCGACCCATCTTTCGTGGAAGCTGCAGCAATGGGAGATATCACCCACAAATCCGAGCCGGTCTGCCCCGGCGTCGATCACCTGGGACGTAAGAGCCATTGTGCTGGAAAGATTCTCCATGATTATGAAGTCGCAGTTCATGGGGGCTGAGGTGGCTTCGGCGTATGCGTCAACGGAGAGGGTGGGAAGGCCGAGGGAGCACAGCATATTCAGATAATCACGGTCAAAGAGCTCGATGCCCAGTATGCCGGCTGTCTGTTCCAGCGACATATGGGCGGGGAGCTTTTTTTCGTGCAGATTTTCGGCGGAAAGCTCGTAAAACATCAGCGTATATCCCGCGCGGCTCAGGCGCTCAGCGAAAACGGGCAGAAACAGTATGCCGAAATGGTAATCGGAGGGCATCCGGCTGGTGATCAGCGCGATATTGGGGGAATGCGCGGCGCGCTGGACGGTATCGCTTTCAGGGGCCCGGTAATATCCGAGCTCCTGCGCTTTTTGCAGGGCAAGCTTTCTGGTTGCTTCCGGAACGTTTCCGCGATCATTGAATATTTTTGAAATGGTGTTTCGTGACAGGCCGCAGGCGTCCGCAATATCCTGCATGGTCACTCGTTTCAAAGCCATTGTACACCTCCATTTACATATTTTTACATTTAAAAAGTATTATAGCACAAAATGCGAAAGTTTGCAACTTTTACATATTGTAAAGTAAATGTAAAAGTTGCACAAAACGAAAGGGAAATTTTATACATATTGACAGTTTTCATAAAAGATTTCCAAAAGGGATTGACATTTTGTGCAATAAAAGTATAATACAGATACAGCGGAAAGCAAAATGTAAACTAATTGTTTACATTTTGGAAAACAAAGAGCAAAAGGCTCTTATGAAAACCGTTCGTGAAAAAAATGAAAAGGAGGAAGGACTATGGCGAAAGACAAAGGAAGCTCCGCTTCGGCATCTTTGCCCCTGCTCGGAAAGCGGGGGAGTACCCAGAGCCCGGACAAAAGTAAGTGGACGCAGAGGATGAAGAAGCTGAGGGAAAACTACCCGTATTTTGTGATGCTTCTTCCGGCGCTGCTGGTAGTGTTCCTGTTCAATTATCTGCCCATTTACGGAGTCCTCATCGCGTTTCAGGATTTCATGCCCGGAGATCCGATCTTTTCTAAATATACCAGATGGATCGGATTCCAGAACTTCATTCGCTTCTTCCAGGATGTGCAGTTCTGGCCGCTTATGAAAAACACGTTCCTGCTGTGCGTCTTCGGGTTCATCATCGGATTCCCGCTTCCGATCCTGATCGCGCTCATGCTGAACGCCCTGAAGGGAAGAAAGGCGGCAAAATATCTTCAGACGATTTACACGGCGCCTCACTTCATCTCGCTGGTGGTCATGGTAGGTATGCTGACGCTGTTCTTCGGGCGCTACGGCCTGGTGAACAACATCATCGCGGGAATGGGCGGAGAGAGGTTCTCGTATTTCCTGGAGAGCTCGGCGTTCCGACCGATGTACATTCTTTCCAGCAACTGGCAGGATTTCGGATGGAGCGCCATCATTTACATAGCGGCTTTGTCGGGCGTGGACCCCGGACTGCATGAAGCGGCTATCGTGGACGGGGCTACGCGTTTCCAGCGGATCATCCATGTGGATCTTCCGGCCATTATGCCCATGGTGAGCGTGATGCTGATCATGTCCATCGGCGGGCTGATGGGAGTCGGGTATGAGAAAGCCCTGCTGATGCAGACGGACGGCAACCTGGGCGTCAGCGAACTGATCGCTACCTATGTTTATAAGCAGGGTCTTACCGGCGTTCCCGATCAGGCATATGCCACCGCTATCGGCCTGTTCAACTCTGTTATCAATGTGATCCTTCTGATCATAGCGAACACAACGTCAAAGAAGTTCTCCGAGAACTCTTTGTGGTAAGGGAGGGACAGCACAATGGCAAAGAAAATGAAAGTATCCAACCATGCGATCAAGGAAACGACAGGCGACAAGGTGTTTTACGCCGTCAATGTTCTTCTGCTCGGACTAATGGCGCTGATCGTTATCTACCCGCTGTATTTTATCATTATCGCTTCCATTTCGGATCCGGATGCCGTGCTGGGAGGCGAGGTGATCCTGTACCCGGTGAAGGTGACGTTCTCCGGCTTCAAGAAGATCCTGGAGCGCACGGACGTCTGGAGAGGGTATCTGAACACGATCATTTATACGGTCATCACCGCGGTGCTGGCTCTGGTGGTCACGATCCCCGCGGGATGGGCGCTGAGCAGGAAGAACCTGCCGGGCAAAAAGCTGCTGATGATCTATTTCATTATTCCCATGTTCTTTGGCGGCGGACTGATCCCGTTTTATAATGTTATGAGCCAGCTGAGGCTGATCAACACGATCTGGGCGGTGATCCTGCCGGCGATCCTGTCGGTATGGAACCTCTTCATGGTCAGGACGTTCTTTGAGGCAAATATCCCGGAAGGACTTGTGGAAGCCGCAAGGATCGACGGGGCGGGAAAATTCCGGATCTTTTTCTCGGTGGTGCTCCCGCTTTCCAAGGCCATTCTGGCGGTTATGGCACTGTATTACGCGGTAGGACAGTGGAACAGTTACTTTAACGCCATGATCTTCCTGCAGGATGAAAAGCTGTATCCCCTCCAGCTGGTGCTGAAGGAGATCCTCATCGCCTCGGAAAGCACCATGGGCGGCAGCGGAGAGACGATCCTGGAGCAGTACCGTCTGGCCAACCAGATCAAGTATGTTTCGGTTATCGTATCCAGCGCGCCCGTGATCATGCTGTATCCTTTCGTGCAGAAATATTTCAACCAGGGCGTCATGATGGGATCGTTAAAGGAATAACGCAATAATTTATGACCCGATGTACAGACAGTATCTCACCCCGTTATTATAAAGGAGGCAAAACCTTATGAAAAAATTAGTTCCGGTTTCGGCAATACTTGTACTGGCCCTGTCGCTGAGCGCCTGCGGAGGCGGAGGCGGCGCCGGCACGGTGCAGGAGAGCTCCGACATCGATACGCTGGTCTCGGAATACGGATACCAGTGGACCGACACGTCGGCGCCCATCCTGAATGAGAAGGGCGCGCAGGAGATCTCGTTCAATATCTACTCATCGAAGAACGCGTCCGCTCTGGACTACAACGATATGAAGATCATGCAGGATCTGTATGAAAGCACGAATGTATACGTGACCTGGGAGAATGTGTCCGAGTCCGTTTACGGCCAGCAGAAGAACCTGATCTTCGGAAACACCAGCGACCGTCCGGACGCGATCTATCACGCGGGCATGAGCGCCGGAGAGATCATTAAATACGCACAGAGAAATGTGCTCCTGCCGATCAGCGATTATCTCGAGTATATGCCGAACCTGTCCAAGATCCTCGAGGAGAGGCCGGATATCAAGAGCCAGCTGACCAGTGAGGACGGCAAGATCTATTCTCTTCCGCGAGTGGAGGAGATGGGGCTTTTGCAGAACCCGAATCTTCTGTTTTTAAATAAGAACTGGGCCCAGGCGGCCATCGATGCGGGTGCGGTAAGCGGCATTTCCTCGGAGGATCTGAAAGATGGCCTGACTCTCACCGCCGCACAGATGGAGAGTATGCTTACCTACTTCCGCGACAATGACATGAACGGCAACGGCGCGGCTGACGATGAGCGCCCCATGAACTTTGTTTACAACAACTGGCAGGGAAACCAGTGCGACCTCTACGGTATGTTCGGCTTAAACGACAACCTGGAGCACAGGGTCGTTGTTGACGATAAGATCACCTATACGGTGCAGGATGACCGGTTCCGCGAAGCGACGAACTTTATCGCCGACTGGGTATCCAAGGGCCTGATCGATAAAGTCTCCTTTGAGCAGTCCCAGGACAATTTCCTGGCCAACGGCAAGGGACTGGAAACCTACGGCGCGTTCTACTGGTGGGAGAGCGAGACGGTCGTGTCCAATCCCGAGGACTACATCGTGTGCGCTCCGATCATTGGGCCCAACGGCGACCAGACGATATGCGTATCCAACAACCCCGAGGTCAGCACCGGAGAGGTTATCATCTTCAACGGCGTTCCCAATGTGGAAGTCCTGCTGACGTACTTCGACCGCTACTACGATCCGATGATCTCCGCGCAGATCAACTACGGCCCGATCGGCATCGTCTATGAAGAGGAGCTGGACGAAAACGGAATGCTGGTGCAGAAGGAGCTGACTGGCGACAAGACCGCCGACGAGCTGAGACTGCAGAATGCGCCTCTGGGCATTATCTACCTTTCCGATTATGCCTGGAACAATGTGGTACATATGGAGCCCAAGGCACAGCTTCGCCTGGAGCGCCTCAACGCTTACGCAAAGCCCTATGTTCCGGAAAATGTAAAGCCGACTCCGAATCTGCAGTTCACCCTGGAGGAGCTGAACACGCTGAGCAGCTACGAGTCGAACCTGAACGACTACATCCGGACCAATCTGATCAAGTGGCTTATGAACGGCGGCGTGTCCGATGCCGACTGGACGACATTCACGAACGACCTGAACGGACGCACCAATCTTACCGCGATCCAGAAGGTGTACCAGGACGCGTATGACCGGTATATCGCCAGCGAGGAGGGAAACTGATAAAATGAAACATCTGAAAAAGATAACGGCCGTACTGTTAAGTGCGTCAATGACGCTCCTGGCTGTCGCCTGCGGCGGCCAGACAGGAGGCGGAGGCAGCAACACGGCGCCGGAGATATCCGGCGTCGGGGATCAGAGCGTGCAGGCCGGAGGCGAGTTTGACGCAATGGCCGGAGTGACTGCAAACGACAGTGAGGACGGTGACATCACCTCCAAGATCGTCATCACTTCTATGCCGGAGCTTACGTTTCAGAACGGAAAGACGACACCGGAGAACCCGGGGGATTATGAGCTGACATATACGGTCACCGACGGGGGCGGACTGGAGGCAAAGGCGTATGCGACTCTGACGGTCACCCGCCAGACGGCGGAAGCGGTCCTCTACAAGGACTTTGAATTCACGGCGCCGCAGAGCCTGGACAGCCACGGCTGGAGCGCCCATATCGCGGACGGCGTGGATGCCGCGGGAGAGCAGAAGGAAGGCGCGTTTGTCTTTGATATCAAGGACGCCGGAAGCGGCGACGGGGACATCCAGCTGGTGAAATCCGGCGTGCCGCTCAAAGCCGCGGACTACAGGGTGAAGGTATGGGCCAAATCCACCAAGGATACATATGCCCACCTTCTGGCCCGCAATGAAAACGCGGAGGATTGGGAGACCTTCGGCGGAGCGTACAATCTTCCGATCGGGACAGAGATCTCCCCGCTCACGATGGACTTTACCTCCGCCGGCGACGGGAGCGCGGAGCTGCTCCTCAATCTGGGCAGGATCACGCCGGACCCGAACAATGCGTCCGCCACTACGCCGGAGGATTTCACCGTCACCATTGACAAGATCGAGATTTACGAGATCACCGGAAACGAAACGAAAACGCCCGTCTATACCGGAAGCTTTGCTTCCGCGGACGAAGCCGCTGTGACGGCCGGGGACGGAGCCGATGCCTCCGTGACCGTGGCCGACGGAAGCGCCGCGTTTCAGATCAACTCCTACCCCACGGAGGGAGGAGTATGGAGCATCAAGGCGGATCTGGAGCTGCCCGGCGTGACCGTGGAAGCGGGAGAAAAGTATTATTACAGCTTCACGCTCAAATCGGAGAACGCACAGTCCGGAGAATGCCTGGTGGAAAGCGCCGAGCAGGCGGACGCGGCCAGGGCGAACTTTAACGGACTCTCGGCGGATGCAGGAGAAGAAGTGGTGGTGAGCAATGTATTCACAGCGGAAAACGCGGTGTCGGACCCGGTGATCCGGATGCAGATCGGAGCCCCGTCCGAGGGCGTCACGTCCAACACGCTCACGGTCAGCAACCTGGAGTTCGGCAAGGTGGAGGGCGATCTGGACACGGCCAAGACGATCGATTCCTTCGGAGTGAGCATCGCGGCGGACGCGGATCCGGAGTATCTGTGGACGACCTACAACGGAACCGATGAGGACAATGAGAGCGGTGTCGGAACCATCTGGACGGAGGACGGAAAGCTGTGCTACCGCATAGACCAGGGAGGAACCGTGGACTGGCACAATAAGCTGATCTTCGGCTATACCGGGAACCCGCTTACACTTCCTGCCGACAGCTACTTCACCGTGGAGATCACGGCAAAGGCGACGAAGCCCGTATCCTGCGGATTCTTTCTGAATGTGCTCGGCGGATGGGATCCCAGGATCTCCGAAAGCATTGATTTCACTACGGAAGAGCAGACCTTTACGTTTGAGACGACAGATACGCTGATCATGGATATGGACTTTGAAATGCTGTTCCAGTTCGGCTCGCCGGAAACCGCCGGGTTGGGCGATGTGACTGTCGAGATCACCGACATTAAGATCTATCAGAAAAGCGTTATGTAACCGTGACAGCTATGCGGAAAGCGTGCCGCCCGGCCGCAGGCGTATCGGCGCCGCGGCCGGGCGGCTTTTCGGATGAGAGGGATGGAAAAATGATGGGAAAAAGGCTATTTACACGATATGCGGCGCTGTGCCTGGCGGTCGTGCTTCTGGCCTGCGGCTGCGGCGCGGGTGCGGAATATTCGGTAAACTTTGATGCAAATTATGACACGGACTGGAGCAGCCCGGAGCAGACGGTCCGCTCCGGACACAGGGCCGCGGCTCCTGACGCTCCCGTGCGGGACGGTTATACCTTTCTGGGGTGGTTTCAGGATCCGGGGCTGACCCAGCCCTGGGAGATGGATTCGGATAAGGTTTCATCCGACCTGACGCTCTATGCCGGCTGGGACAGGGACACCGGCGACACGATCTCCGAACCGGAAGGCGATAAGGATTTTTCCTCCCTCCGGACGCCGGGCAGCCAGGAAGAAGCATATGAGTACAGCGCGTTTTTCCTGCCCGCAAAGGATAATGACAGCCAGCCGTATGTGGGAGATACGATGCCGTATTATGAGGACGGGACGTATTACATCTATTATCTGAAGGAGGGCGGAGATTCCTACAATCATTCCATATATCTGGCGACGACGAAGGATTTTATGACCTATACGGAATATGACGGGCCGATCCTCGAGGCGTCCCGCTCCGGCGGCCAGGACGGCTGGATCGGTACCGGTTCCGTGGTGAAGGTGGACGGCAGTTATTATTTCTTCTATACCGGGCACACGGATTCCGCCGCGCTGGAATACAAAGAGAAGATCATGGCGGCGAAGGGGAGCAGCCCGACATCGTTTGAAAAGCTTGAGGGCTGGGAGATCACGCCTCCGTCCGAGCTGGGACAGAAGAATGACTTCCGGGATCCCCAGGCATATTACGACCCGGATTCGGGGAATATCGTCCTGACGGTGACGGCTTCGCAGGACGGCGCTGCCCGGATCCTGAAATACACGCTGAGCCCGGATCTGCAGACCGTCACATATGACGGCATCATATTCACCGACCCGACAGGGGACTTCTGGAACCTGGAATGCAGCGATACCTTCCGCATCGGCGATACGTGGTATCTCACCTATTCGGCGCAGGACGACACGCTCTGGTACGCATTTTCCGATACGCCGTACGGACCCTACGGCGATCCGGTGCGTCTGGACGGGAAACTGTTCTACGCGGCGAAGCATATAGAGGACGGTGAAAACGTTTATATGGCGGGATGGGCCAGACGCTCGGAATCGCCTTCATCGACTCAGGACGTATCCGCGTGGGCGGGGAACCTGGCTGTCCAGAAGATCGTTCAGAGAGAGGACAAAACGCTCGCGCTTGCGCCTGCGGACAATATTGCCGACAGCTTTTCCGTCCTCCGCAGGCTTGCCGTGGACGAACCGCATATTTTCGTGGAATCGGGGTCGCTTTACAGCTATACGGACGCGTTTACCTGCTATGAGAGCTTCATGATCACCGGGGAGTTCCGCTATACTGGCGAGGGATCGTTCGGGCTCAGCTTCGACTACAACGGGAGGGAAGACAAGAACAAGCTGATCGCGGTCACTCCCTCCGAGAATAAGATCCGGCTGCTCTTTAACGAGGGGAGCACGCCAATCACGGAGACGGAGGTATCGCTTGTTCCGGGGAAGGATTACGCGTTTACGTATATTCAGGAGGGCTCCGTCGGGATCTTTTACATCGACGGAATGGCCGCCCTCACCGTCAGGCTTTACGGCGCCAGCGGAAAGCCGATCCGCCTGTTTGCGGAAAACAACGCGGTCCTGTTCTCCTCTCTTCGCCAGTATACAAGACCGCAGCAGTAAAATGATCCATATGACGGAGGAAAACCAAGATGTCCAAAGACTTACTTCTTAAAGCGCGTGATTTTGAGGCCCGCTACGGGCCGTTCATCTCGGAGGAGCAGCGCCCCGCTTTTCATCTCACCCCTACGATCGGATGGATGAACGACCCGAACGGCTTCTCCTTCTACAAAGGAGAGTATCACCTTTTTTATCAGTACAACCCCTATTCTACCGAATGGGGCCCGATGTACTGGGGGCACGTCAGGACAAAAGACCTTCTGCACTGGGAGCGGCTTCCGGCTGCGATGGCTCCGGATCAGGAGTATGATAAGGACGGGTGCTTTTCCGGCAGCGCGACGGAGCTTCCGGACGGACGGCAGATGCTTGTGTATACCGGCGTCCGGCGCTGTCTGTCGCCGGAGGGACGCACGGAAGAGACACAGACCCAGTGCATTGCCTTCGGGGACGGTACGAACTATGTGAAATATGCCGCGAACCCCGTGCTGACGGCCAAAGACCTGCCGGAAGGCGGAAGCGGCGTGGATTTTCGGGACCCGAAGGTATGGCGGGATACGGACGGCGTATACCGCCTGGTAGTCGGCAACCGGACGCGGGACGGGAGCGGCGCGGTGCTGCTTTACGAGAGCGCCGACGGAGAGCACTGGTCGCTGCGGGGCCCTGTGGACGCCTCCCGCAACCAGTACGGACTGATGTGGGAATGCCCGGATTTTTTCCCGCTTGACGGGAAACAGATCCTCTTTGTCAGCCCGCAGGATATGAGCCCGATCGGCCTGGAGTTTCATGCGGGCAACTGTACGATGTGCCTGATCGGCAGATACGACAGGGAGAGCAATACGTTTGAGCGTGAGGGAGTTCAGGCGATAGATTACGGCATTGATTTTTATGCGCCGCAGACGCTGCTTGCGCCGGACGGGCGCCGGATCATGATCGGATGGATGCAGAACTGGAACACGGTCAGCAGCAAGCCGAGGGACTGCCGCTGGTTCGGGCAGATGTCGCTGCCCAGAGAGCTCAGCATCCGGGACGGCAGGCTGATCCAGGCGCCGGTCCGCGAGCTGGAGAGCTGCCGCCGGAACAAAGTCATTTATCAGGACGTGCTGGTCAATTCGGAAACAAACCTTCACGGCATCCAGGGGCGCATGATCGACATGACGGTAACGGTGCGCCCGGCGGGACGGGGAGACTATTCCTGCTTCCGCCTGAATGTCGCCAGGGACGGGGAATTCGTCACCACGATCCGTTATAAACCGGATACCAGCATCCTGAAGATCGACCGGACCCACAGCGGAAGCAATTCAGATGTGGTTCACACCCGAAGCCTGCTGGTCCGGCCAAGAAACGGAGAGATCAAGCTTCGTGTGATAATGGATCGATTCAGCATAGAGGTATTTGTCAACGACGGTGAACAGGCGGCCTCCGCGGCCATTTACACCCGGCAGGAGGCGGACGCCATCAGCTTCGACGCGATGGGGACCGTGCTGATCGATGTGGAAAAGTATGACCTCGAGGTGTAGAAGGAGGAAAAGAAAATGTTTGATGTCATCGCAATGGGCGAGCTGCTTGTAGACTTTACCTCCGGCGCTCTCAGCCCCCAGGGGAATCCTGTCTACGAGGCAAATCCCGGAGGCGCGCCCTGCAATGTCCTGGCGATGCTCGGAAAGCTGGGCAGAAGAACGGTATTTATGGGAAAGGTGGGAGACGATATGTTCGGCCGGTGGCTCCGGGACACGGCGGCAGAGGCGGGGATCGATCTGAGCTGCCTGGTGATGGATCCGTCTGCCCACACGACCCTGGCATTTGTGCGGACATTTTCCAACGGCGACCGTGATTTTTCGTTTTACCGGGATCCCGGCGCGGATATGCTCCTCACCGCCGATGAGGTCTCGGAGAGCGCCGTGAAGAACAGCAGGATCTTTCACTTCGGAACGCTCTCCATGACCCATGCGGGCGTCAGGGAGGCGACGAAAAAGGCCGTGGCCGCCGCGAAGGACGCGGGAGTGACGGTATCGTTTGACCCGAATCTGCGTCCGCCGCTGTGGCAAAGCCCGGATGAAGCCCGCGAACAGATCGCCTGGGGGCTTTCTCAGTGCGATATCCTGAAAATAGCGGATAATGAGCTGGAATTTATGACCGGGGAAAAGGATCTTGATCGGGGCGCGGACATCCTCCGGGAAAGATACCCCGGTATCCGGCTCATCAATGTTACCGCGGGCCCGGACGGAAGCCGCTCTTACTGCGGGGACAGACGCGTCTGTGTACCGGGGTTCCGTCTGGGAGGAACGATAGAGACGACCGGTGCGGGGGACACGTTCTGCGCCTGCGTCCTGGATTTTGTGCTGGAGAACGGCACGGACGGGCTGGAGGAGGCCGATCTGGAGAAAATGCTGCGCTTCGCAAATGCCGCCGCCTACCTGGTCACTACAAAGAAGGGAGCGCTGCGCTCTATGCCGGAAAAGGCGGATGTGGAGCGGATCTTAAAAAGTCAGGGAATGATTTGCTGAGACCGGAAAGTAGCCGGGCCTTTCATCATAAGATGGAATAAATACGCTTGC
Source organism: uncultured Lachnospiraceae bacterium (assembly GCA_947630085.1). Taxonomy (GTDB): domain Bacteria; phylum Bacillota; class Clostridia; order Lachnospirales; family Lachnospiraceae; genus UBA3402. The sequence goes on from CANRGP010000002.1 coordinate 54,426, forward strand.
AGGAGTTGCTATCTTAGAATGGAAGAAACGAGAACGGTTTTCGGACGGTACGGACGCGGCGGATACGGCGGAGGGAAAAGGAGGCTCTGGCTTCTGACTCTGCCGGCGGCGCTGGTGCTGACGGTCGAGCTGCTGCTTGCCGGATGCACATTCAGCAAACCGAAGGATGAAAAGGTCAGGGATCTGGAATTTACCGTGGCGGCCGAGGCGGATGTGCCGGATGAGCTGCGGCAGATCATTTCCGAGAAGAAGCAGCAGGAGTTCAAACTTACGTATAATGACGACCAGAACCTGTACATAGTGGTGGGATACGGGCCGCAGCCTACGGGAGGATACAGCATTGCCGTAAAGGAGCTGTATCTGACGGACAACGCGATCGTGATCGATACGGAGCTGATCGGGCCGGAAAAAGGAGAGCCGGCGGCTCAGGAGGTATCCTATCCGTTTGTGATCGTCCGGACGGAATACCTGGAGGATCCGGTGGTATTCCGCTGAAAATAGGTACTTGCCAATTCCTTCCGGAATATGCTATACTGTGAGCACCTGATACGGCGGGGCATATACGGGAATATGGTCTGCCGGAGCGGGACAGAGAAACGGACAGAGGAACGGCACATGATCATAAAAGATATCTGGCTCGACATAAAGGCCGTGCAGGAGAGAGATCCCGCAGCGCGCAGCGCTCTTGAGGTGCTGCTTTTGTACCAGGGCATACACGCGATGATCTGGCATCGGTTTGCCCACTGGTTTTATAAACACAGGATGTTTTTTATCGCGAGACTGATCTCGCAGATCTCCAGATTTTTTACACAGATCGAGATTCACCCCGGCGCCCAAATGGGCCATGGGATCCTGATCGACCACGGCGGCGGCGTCGTGATCGGGGAGACGGCCGTAGTCGGCGACAACTGCACCATTTATCAGGGAGTGACCCTGGGAGGGGTCGGAACCAAGAAAGGGAAGCGCCACCCCACTCTCGGCAACAATGTGACCGTAGGGGCGGGGGCCAAGATCCTGGGTTCCTTTGAGGTCGGCGATAACTGCACCATTGCCGCCAACGCGGTGCTTTTGAAGCCCCTGGAAGACAATGTGACCGCGGTGGGGGTCCCGGCCCGGCCCATCAAGAAGAACGGCGTACCGCTGCCGCGCGAGGAAAATGCGGTGGTTACGGCGGAGAATTACTGCCGGATGGAAGCCCGGCTGAAGAACCTGGAGGCCCAGGTGAGATCCCTGAAGGCCCAGCTGAAAGAGCAGGAGGAGCGCAGGGGACAGAAGGAAAAGTGAATCAGAAAAGAACCGCCGATCCGGGGCGGGCAGGACGGGAGGATGCCTCCCGGAGCTGCCCGCCCCGACTGTGTCCGGCCGTCTGGGAGGGCGTTTCCGGGAACTCACAAGTCATAAGAGGGAAGCGGCACACATACATTGGTAGAAAGCAGGCAGAAAGAGAGTGACGTGGACTATGCTGGAACTGATCAAAAAAAATATTCATATGAACCGGTGGAAGCACGACGCTTCCGTGCAGATCACACTGGACGACGATTTTATTGTGCCGGATACCATGGATGACATGGAACAGGTGATCACGTCCGTGGGAGACATACAGGTGGAGTCGGCGAGAAACCAGGGCGATAAGGTCATGATAAAGGGGAAGCTTGCCTTCTGGGTACTCTACCGGAAGGAGGAGGGCGGGCTGCAGACGCTTGCCGGCTCCATTCCCTTTGAGGAGCCGGTCAATGTGCCGGAGCTGGAGGAGAAGGACCAGATCGGAGTCACCTGGGAGCTGGAGGATCTGAGCGCCGGGATGATCAATTCAAGGAAGCTGAGTGTGAAAGCCATCGTGACGCTGAAGGTGCGCACGGAAGCCCTATGCGACGCGGAGGCCGCCGTGGACGTGGTTTCCGACGGAAGCGGAGCGGCCCCGCAGGTGCTGAAGCGGGATGCGGAGGTGGCGGCGATCGCCGTGCGCCGCAAGGACACCTATCGGATAAAAGAGGACATCTCCCTGACCGCCAGCAAGCCCAGCATCGAGCAGCTCATATGGAGCGAGATGAAGCTGCGGGGCGTCACGACCAAACCCCTGGACGGAAAGGTCCACGCGGAGGGCGAGCTGATGATATTTCTGATCTACCGGGGAGAAGGAGAGAATACGCCGCTCCAGTGGATGGAGGAGAGCGTCCCGTTTTCCGGAGAGGTGGACCTTCCGGAGTCGGCCGAGGGGATGATCCCGTCCATTTCCGTCCGGCTGGTACATAAGGAGATCGAGGCGAAACCGGATTACGACGGAGAGATGCGGGAGCTGGAGCTGGATGCGGTGCTGGAGCTGGATATGAAGCTTTACGAAGAAAAGAACGTGGAGCTTGTCAGCGATCTGTACGCAACGGACCGGGAGGTTACGCCCCACATGGGGGAAGCGGCCTTTGACCGGATCCTTTCCAAAACGACCGGGAAATGCAGGATCTCGGAAAAGCTGGAGCTGGAAAGCGAGGATACCGTCCTGCAGATCTGCCATTACGACGGCGCCGTGCGCGTCGATGAAATCCAGATAACGGAAGACGCGATCACGATCGGCGGCGTTCTGGATGTTTCGCTGCTGTATATGACCTCCGACGACGCGGAACCTCTGAAGGCGGCCGCGGAACCGGTTCCGTTTGAGTATACGGCGGAAACGCCCGGGATCCGCGCGGACAGCGTATATCAGATGAATCCGGGGCTGGAGCAGCTGTCCGTCGCCATGACGGGCGGGGATTCGATAGAGGTCAAGGCGGCGCTGAGCCTGGATATCCTTGTCCTGCAGCCAATTAAGGAGCCGGTGATCGAGAGCATTACGGAGGCTCCGGCGGATATGGAGAAGCTCGCGCAGATGCCCGGTATCGTGGGATATATTGTTCAGCCCGGCGACCGGCTGTGGGCTGTGGCGAAGCGGTTCCACACGACACGGGAGAATGTGATGGAGACGAACGGACTGGCCGACGAGAACGTTCAGCCCGGCGACCGGCTGATCCTGGTAAAGGAAGTGACGGGAAGCGGCGCCCCGGCCTCCTAGCGGCCGTCCTTCCGCCCGGCCTTCGCGGGCCCGCGGAATGAAAAATTTGGATAAAGCTGGATGCACAAAAAGCGGTCTGCGGGATATAATAGAGTGTAAGGGCCATGAATATCGGCAGTACCGTGACCGCATCCAGCTGGTGCTTCAGATAGATCAGGGCAACCTGGGCGGCGCCGCGCCCTGCTAGCGTGGAGCCGTCTACATATTGTACGGAGGATAGTGTGAAAGAAAGTAAAGGACAGTCATAAAGTGATATACTGAAACAAGCTATTGAAAAATAGCCTTTTTTGAGACTGGTTGGTTTTGCAACAGTAAGCTAAGAGGCAAGCGAGGATCATTCGGGCGATCGCAATGATGGCGCGTTTCTTATCGCGGCGTTCCATGATGCGCTCATATTTGACTTGTAGTAAGAAAATCTGTTGGATTTCACGGCTGCATGAGCAACTTGCACCAATGCAGGTTTGAAGCAGACACCGGCACGTGTGATCCGGACAGATTTTTTTATCGGCGGCTCATTATTGCCGGTAGAGAGAAGCCATTGACTGAACCGCCACACATTTATTTAACGAGAGTTAAAACAATTCTTAGTGTATGGACTAATAGTGCCACTTATTTGTGCCGCCAACTGAAAGGAGGCGGAATGGAGATTAAAATGGTGTTCAGCTTTGTGTATGATGGTCGTAAAGCGCCTGAAGGTAAGCGGCGGCCAGACTCTTGTCTGTATCATCCAACTGCCGATAAATGAAAAGCAGGTATTCCTCGCGTTCCGACAGATGCGTTCCGTTGGAACTTGTATCAAAGAACTGCGAAATGGAAATCCCGAACGCATGACAGATTTTGTATAAAGAAGGAACTGTGGGTACAGTACTCCTGTAAAG
>CANRGP010000003.1 GCA_947630085.1 uncultured Lachnospiraceae bacterium
TTTATGGATGGATTAAACTCCATAAGCGTGTGCGCCAATCTGTCGATTGTTAATCCACCTTTATCGCTCAGTTTCATTTCTGTTCACCCCGATTCCAGCTAAACGGTCTCTTATGGTCTTTGCGCCGCCATGTATGATTGTTTTCAATACTGACCAATTCCCTATGTATCCTTTTTGCGCAATCGTCGCACAAATCATATGCGCACCTTATTTGTTCACGTTGTTCCGGTATCTCTTTCCATGTGGATATTCTCAACTCATTTGAAAATGTTTTTGGAAATTCCGGAAAGCAAGCGCCCAATTCTTTCCCACACAAATCGCAATAGTATTTCCTCATTTATCTATCCTCCAAACAACTGTGTACGTTACTCAAAATCAATTTCTAGCCGTTTTTCGCTCCGCATGGTAACTTCATCGACAGCCACCATAAAAATCGTTTCTCGATAAAAATAGCCTTATTCTACGTGTATTTCTGAGCAAGCCCGTCGCGCCACTTCCTATCTTGGCTCTCCACAAATCCAATTGCCAGTTGCTTGGCAAAATAGGTATCATACTTATTCATGAAATCGCCCGCATTATCCACCAGCGAATCCCAATAATCATCAGAATTTTCTACAATCCAGTATTTCTGACATAATTTCCAGAAATCTGTAAACATTTGCCATTCTTCGGAGCCTTTTGGAAACTTTACCTCTGCCACTTTATCACCGCCTTATGTATCAAAAGGTGTTTCGCCGTTATCTGTTTGGAAATCTTCGATTTCCATCTGCTTCCCGCTCTTCTTGTCCCAGCCGAAATCAAAATTCAGATTATCTCCTTGGCCGTAGATCCTCTTGGACTTCTCGTCATAGTTCAGAACAAATCCTCCCATCTCAACCTTCCCGAACAGTCTGTTTTTCGATACTTTCAGTAGTCTCTGGTCCGGCTCAATATCCTTACCACGCTCATATGCTATCGTGATAGTTGCCAGATTGGAGATATCTCCGCTACCGCTTATCTCATCATTCTCGTTTTGTGAGAAGTTATTTTTCCGCTTATGCGCCACTAAAAGGATCCACACATTATGCTTCAGTGCCAATCTCGCAAGCTGTTTAACAAACAAACTCTGCTTGTCATACTTATCGTATGCACTCGCATCGACCAAATCCAGCGCTGTCATCAGGTTATCCAACAGGATCACATTCGCTCCATACTGCATGATAACATTCTCGGTCAATTTCAGTAGATCATCTTTCTCGTCCCCGGAAATGTCACTATTGTCATAGAGATAACACTTATCGCGGTACCAGTCATCTATCATCTGCCGGTTCATCTTGGAAATGCTATATCCACGGTCTCCCCACTTGTTCTGGTATTCGACAATTCTATTTCGACCGGCAATCTGGAAATTCAACCATGCCTTAAACTGGTAATTCGGCAGCTCTCCAGAGTAAGCGAAACATATCTTGCCTTGGTGTATTGCATTCGCTAGTATTTGGCTTGCCAGAGTGGATTTTCCGTGTCCCGCTTTCCCGGATATCAGAATCACCCCTCCAGACGGAAGACCACCGTATAAGAGCCTGTCCAACTGATTGATTCCAGTCCGCAGTTTCGGGATCTCGTAAATATCCACATCTTCCACATCTGACAGTTCGATCACTCGTTTGATCGGAACCAGCACCGCATTGTTTACGGCATTTCTAACAGCTTCGACACCGTGCTTCTGGAGGATCTCATTGGCATCCTTGCATCCCAGGTAATCATCTTCCCGGACGTGTTTGACCACCGTCTTGAGCCTTGAAGATAACTCAGCCAGGAGAGTTATGTGGCCTTTCTCATGATCGCCAAAAACAATGATCTCGTGAAAACGGTTCATCCAGTTCCAACAGTACGGCAGCCAAGTAAACCCTTTCGCTCCATTCGGAACCGATACGGCATTTTCGACCCCTGCAGCTGCCACACTCAGACTATCCAGCTGACCCTCCGTGATAATCAGCCTGTCAAATTTATCATTACACTGGTACATTCCAAACAGGATCGGCCGGCAATCAGGTTCGCACCATTCTTTATTCTTGTCCTTCTCCCGGTCGAAATCCGTTTTCCTGTACTTGATGAACTGCATCACGCCGTTTTCGTCGAAGAACGGAAATACCAGAATATTGGGTCTGTCAGCCTGCACTGTGATGGCATATCGCTCAGTGATTTCCTGCGGGATCCCCCGGCTCTCCAGATATTTCACGGCTTCTGACTTTGGCTTTATGGTTTCAATCTTTTTCCGAAATTTCCGATAGCTTTTCTTGGGCCGGTAATACTCATCTGCCATGTTTCCAAGCGAGAAATCGAAATCCTTCGCCAGTGTGATAAAGTTACCACTCACCCCACATGAGGCCCGGAAGCATTTAAACTGTCCCGTTTTCAGGTTGATGGAGAATGTATTCAAGTTCCCTCGCTGCGGCTTCGGTTTACAGTATGGGCAAGTCTTGAAAAACAACTCATCATTGTGTGGCTTTACTGGAATGCCTACAAACCTGGCAAATTCATATGCGTCATCCTCTCGGAACTCATACATCACCAATCATCCCCGACTTCTTCAGTTTCTTCCTCCATCCGGCGCTCAGCTTCTTTTTTTAGTTTCCAGTCCTTATCTTTGCACTTGTATACCAAATCCGAAATACTTGGCGCTTTTGGCTCGTGCAGAATATATTCGCTTACTACCGCCGCAAAGGCCTCTGCGCTAAAATTCCCTAAGTACTTGTACCATGTCTCCAGAACAGGTTTTTTATCTAAATCCGGTCGGTCATACGCATGGCAGATATCTTTCATGGATATACAAAACTCAGTCTTGTCCATTTATGAATGCCTCCATTTCACTTGAAAACTCGTTGTCGGACTGTCCCGAATTATCATACTTACCTTCCAGAACCTTTGGAAAATTACTTGGTAACACGAACCAGTCAAAAGTAATCATCCACCCGTGGTTATTCTTTCCCTGAAGGAAATCACTGGATTTCACCCGATCAATAGCTGTAATAACATTTTCCAATCCATACTCCCGGATTCTAGCTTTAAGGTGGCCATATCGTTTAGCTGATGGAGCCAGTCTAATAATCGGCTTAATACCATACTGCTTCAGTTCATTCCACCTTTCCAGGATTCGTCGGACGTCAGTCTGACAAACAGATTCTTTAGAATCTGTCAATATATCTTCTTCCCTTTTTACTTTCTTCCCTTCTTTTATTTCTTTCTTTTCTTTTTTATCAATACAGTTATTATATATAATAGTATTATTAGTGCCTGTGATTTGCTTGTTATCTGCTTGTGACTTGCTTGTTATCTGTTCGTTAACAGGTTGTGAAGTGGAAGTAATATTGCCAGTGATTTCGGTGTAATTTTGCTCGTTATTCAGTTGATAAAAATCATAGTTTTTTATTGTAAATACGGTAAATTTTGAGTATGCTTTGCTTGTGATCTCTCCTGTGTTCTTTAAGTGCTTGATAGCCGTTCTAATTTCATTTTCTGTTAATCCTGTTTTATATGCCAAGTCCGATATAGACGATGGGAACGAACCTCTTTGTATTTCTTTACCTTTATAATTCCCATCTTTCCACCATGCAGTTAAAAGCATATACATGAATAATCGAAAAGTGTTTATATCCGGCCACCATTCCCAATCAAGTATTTTGCGACTGACTTTTATGTATCCAGGCATTTCATCACCACCAATTCCAGGTATTATTCAGCAAGCCGCACCACCTCAATTTCGTCATCTTCCGGGAACTGAAATGTAGTCTCACCTACTATCGTCATGTCATGATAATACAAGCACCTCATGAAGCGGTAGTACGCATCGTTCAGCTCGTCCATGACGATATCGGCCTTTTCCTGCGACGAATACTGTGCAAAAGTCTTTTCCTCGTCCCTGCATTTGACAAGAATAATATTCCCGGTCTGTATGACCATAGACTGATTGTAAGGGAAATTATATTCTCCGGTCTGACTAATGATCCGCATGGGTTTTCCCCTCCTCAGAACTATTCTGTCTCAGAACGTTCACGCTAGAGCAGCCCTTCTCGTTCTCAAAGTTTATCTTTGCACCACTCGGACCGTCCACAAGCGTGACTTGCAGCCCATTCTTTTTAGCCGCTTTCAAAAGGCCGGAAATCGTGGACTTATAGTAAGCCGGGTTTGACGGGTCTAGTCTGGCATCTTTCACACTAATCACTCCCCCTTTGATAATATTTTCCAGGATTACCCGTAAATTTTCATCCCCAAACTGGAAATCAGGATAAATTCTAGGGCAATAAACATATTGGTCAAACTAAATCCTTGCTTGCAACTTCGATATATCGTATATATCCATGCAACAAGAGATAAGCCGAACATAATCGTATATGCAGTTTCCATAAATTTCCCTCCTTTTTATTCTGGCAGAACCATATCGGATTTCTCCAAGCACGTTCACTTATTGGCTACTCCGGATACTCGAAAGAAGTTCTCCACCTATGGAAGAATTATTTTTTGTCCAGCGCAAACGGAAACGTTTGGTTATCAAACCGCATTTTTATGGGAGTGAGTGCGATTTCTCGCTTTTTCCTCACGGCATTCTCCCGACATCATGGTGTCATTTAAGCCGTACCTACCGTTTGATTTTCGCGCTAAGAATGATACCTCAACTCATGTCTGCATTGCCCGCTGGAGATGCTTACTTTCTTTCCCCTTTACGCCAAACTTTCAGCCGCCAGTTGATTTCAGCTTATGCCCAATCCGGCTTACCGACCGGAGCAGGTTCCTTCTGCTTCTTTCCGGCAGTCAGATCAGCCATCGTGACCTGTTCTGGCTCCTGTGCGATCTGCGGAGCCTCATCCACTACAAACTCTTCCTTGTTGGCATTCTGTTCGATCTCATATGCCACATCCTCTGCAACCGCATCTAAGTCCTCAGCATCTTCCAGACGCTCATAAGTGTCAATCATGGCCCCATCTCCGTATGTATTGGTAATCATCTTGCAGAGCCGGTTGATAACCGTTTTCTTCGCCATCTGGTCAGTAAATTTCTCGTGGGTGCCACCTTTTTCCTTGTACCCATAGCCCTGCTGCCACGACTGTCGAATCTGGCTAATGTTCATGACTTCCATCATCTTTTCGCCATCGGCCATAACCGCCACCGCATAGGCTCCCTTAATCTTGGTATTGTCGATGTTCATGAAATCCTGCTTATGCTCCACGAGACGCTTCTTTCCGTCCACAACCTCATAACTGAACGCATCGCCATCATAAATCACTTCGGCGCTGATGGATTTAAGCCCATATCGCCGGGCAATAGTAATGTTACCAAAATAGGACTTCTGGAACTGGCACTTGCCGCCGTAAGCGATAAAATATCCCTGCTTTTTCTGTACGCTCAAGCCGAGGACTGACATATCCACTAGGCTATTAGCAATGCTATTCTGACTGCATACCTCCATCAGGGGGTTTCCATTTTTATCCGTGGTCTCTTTCAGTACGAGATACGCTCCCATCAGAGCATTCGCCACATTATAATCTGCCGGAAAGGAAAGACCGTACTTTTGCTTTTCGGCAAGCTGCTTCGTCAAGCCGTCTATAAAGGCATTATTGACAACCATCTCCGCCTGCTGTTCTCCCTGTGTGGCTACCTGGTTTTTAACATTTGCCATGATTAACCCTCACTTTCTCTTTTTATTGCCTTTTTAATTGTCCCATTGTTAAGAAGTCCTTAACGGCATGGATTCTGACGCATTTTTAATTCCTCACTTTCTGAAAGTGGAATTATAAGTCATTAGTCAAATCCCTCACTTTTCTGCAAAGTCATGCTCAGTTTTCTGAGCCTCTTTTTCCAAATCATCATTTGACATTCTTGACACCCTCAAACAGTAGCCTATTATTTCATCCGAATCAGTTTCACTGAAATTATTTACTAATATTTCTCTTACGCCCCTAAGAATGTAGATCAAATCACTCATAAGAGATACGATGTTGCCCTGCATATTCGTAGTTCCATTGTTGCTATGAATCATCTCCGTTCTACTCCTTTAACATTTCAGGTTAATTATTACTTCTTCCGGCTCCCACTTCCCGTTAATTCCGTCATAATCCATGTCGTTATTAACCGTCATTTTTACATATTCATCTTTTTTTACGCCAATTTGGTCAATCAAATCCGGCGCCCAAACGTCAAGAATCATATCGACATGAAATTTAACCTTTGTATCGGCATTGTATCGAGATAGTTCCTGAATGAGTTCATACACTGTCATCTGAGATTTCCCACCTACTTTCTTAATCAAACCGCATGCTGTAAGAATCAAGAAGTGTTTTCACATCTTTCTCATTATCGCGGATTGCCTTCTGTATTGCACTAATGCAATCTAATAACTCGTCATAATCGCCGCTGTATTTTACCCAGTCGGGAGATTGCAAATCATACTTATTGATGTTAACGAAATTATCTCCAAAGCCCACCCGTAATGCACCTGTCAAGGCCATTGAACACTGGCAGATTTTTCCAGTTGCTTTCGAGAAGATATCGTCAATTTTGGCTTCTAATTCAAATGCCTCATGCTTCGTCATTTCCCGTTTCCTCCACCTTTCCAGTAATGGCCTTGATTTTGTCCCGGAACGCCGCCACTTCTTCCTCCGGCACATCAACTGCCGTGACTATGCCTTTTCCATTCGGGAGCATAACTTTATCTCCCAACGCCACATCAAACTGGCCGGAATCATATGTATAGGTGCGGCCACGTGGCTTATCATCTTTCAAAAACTGAACCTTAATCAGCGACATAGGAAAACCTCCGAAAATCAATATAATTAGGCATAGGTTTTACTGGGCTGTACTCTTTTGCAATGAGTTTGAATTTATCAATGCCGTATCTGGAATATACGTTTCTTACGTATAAACCGTAGATCGGGACATACTCCCAGTCATCAACCTCCAAAAAACGATAATCTCTCATTATTTTTCCTCCTTTTTTATTGTTTCTACTTTCAGTTCTTCTGAATCCGAAACCGCAAACACAATCATCTGGCAGTCAGCGCCGGACAGGATACGCTTCAAGTTTCCAGAGTCCAAAGCCTCGGCGTTGTCAAGAAGCACTGGCGCATTGATTCCCACAATCTTCTGAATTGAAAGCGCCACATCCATCTGGGCCTCCAGAACACGGCCGTGGTTCGCCGTGCTCCGAATGTCGAAGCCATCAATCATCGGGACGCAACAGGTCTGGTAGTTACCGTTTTTCGCGTACTCAAAAAGCCTCCATGTCACCCGCCCGAAGTGCTTGTTGATATCCTCCACCAGATACTCGTTTTTCTTCTTGTCCAGTTCGGCCAGCAGATCAAGGATTCTCTCGCAGTCAGCCTTAGCCTGTGACTTCTGAATCTGTTCCTGCCGAAGTTCTTCCAGACGGTTTTCCAGAACCACATTGTTGTTGACCCTTGCCAGGCGCTCTTTAGCAGAATCCAGTTCACTCTGGATTTCGGCTTTCCTGCTCCTGAGTTTTGCTCTGGGGTAATCTTCCTTACTTATGCTGCGGATTGCTTCTTCTTTTGTCGAAATCTCAAAACAGATAGCCTCATACTCCTGGTTATCGCTGAGATCCGGCTGAGAAGGAATCTTGTCAATTTCAGCCAATATCTTGTTTGCCTGGCTTAACGCAGAATCATGCTCTACCTTCGCTTCAAAGATTTTCTTCTCCATATCTGGAAGTTCAATCGTTTCCAACTGTGCGATTTCATCCCGCAGTTTACGCCCCTGCTCTGAAATTTCAGCAAGTCTTTCCTCTTTCCCTTTTTCATAACCGGCAAGAAAAGTTTGATAATCGGCCAGACGATCTTTCTTCTTTTTTTCATGGTCGGCAATAATCTGTTCTCTCCGATCTAGCGGAAAAGCCTGTCCGCAGGTGGGACATACCAAATCATTCTCATTCAAATCCGGCAGTTCAACAAACTCCGGCGGAGTATCAGCTGCGGTTTTACCATAATCGGCAAGCAGACTATCCTTCTCGGCCTTCTTTCTGGAAATATCGTTCTGGATTTTATCCTCTTTAATTTGCAGCTGGTTAATAGAAGTCTGGAATTTCATTGCCTCTTCGCAGTGGTGACTATAATCAGCCTGTTTTTTCGCCTTTTCCACACGAAGAACATCGTAGGCCTTGGTCTCGATATCAGTCTTTTTGAACTGAAGTTCCAGAATATTATCCTGCATGGCCCTGATTTCATCCGACTGAGAAAGAGTATCGCTCTCCTGCCGCTCGATATCGGAGATCTGTTCTTTTAGCGCATTAATCTGGAGTTCCAGCTCCGCCACGTCTATGTCCTCGACGATCTGACGGTTGACTTCATCAATCCGGCCCGGATATTCGGCTATTTCCTTGGTCAGCCGTGTAATACTGGCTTTGTTCATTGCCGTGATTTCTTCCACCGTATACTGGTCAAGTAATTCAGCCAATCCAGACAATTCCGGGAACCGCGCCACGATATCCTTGTCAGATACATCTTTCGGCAACTTGAATAGGAATTTCCGCATTTCGACTGGCTTCTGCGCCAGAAACGCCGCCGGATTCATACACATCAGCAGATCGTCGAAACTGAAATCGAAATAGGCATTGAAGTCACGCAGGGTTCGGTTCACGCCGTTCACAGAATAGAAGTTCGAATCTGCGATTTCCCCGTTCTTACTGATGCTCCGCTTCTGCGTCTTCTGAACCGTAACCTCCTTGCCGTCATAATCCATGACGATTTCCACCGCCACAGGCACATCATTGACCGGCTCTCCATTAACCTCCCGGCGAACCTTGGGATTGTTGGTAAAGTCGTAATCCACGCCGAACAGCGTCCACATAATCGCCGTGGCAAGTGAGCTTTTACCTAAACCATTCTGACCGCAAATCCGCATTTTGTCGGAGAAATCAAAATCCACAAACTTGAAAGCTTTAAAATTTTCAAGATGAATCCTTTTGAGATTTAACTTGTGCATACCATACCTCCCATTAAATAATCTCAATGTTTCCAATGTGGTATCTGCCATATCCGTACTTACGATTCGTCCCCACGCCGATGTAGGTTCCAGTAGTCTGAATGATGGAAAGAACCGTCTTGTACGGGAAAACAATATCCGCACACGAAATATCGATATCGCATTTCCAGTTACTGAACACTAACTGATTGCAGACAACGTTGGTTTTTGCGATTCCAGTATTCGGAACAAGCTTCTGCTCAACATTGGCGATCTCGAAATCTACCGGGAAAACCGTTCTCCCCATGTTGATGGCTCTCTGCAAATCCGTACCGTTCTTCTTGATAGAATCCTTGAAGAAGGTTCTGAAAGCCTCCGCAAAGGAGTTATAAAATGCCACGGATAAGATACACGGACGGTTATTCGCCAGATATTCTTTCAGTTCCTCTTCCGTATACAGTTCCACATTATCATCGTGGAAATTGATAGGCTTCTCCCACGTAACGGAAGTAATCAGCTGCTCCCATACCGGGATTTTGATTTTGTGAGATGCAGGTGGCTCCGTTCCCTTTGCATTGTTCTGCTTCCAGACCTCCCGTCGCTCCCACTCTCTGGATTTCTTATGGAGAATCAAATCCGAATCCCCGATAAGCTGAACCTTCATTCTGGTTTCCTTGATAGGTTCGATAACGATACTTTTTTCTCTTGTTTCCATTTTGCTTTCCTCCACTTTTGATTTAGTTTTAATAGTTCCGTTTGCGCAAACAATTCGGCTACTAGTGATTTGTACTGTAGTGTTATGGCCTAAACTCGCATCCTATGAGATTATTCGGTAATCGGAGGTATGGAATTATGATAAGCCTCTATGTAACTAGTAGCCCAATTCTTCACGCAAAATTGAATACTTGGCAAGTGACGAAAACTATTAAGCCATTAGTGTATTGTCGTGTTCTGTTCTTTTGTGTTCTGTCGTGTAGTGAGAAATAATTTCCTGTAGCTTTCGCCACCAACCAAATATTCAAATCTTCCAGCCTGCCAGATAGTGAAAACCATAGTATGCACTTATGTGCTATTCTGTAATGTTTTGTGCTGTTGTTCGTTGAATTTTACTGTACAATCCTTTAGATTCTTGATTTATAATGACGGTTCTCACCATCTGGCAAACGGTCATGGATTCCAGATTGCACCCTTGGCAAGCGATATAAGCCAATGCTCTGCTGTATTGTCCTGCTTTGTTTTTTCCTGTTTTGGCCGCTTTTATAATTTGCGATTATCGGCTAATACCGCCGGCCAAAAGTGCAATCTACTGTCCTTTAATGTCCTGTCCTAAAATGTTTTGTAATATAATCATGCGGTAGGCATGGTGCAAGGCTTGTTGTTCTATACTGTTCTGTTTTATTCTGCCCTGTTCTGTGCGTATATGTAATATACTTGGCAACAAGCCCTCAACTACACCCACCGCTACGGAACCTAATCAATCAAGTCCCAAATCTCTTGCAACTCACTCAAATTCGCATATTTCTTCTTGAAAGCCCTCAACTCCCTCATAGCCTCATCCAGAAGCATTTGATACTTGTCCATATCCTTCACATAAAGGCTTATCGGCTGATAGTTGGTTTCCGCAGTTTTGTGGAAAATGCGGATATACATAGGCTCACTTTCTTCGTTCTGATCCTTTACGATGACCAAATTCCCGATAATGCTACGTGCTTCATGGATTCGCCATTTCACGGCTGCCGCTGAATCATCCCATGTAAAGCATTTATGTAACTCGCTGTCTTTGTGTTCTCTGGCGTATTTTACAATCTCGTCCGGCTTTACGTTATCGCCAATACCTAAAATTTCTTCTGAAACTGTCTGTGCGTCTGCATTAAACAAAGTGTTTATGCGCCATGTTGCCTTTAACATAGATCCTCCTTATGGTTGGCTATTCTTATAGAGATAATTGCTCTATAAGAAATATTGTAATGTCCAATTGTGTCGTGTCTTGTTTAATAGTGTCATATAATGTTCTGTGATCGGCAATTACCTCCGTAAAAATAGCCAACCGTCAAAAACTTAGTTTTCCATCGTTTCCAAACGAGAAATTGAAACCTCATACGCCGTTCTCGTCTCCGTCTCTGTCTCGGAGATGCGCTTCTGGTACTCCCGGCTCTGAATCCGCCCTTCTATCTGGAGATGATCCCCCACATTAAGGCTACTGGCGTATACAGCGTCCCGCCCCCATGCAATACAGGGAATATAGTCCGCCTTGCCGTAGAGGCGGTTCACCGCCAAAATGATATCGGCGATCTCTCTTCCCATGGGAGTTTTCCGGTAAATGGGCGTTTTGCAGATGTAACCGTCAAGAAATATCTGGTTGGTCTGTGCAGGCAATTCCTCCACAAACCTGATTTTCTGGACAAAGAGGAACAGAATCACCTTATCTTTATCCCCGCCATGCTTATTAAAAGAACGGAACTGGCCAAATACCTTCGCGGTACAACCATTATAGGATTCTTCTACATTGATGAGGCGTTCCGAGATCATCAGCTGAATAATATCCGTCTGATCGCTAAGTCGCTTTACCTCCAGACTCACCAAATAGAATTTCTCCTGGCGAATCGCATGACTGAAGGTGAAACCGCCCTTGATTGTTCCGATAAGATGTGCCTTGTTGTTATTGTTCTCTGTCATTTTTCTTTATCCTCCCATTTAATCTGCTTCTTCCATCATCCAACGGCAGATATCATGGTACATCTCCATATACCTATCCGTATTCGGCTGCAATCCCGCCTCTACTCCCAATGCAGTCAGGAACATCTTGATTGTTGCCTCTTCCAGAGTATCGTTTCCTTCCTTGTGTTTTTCGTAATTTGTCATTCTCTTTGTCCTTTCTTTTATTTGATAATCCACACTTCTCTTCTGCAACTTCCCTCACCACCCGCAAACCACCTGGCCGCCTCGTGGGAATCCATGTAGATGTCGATTCGGTTTCCCTTGATCGCTGATCCGGTATCTTCGGCTATAAATTCTCCGAAACCGTCTATGTAAACTTTTGCCCCCAGGGGAATCACCCGCTTATCTACAGCAATCGTCCGTCCCGCCTCCGGCATGGCGCCGGATGCCGTGGGGCCACCCGCCCATTTCCCGCAACATATCGCGCAATTACAGTATGCAGTCAGGGTGAACGTGCCTGCATACTCCATATCCGGATCAGTCTCCGCAACAGATTCCGATTCAGATTCGCTCTCAATCTCAGTCTCAGATTCAAGGGCGATTTCAGCCGGATCATCCTGGTCTTTAACAGCATCTACCTGTGACTCTGATATGGTCTCAGCGATAGCCTCGCGCGGTTCTGTAATTATTAAAACGACCCAAAGGGCTAAAATTCCCACGAGCAAAACCAGAACAGCCAAGGCGCAAATCCTGGAAATCAGACGCCTTATTCTTAATTGGCGTCTCAAATTTTTGATAGGTACATATTTATACAACCTCTTTCCCCCTTATAAAATTCAGTAATTCCCGGTCTGACCAGCCTAGCACCCGTGCAAGGTTGTTTACCTGTTCGATGCTGAATGTCTCCGGCTCGTTCTTCTTCGCGTAGAATGTCGAGACCGGCATCTTGATATCCGCAGCCACCCGGCGGGCCGTAGTGCCGTTCATGGTAATCTTCTGGTCGATAAGCGATTCAGAATATCGGCGTCGCATCAGAAAATCTGATGATTTTACTTTCGGCACTTCACATTACCTCCGCTCCTTTTGTTCTTTTCCAGACTCAACATGTATACTGGTCACATTCCCATATTTCTTGACGGTAATATTACTTCCCTTCCGAACCGCCACTCCTTTGACCGTTTTGCGGTTCTTCTTTCTCATAATCCGTTGCCCCATTTACCACATTGCCTCCAACATCAGCGTTGTAGTAGTTCTGACCCTCGCCGTCTTGTGTCACGAAATCGTAATCGGACAGGAATCCCACGAATTCCCGGACGTTCATGTGGTTAACCAGAAGCAGACCGACGATAGCAACCATTGCCACCACGGTGATGCAAACCATCCCAAGATTTTTTGCTCTGGAATGTTTCTGCTCCTCCAGAATCATCTCCGTGGCCGTATTCTGGTTCTGTGCCATTCCGGCCACCGTCCCGATAACCTCCTGCCATGTCGGGCCATGCTCACTACTCAACTGCTTGTCTTCATTCATAAAAATATCCTCCTTAAATTTTGTCATTTCTTGCCAAAACCAAGAGGATTGTGTTATAATTCCCTTGATAGTTGGTAAGACTGGTTTACTACTATCGCGCCTCGGTGGTGTTCCTGCACCGCCGGGGCAAACTTATTCGTTTAACAACATGTGGAATATCAAAACTCCATCTTTTTCTTCAATCCTCAAGACCTGCCATCCGGCCTTAAGAAGTATGTTTACCAATTCCACACAGGATGTCTCTTTGTATCTCATATTGACCTCGCAAATTAGGCTACATATTTGACTGCGTATCTCCTGACAATATCATCAAAAATCTGTTTCAGTTTCTTATCATCACCGATAATCGCAATCTTGGTCGTTTCCTTATCAATATCGGTCTTCCGGCATCCGCTGTTCCTCATGCGTTCCTGCTTGTTCCTCTGTCTAGTAGCCAAATCGCAACCAGCCTTATTTTCCAGTTCCCGGTACATCTCGCCGAAAAGATTCTGGTATGGGATTTTGGCCTTGAGTGCGATCTCCCGGACTTTGGAATTTACATCATCCCGCCAGTTATCAAACGGTGTGATAAATTCTTCCTTGATCCTCTCATTGGTCTCAACCGCCTTGTTGGCCGTCTCCTGCGCAAGTGCTATCAGCCGGTCTCGCTCTTTATCTTCCAGTTCCTTGCGCTCCATCTCGTTTACCAATCCTTTTAGCAACTGTAAGCCCGGGGACAAATCCCGATTAACCACTTCTTTCACTCTGAAATAGGAAGAAACCAAATTTCTCTGTACCTTCCATGAAAGGTCATCCGTTAATGATTTAACCAACATGAGATATCCCGTTTCCGTAATAAGAACCGTGCCACGCTGACTTACAGCCTCAATTCCTATTGGACGTTCTGCGTCCAATTCAGTATTTTCAAGGGTTTTTGGAGTTATAACGAAATAGTCAACCCCTTCGATAAACCGTTCCTTATTACTCGCAAACCTATGTCTCGCTGTTCCTTCCGGCCGCTCATGAACAGTATCAATGTCCTTGAATGTCACCACACGCTGTCCCATATACATCTTCGCTGAAATCTCATGCTCTCCGATTTTTACCAGTTCGTTCATCCTCTCACCTCCTCGCATTTATTTGTTGACCAGCCTCCGCTTCATGCTATAATTGCCTTGAAGGGAGGTGAATACATTGAGACATTTATACCGCTTTGATTGTTCCAAATTGTCAGATGAAAAAACTGAAGAACAAATCAAAAAGTTTGTTGATTGTGGATGGGAATTTACTGGATACTCTGATTTCCCACCGCCACACAACTGGGCGTGTTTTACATGGCCCAAAGAAACTGAACCTGTATATCCTTCTACCCCAGAAGAACATACATAGGAATTTCTTCGTCCCAGTTTGCCAGTTCAGATGGAAAGTAGACAGACAATCCGAGTTGCCGCTCCAATCTGTCTGCTTCTTCTTTTGTTCTGGCAAACGCCACTTTACTGATGGATTTCTCTTTGAAATCTAGGACTATTGATGACGTGCCCATTTTCTTCACCCGTTCACCTTCATTCTTCAATTAACAAAATCAAATATCATTTTAGATGCCATGTCCGTTCTTCTGCTGTACGTCCATCACCATCTTCACTAAACGTAATGGATTCGATGCCTTTATACCCAACCTGATTCATCTTGATTACTTTCAGGTCTGTCGAAAAATCAAAAGCATTCAAATCAACCGTAAGTGTCGGTACGCTATCGCCTACTCCCTGTTCCAGTCTGTAACTTCGTACACCGTTCAGTTTATGACCATCAATCAGGATTTCTGTAAAGACACCCTTTTCTCCATCGACCTGTCGAATTTCAATTTTTGATGCCTTAATGCCTGAAGTTTCCACTTTTTCACCTCCATTTTCTCTTAGTATCTTTTAAGGTTACTCACTGGCAAAAAAAATGGAAACAGGATCTTCAATTCCAAGCCTATCAATCATAATCTGGATTTCATTGCTTCCAAAAACGCCATTTTTCATCTTTTCGTAAAACGTTTTCGGTGTTATACCTATCATTGCCGCAACGTCAGATTGAGACAATCCATTTTTAGCAATGATTCCTCTCAATTCATTCGTTTTAATCAACTTGATCTACCCTCCTTTCGTAACTTGTCAAGTTACTACTATAATACCACATTTTTGTAACTTGTCAAGATATTTTTTCTTGATTTTATAACTTTTTTGTGCTATCATAAAGTTACCATGACAAAGGAGGTTCGATATGACTATTGGTGAGCGAATAAAAGCAGTTCGAGACAAGGCAGGTATCAGCCAAGTTGAATTAGCTGACAAAATAGATGTCTCTAAACAGACCCTATACAAATACGAGAATAATATAATTACAAACATTCCTTCTAATAAAATCGAAGCTATAGCAACAATAACTCATGTATCTCCTGCTTTTATTATGGGATGGACAGATTCAACAGAAACTAATTCAATGAAGAATATCTTTCCAATAGAGTTAAAGCGCTTTCCCATGCTCGGAGAAATTGCCTGCGGTGAACCTCGATATGCTGATGAAGATCGGGAAAGCTATGTTCTGGCCGGAGCAGATATAAAAGCTGATTTCTGTCTCAGAGCCAAGGGTGACAGTATGATCAACGCAAGGATATGTGATGGAGACATTGTATTTATAAGGAAACAAGATATGGTGGAAGATGGAGAGATCGCAGCCGTGATTGTGAACAATGATAATGAAGCTACTCTAAAACGATTGTTTTATTACCGTGATCAGGCATTACTTGTTTTACGCCCGGAAAATCCCGCATATGAAGAACAACGGTATTCGGGAGAACAATTAAATGAGGTTCATATTCTGGGAAAAGCGATTGCCTTCCAGAGTGATGTGAAATAACTAATAAAGCAAAAACCGCTCCTGCGCCAACAGGAACGGCTTGCATAGATACTATTGCGGAATCGGGTTCCGAATAATACCAGAGACAATGATATTATAGCATTGGACACCTGATTCTGCAAGGGGTGTATTTTTATACCCAATTTTACGAATCAGGAGGAAAAAAAGAATGGCGACGGCAAGGAAACTTCCATCGGGTAGCTGGAACTGCAAGGTTTACTCACGCACCGAAAAGATCAAGCTGCCGGACGGAACCACGAAGGACAAGAGGATCTACAAATCATTTACCTGTGATATTCCAGGACCCAAAGGTAAACGTACTTGTGAAGCAATGGCAGCGGAATGGGCCGCGGATAAAGAGCGTCTTGTTAGCAATTCAGAAGAAGTCATGACGCTGGGAGAGGCAACAGATAAATATATAGAATCAAGAGTAGCACTCGGAAGATCGCCATCCACCATCCAGGGATACCGCTATATTCGACAAACTGCTTTTCAAGATCTAATGGATAAGCAAGTATCACGCATTACGATCCGTGATATTCAAGCGGCATTGGAAGTTGAGATGCGCCGTAAACTCAGGAAAGGGACAATTCCATCTCCAAAACGCATAAAAAATGAATGGCTCCTTATTTCTTCTGTACTTCACCGTTACGGGAACAAAAATCTCGACCTGGACCAAATCGAATTGCCACAGGTTAATGATCGTTTTGTAGCCCTTCCAACAGCAGAAACAGTTTTTCATCTAGTGAAAGGCACGGAAATAGAACTGCCAGTTCTGCTTGCGGCATGGCTGTCATTTTCTATGTCGGAGATTCTCGGTCTCACAAAATCAAAATCTATCAACGGAGACTATATCTCAATAAGGGAAGTTGTTGTAAATGTGAGCGGAAAACCGATCAGGAAGAGTATGGCGAAAAATCCTACACGAAACAGAACCCATAGGATTCCTCCATACATAAAGAATCTGATCGATCAGGTTTCTGGGGACGTAATCGTGCCGTTAAGTAGCCGGGCACTCTATGAAAAATGGATAGCCATCCAGCGCAATGCCGGAATGGAGCCTATCACGTTTCACGACCTAAGACATCTGAACGCGTCAGTAATGGCGATGCTTCGGATTCCAGACAAGTATGCCCAAGAGCGGGGAGGATGGAAAACGGACCAAATTATGAAACGTGTATATACGCAGACGTTTCCGGAAGAAAGGGTGCGCGTGGATGATATCATAGATGGATACTTTGACAGCATCATGCAACATGAAATGCAACACAAAAAATAAAAAGCCTTGAAAAACAAGGCTTTTCAACCAGGGGAAGAGGGGCAGGAACCCCCTCCACCCAGGCCGTCAGATCGGAAAGCGTCATCCCGCAGGCCTGGGCGAGCGAAATGCCGCGGAGCCGCGGAGCCCGGGCCGCATCGCTGAGCCTCGTTCCGCCGCAGTCCGGGCATACCTCCTGCCGCAGGAATTTCTCCACGCGCTTCATCCCTTTCTCGTCTTTCACCTTTGACAGAGCGTTTTCCACGGTATAGGTCGCGTTAAAATACGTAAAATCCATGTCTCCGGCCGCGCCGCTGGTCTTATTCTGATAGATGATATTCTTCTTGACCGCGGGACCGTGGAAAACGATATCGCGCTCCTCGGCGGTCAGCTCCCGAAACGGCGCATCGGTGCGGACCCCCATCTCCCGGGCAATGTCCTTCATCAGCGACCACATCAGCGTCTGCCAGGGCGCGACCGCTCCCTCGTCGATGGACAGCGACTCGTCCGGTACCAGCATCGCTTCGTCTACGGTGCGGACCACCCCTGTCCCGTCGCACTTTTTGCACGCTCCCTGACTGTTGAACGCAAGCTCCTCCGCGCCCGGCGCAAAAAAGCGCTCGCCGCAGACCGGACATAGAAGCGGCAGCCCGGCCGCCGTATTCAGGGAAGGCGCCGCATAGTGTCCGTTCGGGCAGCGGTGGCTGGCAAGCCTGGAAAACATCAGGCGCAGGCTGTTGAGAAGCTCCGTGCCTGTCCCGAATGTGCTTCGAATGCCGGGAACTCCCGGCCGCTGGCGGAGTGCCAGGGCGGCGGGAACATAGAGCACCTCATCCACCTGTGCTTTTTCCGCCTGCGTCATCCGTCTGCGCGTATACGTTGACAGGGACTCCAGATAGCGCCGGGATCCCTCCGCGTACAGGATCCCCAGCGCCAGGGAGGACTTTCCCGACCCGGATACGCCGGCGATCCCCACAATCTCATTCAGCGGAATGTCCACGTCGATGTTTTTCAGATTATGCACCCGGCCGCCGCGTATCTTGATCTTTTCCGGGCTCTTCTTTTCCGATCTCACTTTGCCCCTCTCCTTTCCGTTTTCCCGGCCGCCCGAAAGCCCCGGCCGCCCTTTCCCGCGTTCCGCCGGCTCCCGGTACGCCCTCTCGGGCGCTCTCCGGTCCTTTTGAGAAAAGAAAAAGCGGATCCGGTCTACAGGGTCCGCTGTAAAAATCGTATTATTTCCCGCGGCTTTAATTGAACGGATCCAGCGCGCCCACGATCGCCGCGAGAAGATCGTCAAACTCCTCGAAAGCCTGAAGATCCGGATTATCCGCAATGATCTTCTCCGTGCTCTTAAAAAGGAAACCGGCTTTGCTGGCCCGGATCATCCCCAGATCATTATAGCTGTCGCCTGCGGCGATCGTCTCGTAGCCGATGGACTGGAGGGCCCTCACGGTGGAGAGCTTGGACTGCTCCACGCGCATCCTGAATCCGGTCACCTCTCCGCTCTCCGCCACCTCCAGCGTATTGCAGAAAATGGTCGGCCAGCCGAGCTTCTTCATCAGCGGCTTGGCAAACTGGGTAAAGGTATCGCTCAGGATGATCACCTGGGTCTTCGTCCGCAGTTCATCCAGAAACTCTTTCGCGCCGGGCATGGGGTCAATGGCAGCGATCACATCCTGGATCTCCTTAAGACCCAGTCCGTGTTCCTTCAGGATCCCCAGCCTCCACCGCATCAGCTTGTTATAATCCGGCTCGTCCCGGGTGGTCCGTCTCAGCTCCGGGATCCCGCTGGCCTCCGAAAATGCGATCCAGATCTCCGGGACCAGCACCCCTTCCATATCAAGACATACTACATTCATATCAATTCCTCCTGATCCTTCTATACCGGAAACGCCCGTCCGCGCGGATCCGGAAAATGCCTGTTTTTCTGTGAAGGCGGCCGTTACTTTTCAGCTGTCTTCGGTACAAGTACGCTCTTTCCGCCCATATACGGCCGGAGCACCTCCGGGATCCTTACGGTCCCGTCCGCCTGAAGATTATTCTCCAGAAACGCGATCAGCATACGCGGCGGAGCCACCACGGTATTGTTCAGCGTGTGGGCGAAATATCTGCCGTTCTCGCCGTCCACGCGGATGCGGAGCCTTCTCGCCTGGGCATCGCCCAGATTCGAGCAGGAGCCCACCTCAAAATACTTCTTCTGCCGCGGGGACCACGCCTCCACATCGCAGGATTTCACCTTCAGATCCGCCAGGTCGCCGGAGCAGCATTCCAGGGTCCGCACCGGAATGTCCATGGAGCGGAACAGATCCACCGTATTCTGCCAAAGCTTATCGTACCACATGGGGGAATCCTCGGGCCTGCAGACCACAATCATCTCCTGCTTCTCAAACTGATGGATCCGGTACACCCCCCTCTCCTCGATGCCGTGAGCGCCCTTCTCCTTGCGGAAGCACGGGGAATAGCTGGTCAGCGTCTTGGGAAGCTCGCTCTCCTTGGTGATGGTATCGATAAACTTTCCGATCATGGAGTGTTCGCTGGTGCCGATCAGGTACAGGTCCTCGCCCTCGATCTTATACATCATGGCATCCATCTCCGCAAAGGACATGACGCCGGTCACCACATTGCTCCGGATCATGAACGGGGGGACGCAGTAGGTAAAGCCCCTGTCAATCATAAAGTCGCGGGCGTAAGCGATCACCGCCGAGTGCAGTCTCGCGATGTCGCCCATCAGATAGTAGAAGCCGTTGCCGGCCACACGCCCCGCCGCATCCAGGTCAATGCCGTCGAAGGTTTTCATGATGTCCGTATGGTACGGGATCTCAAAATCGGGAACCACCGGCTCCCCGAATCTCTCGATCTCCACGTTCTCGCTGTCGTCCCTGCCGATGGGCACACTGGGATCGATGATATTGGGGATCGTCATCATGATCTTCGTGATGCGCTCCTCATAGCCGGATTCATCCGCCTCCAGCTGGGCCAGGCGCTCGGCGTTGGCGGTCACCTGGGCCTTCACGGCCTCGGCCTCTTCCTTCTTTCCCTGGGCCATCAGCTGGCCGATCTGCTTGGAAAGTCTGTTGCGGGAGGCGCGAAGCTCGTCCCCCTCGGCCTTCGCCGCACGGTTCCGGGCATCCAGCCCGATCATTTCGTCCACCAGCGGAAGCTTCTCATCCTGGAATTTATTGCGGATATTCTGCTTTACGATCTCGGGATTTTCTCTGACAAATTTAAGGTCTAACATAATCTTCCTCCTGAAAAATCTGCGTGTACAAATGCGTCCGACGCTGCATCTTACTTTGCACAGTATACCGCAATCTTCCGAAAAAGAAAACCCCTATTATTAAAAAAAGAAGCGAAAAGCCGGGCCCTTACGGGTATCAGCCTTCGCTTCCGCCGGATGCATCCCGCGACGTATTACACATCCGTATGCATATTCAGACGAACCTGCGACGTGAATGTTTTCTTTTCGGAATTAAAACGGAACCGGGCGCTGCCGCCGTATTTCTGAGCGGTCGAAGCTATGCTGCGCAGACCGTATCCGCCGCCTGCCCGGTCGCTTAAAAAATCCTCCGCCGAAAAGAAGCCGTCTTTCGTCTGCGAATGGCGGCTAAGCCGCACCTCGCTGCAGGAATTGGATATTTCGATCGCAAGCGAGCCGTGAACCGTGCCGATCTGCACATTGATCCACCGATCCCCCGTGCATTTTCTGCAGGCGTTGATGGCATTTTCTATAATATTTCCGAACAGGACCGTCAGATCCACCGGCTCGATCTGGATCTCCCCGCACTCAGCGCGAACCTCGCACCGGATCTGCTCGTCCCTCGCAAGTCCCACATAATACTGCAGCAGGCCGTTGACCGTCATGTTCCGGCAGTAAGTCTCATTCATCCTCCTGGCGGCGGCATCGGACAGCTTGGAAAGGTAGTCCCGCATTTCATCCAGCTTGCCCTGCTCCAGCATATCGTTCAGGGAATTATAATGGAACCGAAGGTCATGGCGCATTCTCCGCGTGTTTTCCATATCGCCGACGATCCTTTCATACTGGAGCTGCTGGATCTCCATCGCCTGCCGCCGTTCGCTGTCCTGTCTGCGCCGCACCGACTCCCGGAAGAGCATCCAGTAGATCAGGATCTGATTCAGCGTCAGAAACAGCATCTGCGGCAGAAAAAACTGGAGAAGTCCCAATTTTCCGATGACCGTATCGCAGTAAATCGTCATGACAAAATACATCATCGTGGAAAAAACCGCGATAAAAAACTCCACACGCATACTCTGCGGTTCGATCTTCTGGATATATTCTCTCAGCGGGCGGACCACAAACATCAGCATCAGCGGCATAGACAGCGCCGTTGTAAGAGCATACAGCATCAGGAATCTCCGCGTATAGGGATACATGGTAGTATCCGGACCGGGATAGATAAGCGCGTGTATCTCATTCACGATGATATACTCCATCACCGCATAGAACAGCACAATGAAGAATACCAGGGTCTTCTTCATCAGGGATTCCCGCACCAGCCAGATATACGCCGCCAGTACGAGCAGAATCGCGGCGAGCATAAACGAATTGGACAGGATGATATGTCTGGAGTACCTGTCCGTGTCCCGCAGGCACACAACCGCCGAAAACAGCACTGCCATAACCGCCGAAGCAAGCACAAGCCTGGTAAAGATCCGTTCTCGCCGAAAGCGGTACGTCTCAGAAGGAAACGGCAGAAAGAGCATCAGCGCGCACGGAAAAAGCTGCACAAGGAACCCCAGAGCATTACATAAAAAAACCGTCATGGTTTACCCCCCCATTAAGATCCTTTCGCTGGGAAAGCAGATCGAACACATAATTGTCATAGGCCGCCCGTATGGCGGCGCTTCTCCGTATGGTGATCGGCAGCCGGCTCCCGTCCCGAAGGATGCAGGTATCGGTTCCCATCTGCACGATGTAGTCCATATTAACGATGATCCCTCTGTTGATCCTCAGAAAATTTCCTTCCAGCTTCCGTTCTATCTCGCCGAGGGGAACCCAGACCTTGAGCCGCCGCCCGTCAGCCAGCGAGATGATCACCGCGTGATTGTCGTTTTCAAGAAAACAGATCTGATCCTGAAACACGGTGTACCTGTCCGGCCCCACGACAAGCGATATCTTTTTTCTTTCTTTGGAACGGATCTCCGCCAGCCTCCGAAACGTCTCCGCCGCGCCCTCCGCCGTCACCGGCTTGACCAGATAGTGCAGCGCGTGCAGGGAAAATGCGTCCACCGCGTGCTCCTTGCTTGTGGTGACAAACGCTATCCCCGTCTCAGGGGAGCGCTCGCGCAGCTCTCTGGCAATATCGATGCCGCTCTCGCCCGGCATATAGATATCCAAAAACACAATGTCAAAATGAGGTACCCGGGAAGCCTCCTCCAGCAGGGAGGATCCGCTCGGATATTTCTCCGCGTGCTGCATCGGATCCCATTCCCTCAGCACTTCACAGAGCTGCTCCTGCTCTTTCGGGTCGTCGTCGCAAACTGCGATCCGCATATGGCATCCTCCTCTCACAGCGGGGTCCCGCAGAGTATTCGCCGATTTCGCCCATGTCATTCCGAAAAACCCGCCGGGATGCAAAACCGCTCTGCATATTGTCCGGCGCAGGCAAAAGTCCTTTTGATTATATCATAACCTTTTTTTGTTTGTCGATATACCACAGTTGATTTTTTTGTAATTAAATATGTTTTTTACGTAATCGCAGGCCATCCTGTCAAAAGCTTCTTCCATAAAAAAGAGAGAGGTTTTCACCTCTCTCGGATTACAGGAGCGCAAACACTCTCCCGCTCACAGCCTCCAGCCGGATCTCCTCTCCCGCCTCCCCGCCGGATATGATGTCCCGCGCACGTCCGCCAATGCCGCACAGCTCCGACAGGCACAGTCTCCTCTCCCTGTCGCTGTTGTTGACGCAGATCAGCAGCCGCTCCTCCCCGCAGGAGCGGGCAAACACATACAGCCCGTCCGCTCTCTCCGCGAGGATCGTCTCATAGCTGCCCTCCGTCAGCGCGGGGTGACTGCGGCGGGCGGCGATCCAGAGAGCGATATCGGACGCGCATCCGCTCTCCGCTTTTTTCCAGTCCATAGCCGCCCTGTACTGATCCTCGGTCGTTCCGTCCATAAAACATTCGTCTCCGTAAAATACCGACGGGATCCCATATCCCATAAAGAGATAAAAGAGCGCCAGTTTCAGCCGCCTCACATCCCCGCCGCAGCCGCTTAAAAATCTCGGCACATCATGCGTGTCCAGGAAATTCATCTGCGCCAGGGAAACGCTGCGGGGATAGCGCAGGATCATCCTCCGGATCTGACCGTCAAACTCCTCCGCGCTCAGTCTACGTCTGCCAAAAAAATCCCGGCACAGATAAGAAAACGTATAGTTCATGCTGGAATCAAACTGGTCGCCGAGCAGCCAGATCTGCGCGTCCTCCCAGATCTCCGCGATCAGAAAGCAGTCCGGCTTCACCGCCCGGACCGCTCGGCGGAATTTCCGCCAGAACTCATGGTCGATCTCGTTCGCCACATCCAGGCGCCATCCGTCAATATCCGCCCTTTCGATCCAGTATGTCCCAACGCGGCAGAGATAGTCCGCAACCTCCGGGTTGCCTGTATTCAGCTTCGGCATTTCCTTCACATAGGCAAACGCCTCATATCCGGGCGGATCCTGAAACCGCAGGGGAAATTCCATCCGATAAAACCAGTCCCGGTAGCGGGAGCTCTCTCCGTTTTTCAGCACGTCCCGAAACGCGAAAAAGTCGGGGCCGCAGTGGTTGAAGACGCCGTCAAGGATCACGCGGATACCGGCGGCATGGCATTTGCCCACCAGGTCCCTCAGCTCCTTCTCCGTTCCGAAATCGGGATCCAGCGAAAAATAATCGGCGGTGTCGTACCGATGATAGGAGGCCGCCGCAAAAACAGGATTCAGATAAATGCAGTTGATCCCAAGTCCCTCCAGATAATCCAGGTTTGCCGTAATGCCCGCGAGCGTCCCCCCAAGGCGCGACGGGCTTCCGGACGCGCTCCCTCTTTCCAGCCTGCGCTTTCCCGACGCAAAGCTGTCGGGGAAAATATGGTACATGACCGTCTCTTTCGCCCAGTCCGGGATCTGCGGGACGTCCTCCCTGCGGATATACGGAAACTGAAAATACTCCGTTCTCGGGCAGTCCATAAGTCCGCAGAATCCCCGGCTGTAATAATATGCCGTTTCCTTTCCGTCGTCCAGGAGAAAATAGTAACAGATCCGGGTAAACGGCGGGACAAAGCTGCATTCAAAATAGTCGAACAGCCCGTCGGATCCCGTCCTCTTCATCGGGACCTCCGTCATGCGGACCGGTTCTTCCGGATCCACACGGTCTCCGTAAAAGAGAATACATTTTCCGATATCATTCTTTCCGGTCCGGATCCGGACCGTCAGAAGATACGCGTCGCTCTCCGATCCGGACCCCCGCCCGCGCTTCTCCGCATCCGCGCATCCAGGCGCCGTGTTCCCGTCCGCCTGTTCCGTCCTCCTCCGTTCTGCACGCCTCTCCGCGAAGGCATACTGTGACAGAGGAATATGCAGGACCGCCTCTCTTTTCATACTCATCCTTTCACCGCGCCGCCGGTGATCCCCTCCACGTAAAATTTCTGCATGATCACGAACAAAATCGAGATCGGTATCGCGACCATCACGCCTCCGGCGCAGAACACGGAGAAATAATTTCCCACCAGCGTTCTCTGCACCAGGTTGAAGAGTCCCATGGCCACAGTCCAGTCCGCCGGGTTCTTGGAACGGATCATCAGCTTCGCCATAACAAAATCCATCCACGGGGCCAAAAACGAATTTATCACCGTATATACGATGATCGGCCGCGAGAGCGGGATCACGATCCGGGTAAAGATCATCAGCTCCGACGCTCCCTCCAGCCTTGCCGACTCCCGCAGAGATACGGGGATCGTATCAAAAAAGCCCTTGCATATCAGGTATCCCAGCCCCGAACCCGCAGAATAGATGATCACAAGCCCCGTCAGGCTGTTGGTCAGTCCCAGGAGCTTCATAACAAAATAGATTGCGATCATGGACAGCACGCCGGGAAACATCCCCAGGATGATGGCAAAGCTCATCAGCGGCTTTCGCGCCGGAAAACGCATACAGCTCATGGCATAGGCGACCATCAGCACGAACGCTGTGGAGATCAGGCAGCTGAACACGCCGATCAGCATGGAATTGCGGAACCATGCCGGGAAATTGGCCACCGTATCGGGTCGGAAGAAAAGCTGCATATAATTGTCCAGGGACCACTTAACCGGAAAAAAGTGCATGGTATTGATCCCCTTGTAAGCGCTCAGGGATGTCACGAAAAGCCACAGGATCGGAAGCAGCCATATCATCGCCAGAACGGCCAGCACCATATGCCTTGCCGCCGTTCTCCATCTCTTCTTCATTGGAACTCCTCCTCCCTGTTTCCCGCGACCATCCTGGAAAAGCTGATAAGCGTCAGCACCGCGCAGATCAGGAATACGCAGATGCCGATCACGGAAGCCATTTTATAGTTGGAATAATCGTTGGTCAGTGTGAACAGCCAGGTGACCAGAAGATCCACTTCCTTGGCGTTGGAGCTGGCATAGTTCATATTGGCCGTCACATAATCGCTGGTCAGCAGATAGATCACGTTAAAATTGTTGATGTTGGCGATCAGCGAAGTGATCAGGCTCGGACCGGTCACAAACAGCATATAGGGCATGGTGATCCTCCAGAAGATCTGGAATTCACTGGCGCCGTCGATCCGCGCGCTCTCCAGCTGGTCCTCCGGGATATTTAAGAGAATGCCGGTGGCGATCAGCATCTGATACGGCACGCCCACCCAGATATTGATCAGAATGATCATCACATGGGCCCAGCCGGGCTTTGTCAGAAACGGAATATAGGAAAGCCCTCTGGAGACGAGGCCCAGGTCCTGCAAAAGCCCGGTGAGCCCGATCTTCGAGCAGATACTGTTGACAATGCCGTAGTCCCCGAACATCTTGCCCACCAGAAGAAGCGTCACAAACTGCGGGATCGCAATGGTGATCACAAACAGGGTCCGCCACATCTTCTTCCAGCGTGTCTGCCGGTTATTGATAAATCTTGCCAGCATGATACCGCCGAAATAGGTTGTCGCCGTGGCTGTCAGCGCCCAGACAAGCGTCCAGATCAGGATCCGGACAAATACATAGCCGAATGTGACCGTGGTCGAGGTGGTAAAAAGCGTCCTGAAGTTTTCCAGCCCCACCCAGGTAAAGAGAAAGCTCGGCGGCTGGTGATCCATATCATAATTTGTAAACGCGATACAGATCATAAACAGGATCGGTATGATATTGATGAGCAGCACGCCCAGACCCGGCAGTGTCAGAAGCGTTACATAGAACCTTCCGTTGATCAGTTCCCTGCAGTCCTCGCGGAACGAGTTGATGTGTCCGCCCGACTCCTTCTGCCTCTGCAGACGGTAGACCGCCTTCATATTGCTGATATAGAGGGCCGCGAACGCCGCCAGGAAAAGAAGTCCGATCACCCCGGCCAGAAGGATCATCAGCGAATTGTCATACTGGTTGACCGTCTTCTGCAATGTCGTCAGATCCAGGATCTCCTTTCTCTGCACGGTTCCAAGCGTCGGAAGCTTCCGGATATACGGCAGGGAGAAGCATCCCGTAAAGAGGAAAAAACCGGCCTCTATGACCGTCATCAGGATCCCCTTTATATGTTGACCTCTTCCGAAATATCCGGCCCCCATGACCACCAGGGACGCCCGCGTCCAGAAATCACCGTCCTTTACGGCTTTTCGGAAGGAGACCTTCTCCCCCGTTTCGTCGGGATCGCTGCGCCGGCGTGTTTTCATTAATTCCGTTTTCATGCGTTTTTCCTTTCAGGCTCTGCATTTCCCGGAGGCGCGGGAGCTTCCTTCTCCGGTTCCGGGCTCGGTCCTTAGTTTCCGGATTCGGTCTCCGGGTTCCGGGTTCCGGGTTCACTCTCCGGTTCCCGGATCGAACTCCGGTTCCCGGGTTCGCCCTCCGAAAATTCCGCGCCTCCGTAAAATGTATATCAGTTTCCGCCCGCAGCCTGGGTGATCCCCTCCACGGCATCGTCAAGAACCGCCTGGACGTCCGTGTAATTTCCTTCCACCAGGATCTCTCCCAGCGTAGCCGCCGGGCTCCAGTAATTGTCGCCGACGCGCTGGATATCCGCGTATTCCGACTGTTCGGAAAGAGCGGCAAGCGCCGGGGCCGACGCGATCTCCTCGGAGGCGGCCGCTTTCAGGTTCGCCGGGCCCTCTCCGGTAGCTACGCCTATCGCCTCCTGGCTCTCTTCATTGGTGATGAATTCCGCCAGAAGCATCGCCCACCCGGTATTTTTAGAATAGGCGTTGACGCCAACGAATTTGTAGCCCGCGAAGGAACCCATCTGTACCTGCTCGCCGTTTACCGTAAATGTGGGCAGCTTTGCCGCCGCATAACCGTCCCCATAGGCTTCCTGGAAAGCGGTTGTGGCCCAGGTCCCGTTCACGTCGGCGATCATCTCCCCGTTCAGGGCAAATGCCTGCGCGTCCTCATTGACGCAGTTGACCATTGCCGGGCTCTTGCAGATCTGTGAGACCGCCTCCGCCACGTCCGCGCCCTTATATGTCGTATCCGTCGCGTTCCAGTTGCAGAAATTGCTCCCGTCGTCCTTCCTGTACATCTCAAGCCCCGCTCCCGCGAAAAAGCCGTACAGATACCATGCCCCGGAAACTTCCATACCTACGGTCTTTCCCTGCTCCTCGCAGGCTTTCAGAAGATTATCCCAGGAAGCGACATCCTCCTCGGTCAGACTGTTTTTGTCGTAGAACAGGAAATATCCGTTCGATGCCGTCAGCGGATAGGCATACAGGGTTCCGTCCACAGAGGCCGCCTCGACCGTGGATGCCGAATTTGTCTGCGCCGGGTCATAGGTGAACGTGGCGTCGATCCTCTGGAGCGCTCCCGCGTTTACCAGGTCCACAAGCTGATCGTCCGGGAAGACGAATACGTCCGCCGCGGCTTCCACATCCGCCAGCACGTCGTCCTTGCAGTTGGCTTCCGACTCCGCACCGATCGTGATATGGAATTCCACGTCCGGATAAGCGGCCTGGAACCTGTCCACGATCTGTTTCATCACGGTCTGGTACTGCTCCGTCTCCGCGCACCAGAGCACCAGATCGACCGGCCCGTCGGTAGCGGCGATCAGATTGTCGATGGCCCCTCCGGCCCCGGCCTGTGTCCCGCTTTCTTTTGCGCCGTCCTCCGCGGAGACCTCCTTCTCCTCCGGACCGGCCTCACTTCCCCCCGTTCCTTCCGCCGCCGTCCCTTCGGGCGCGGGTAAGCCCTGGGATCCGCATCCGGCAAGCAGGGACGCTCCCATGGCAGCAGCCAGCAGCAAAGACATGATCTTCTTTCTCATCTGTCTCCTCCTTTTTGAGAAACCGTTTTCTCGTTTTTTAGGGATTCTTTTGGAATCTGCGAAATCAGTGTATCACTTGATTCTTGGATATACAATGAATTTTAGACATTTTGACTTGACTTTGTTAGGAAACCGCTATACCATTATATCAGATTTATACAATTTTACGGGAGGAAAAACCATGTCCGTTACCATTACCGACGTAGCCGACGCCGCCGGCGTGTCCAAATCCACCGTATCCAAGGTGCTGAACCATTGGACCTCCATCTCTCCCGAGACTGCCCGGAAGGTCCTGGACGCAGCGGAGCGCCTGAACTATATCCCCAATTCGCGCGCCGTCAGCTTCGCCAGGCAGGTCACGAAAAACATTGTCTATCTGACCGACTTCGGACAAGGCACGGCCTATTCCAATCCCCATATGTTCGATATCATGTGCGGCGTCCATCATGAGCTGACCCGCAGCGGCTACACCATGACGCTTGTAGACACTTCGGAAGAAACCTTTCCGGGAGAACGGGCCATACAGGAAATCCGGCGCCGTTCGGCCGACGGCCTGATCATCCACGGCTCCGCCGTAAACGAAGAACTGGCCGCGATGATCCTGAAAGAAAATGTCCCTCATATCATCATCGGCCATCCGTCGTTCGACAACCGCCTCTGCTGGATCGATACAGACCACACCCTGGCCGGGGAATACGCGGCCGTACATATGGCAGACTGCGGATATCTGGATGTATTGTTTGTTGCGGGAAAACGAAGCGACACCATCTCCAACCAGAGACTTAAGGGCTTCCGAAAAAAGATGCTGAGTTTGAAACGATACGTCCCCCATCACCGCGTGGGGTACACGGACGCCACGCGGCTGGGGGCCTGTGAAACGGTGCTCACGCTTCTCGGCGAAGACGCCCTGCCCCGTCCCCAGGCCATCGTATGCGCCAACAGTGTGCTGGCCGCGGGTACGGTCAAAGCGCTGGGGGAGCTTGGCCTCTCCGTCCCGAAAGACATTGCGCTCCTCACATTCGACACCTATCCCTGCACCGGGATGCTCGATCCGGTCCTGACCGTCATCGACATCAATGTCTACGATATGGGGGCGCAGGCCGGGAGCATGATGATCCGCAAGCTTGAAAATCCTGACCTGTTCGTGCAGAGCTTTACGACGCTCCCCATACTGATCCAGGGGGAAAGCACCGTACCTCCGGCACAATGACGGAATGCGGCTGCCGGTATCAGCCCCGGTTCACTCTCTGTACCAGTCCCGGCAGCGCCTTCTCGAACTTTACGCCGTACCAGTGGCTCTCGTCGCCGGCGGTCTTCTTCATGCTCTCCACGGTGAAATCCGCCGCGATACCGGCCGCCTCGTAAACGCTGTACCCCTGCATCAGCGAACCGACAAAGGCGGAGGCGTAGACGTCGCCGGTTCCATGGGAATTCTTCTCCAGCCTCTCGTGGAAATAGTAATCGGTCCTGCCGTCCAGGCGCACCGCCACGCCCAGCTTACCCGGCTCGAAGCTCACGCCCTTCAGCACCACGCATTTTGCCCCCAACGCGGTCATCCCGTCCAGAAGCGACTCGACATATGCCTTATCCGCCCGGTCTTCCTCATACGGGATCCCGGTCATGAAGCACGCCTCGGTAATGTTGGGAAGGGCGATATCGGCGATACCGCACAGGCCGCCCATCCTGCTGGCAAATTCCGCGGTAAATCCGTAGTACAGACTTCCGTGGTCCGCCATAGCCGGATCCACGATCCTGAGCCCCCCGGGAACCAGCGTCTCATCCATGATCGCCTGCACATATTCGATCTGGTCGATGCTTCCCAGATAGCCGGTATAGACCGCGTCGAAACGGATCCCTTCCTTCTTCCAGTGTTCGGCGATCGCCGGCATATCACTGCTCAGATCCCGGAAGGTATACCCGGTAAATCCTCCCGTGTGGGTCGAAAGCACCGCCGACGGCAGGATCGCCGTCTCGATGCCGCAGGCCGAAATGATCGGAAGGGCCACTGTCAGGGAGCACTGTCCCACACAGGAAATATCCTGGATCGTCAAAACCTTTTTATCACTCATGTCTTCTGCCTCCATTTTCTTCATGACGACAGCGTACCGCGCATCTCTTCCATGGCGGCAGCATATCCTTACATTTTCTTCATGGCGACAGCATATCACGCTTGTGGAACGATTAAAATATCCAGTTTTGAATATTTTATCAATGCCAGTTTTTTCTTGATCCCTGCCGGTTTTCCTCCCCGAAAGGGATGTTTCCTCTGTCAATCCTTTGATTCTATGCAGATCAGGATCCCGTCATCGATGCGGATCACGGCCGTATCCTCAACGATCTCGTTGCTGACGCAGAGTCCCGCCTCCCGCCCGATGCTGATATCCCTTCCGGAAAGCGGATATTTAAAGCCGGTCAGGCGGATGCCGCGCACCTTCTCCGTCATCGGAATAAACGATATATATTTTCCGTAGATCCCGTCCCGGTGAAAAACACGTTCGCGCGTCAGGAGGCTCACCCGGTTCTGCGCGTCGTAGAGCGCGGCATCCACCCCGGCATCCAGACAGGATTTCAGCAGATGGATATTGGACAGCTCATGGTCCAGACGGCCGCCGGTGGCGCCGAGGATAACCAGACGGCCGCATCCAAGCTTCATGGCCGTTCCGATCGCCAGCTCCGTATCCGTTTCGTCCTTTTCCGGCTTATGCACATCCCACAGGATGCGGGACGCGCTCCGGTACTTTTCCAGCACCTCCGGCTTCACCGAATCGAAATCCCCCACGACGGCCGTCGGCGTGAGGGCAAGCATCTCCGCAAGCTCCAGGCCGCCGTCCGCCACGATCACACAGTCAAAGCCGAAGTTTCCGGCCGCCGCATTTTCGCCCGGGCCGGCCCATTTTCGTAAAAAATCGCCGGCGAAAGCCGGATCCAGCTTTCCGCCGGTTACAATCAGTCCCGTTTTCATCTCTTTTCAAATTCCTCGAAAATCTTCAGGAAACTCCTGGTGTTGGCCGCCGCGTCTCCCCGATATACCGCCGATCCGGCGACGATCACATTGGCCCCCGCCTCAAGAAAATCCGTTACGTTCTCCAGCGTCACGCCGCCGTCCACCTCGATATCCGTATCCAGTCCGTCCCGTGTGCAGATTCGGCGCAGGGCACGGACCTTGTCCAGCGTATAGGGGAGGAATTCCTGCCCTCCGAATCCGGGGTTCACTGACATGACGAGCACCGTATCCGCAATGGGGAGTACCTCGGAGACGGCTGCCGCCGGAGTGGCCGGATTCATGGCGACTCCCGCTTTGAGCCCGAGGCTCCGGATCCGGCAGAGCGTATAATCCAGATGCCTGCACGCCTCCACATGGACGGTTATCATATCGGCCCCGCTTTTTTTCATATCTTCCACGTAGCGGACCGGTTCCTCTACCATCATATGGACATCAAAGAACTTCTCCGTATACCCCCGCAGGGAGGCGATGACCGGCATTCCGAACGAAATGCTCGGCACGAACGCGCCGTCCATCACGTCAAGATGAATATATTGAGCCCCGGCAAGATCCACCTGCCGGATCTGTTCTCCCAGCTTTCCGAAATCCGCGCCCAAAATGGAAGGTGACAAGATGATCATAGGTCAGTATCTCCTTTTCTCTTTCTGTTCGGAATAAAACATCCTGTAATTTTCATAGCGGCTTCGGCTTATCCTCCCCTCTTCCGCCGCGCGCTTCACCCCGCACTCCTTTTCCCCTATGTGGACGCACCCCGCGAACCGGCAGTTCTTCTCGTAGCGGGAGAACTCCGGGAAACAATCCTTGATCTGCCCGGCTTCCATCCCGTCCACATACATGGAGCTGAAGCCGGGAGTATCCATCAGATACGTCCCGTTCCCCATCCCGAACAGCTCCGAATGGCGGGTGGTATGTTTTCCTCTGCGGATCTTTTCGCTTACGGAACCGGTTTCCATGTGGGCCCGGGGCATAAGAAGGTTGGTCAGGGAAGACTTTCCCACTCCGGAAGGCCCGGCGAGCACCGTAGTCTTTCCGGCAAGAGCCTCCGACAGCTTATTGATGCCCTCTCCGCTGCAGGTACTCACCGGGATCACCGGATATCCCGCCGGCTCATATATGACGCGAAGGCCCTCCATTTTCTCTCCGTCATCCAGGTCAGACTTGCTGAAGACGATGATCGCAGGAAGCCCCATCGAACACAGCGTCACGAGAAACCGGTCCAGCAGATTCAGGTTGGGAACGGGGTCCGCCACGGCAAAGACCACGGCGGCCTGGTCCACATTGGCGACCGCCGGGCGGACCAGCTCGTTCCTGCGTTCCAGGATCCTTTCGATGTTCCCCACGAAGGGATCCTCCCCCAGGGACGATATTTCTACATCGTCTCCTACCAGCGGTTTGATCTTTTTGCTGCGAAAGACCCCCTTGGCCCTGCATTCATAGATGTGCTCTCCGCAGTCCACATAATAAAAGCCGGCGATTCCCTTTACGATTTTTCCGATCATTCCCATATCTTCATCCTATTCCGCGGGGAAGAAGCGGACCGGATAGCTTGCAAGAATATCCCCTCTCTGGACATCCACCACTTCGACCTCTCCGTATTCCGTTCCCGGAAGGATCGCCTCGATCCGGGAATACTCGATGGGAAGCATCTCCGTGGCATTGATCTGACGCGCCTCCATCAGGGTTCTGTAGACCGGTCCCTCGTCTCCGTCCTGACGCAGGCGGATCTCGACGGTAAACATCACATCCATGGCTCCCGGTCCCACCTGGTTCTTCAGGCTGAAGGTCTCGCTGATGGCCGCAAAAGACTGTCCATACCGGGGCTCGGGTCCGAGGCTCAGCACAAACGAGACTCTTCCGCCCCCCTCAAGAGCGGAATTGGCGGGAATATCCTGCCGGATCACGCAGCCGACGGGGATCGTATCGTCATAATCCGAAGTGATCTCTCCAGGATTTAAGCCGGCGTCCGTCAGGCGCCGCCTCGCTTCCTCCTCCGTAATGTTATACAGATCGGGAACCGTTCTCATGATCGGGGCCGGTCCCTGGCTCACGTAGATGGTCACGGTCTGTCCTGCCGCCGCAGACGCCGGATCGTAGCGGGTGACCATCCCGTTGGATACCGTGTCGTTATACTCCTCCGCGACGCTGGGAACCAGTCCTTTTTCCGTCAGCAGGGCTTCCGCCGCTTCCCGGCTCAGCCCCGTCAGGCCCAGAGCGGACAGATCGATCGTTCCGTCCCCCTCGCTGACCACCGCTGTCACTTCCCCGTACCGCTTCACTTCCTCTCCGGGAAGCGGATCCTGGGAAATAATGACTCCCTTCGGCGCGGTGGACTGCTCCCTCGCCGTGATCTTCAGTGTCAGACGGTATTCTTCGCCTTCCAGAAGAAGCCGGGCCTCATCCTCCGGCATATCCGTGATCCTCGGCATCTGCACCGTCGTGCCCTCCGCCTCCTGCCCGGATCCCTCCGGAAGCGCTTCCGTCTGTATGCTTTCCTGTGCCTGCCAGAAGCCCGAACCGCTCCGGAAGAGTCCTCCCAGCCTGGAAAACAGGGCGATCAGAACGGAGACGATGACCACGGCAACGAAGACTCCGACAGCGGCCAGGATGCGGTCGACCCCTCTGCTCACCTCAAAGCGCTTGGTATCGCCCCCCGCCCCGTCGATCTCTCCGCTCATGGAATCGATATGCACAGGCTCCGGCGTGGGCTCATACGATTTCTGCCCCTGACTGATGGCGTTGAGCTCCTCGGGTGTGATCTGCATGGTATCGCCCCCGCCTGCTTCCTCCGCCGCCATAGTCACAAAATTTTCATCCGGATACAGAAGAACCTTCCTCAGATCGGCGATCACCTCCGTAGCGGCACCGTAGCGGCGCTCCGGACGCTTTTCGGTACATTTGAGAATAATATTTTCAAGACTTATAGGAATACCGGGATTGTAAAGGCTCGGTCTCGTAATGGGCTCTTCCACATGGGCGAGCGCCACGGCAACCGTATTCTCCCCCTCAAACGGAAGACGGCCCGTTACCATCTCGTACATGGTGATCCCCAGAGAATAAATGTCGCTCCTGGCGTCGCTGTAGCCGCCGCGTGCCTGCTCCGGGGAAATATAGTGAACCGACCCCACCGCAACGGATCCCTGCGTCTGGTCAGTGACCAGCCTGGCAATGCCAAAATCCGCCACCTTCACCTTTCCGTCTCTGGAAATGATGATGTTCTGCGGCTTGATATCCCGATGAATGATATTCTGCTCGTGGGCCGCGGCGATGCCCTGCGCCACCTGGATGGCGATCCCCACCGCTTCCTTCACATCCAGGAAGCCTTTTTTGGCGATATAACTCTTCAGCGTGATCCCCTCAATCAGTTCCATTACGATGTAATGGAGATTCTGTTCGTCTACCACATCGTAGACGCTGACGATATTCGGGTGGGAGAGTCCTGCCGCCGCCTGGGCCTCCATCTTGAACTTGGCGACAAAGTTCTTGTCATTGCTGAATTCATCCTTCAGTACCTTGATCGCCACGAGACGGTCAAGCGTATGGCACCTTGCTTTATATACGTCAGACATCCCTCCGGAGCCTATCAGCTCCAGGATCTCATACCGGTCCTGTAAATATACTCCTTCTCTCAGCATACTTCCACCTCGCTTATCTGCGGATCTACCAATACGACTGAGATATTGTCCTTGCCGCCGTGGGCATTGGCTGCCGCGATGAGGCTCCCCACCTTTGATTTCAGACTTGCCTGGGAGCCCAGCAGGCGCTCGATCTGCCGTTCATCGACCATATTGGTCAGGCCGTCTGAACACAGGAGCACCAGATCCTTCGGGGCCAGTTCTTCCTCAAAAAAATCGATATCCAGCGCGGGATCCGTTCCCACCGCCCTGGTAATGATATTCTTTTTTTCCAGGTATTCCCTGCTTCCCCGCTTCATCCTGCCCAGCGAAACCATCTCCTCCACATAGGAGTGATCGTGGGTAATCTGGGACAATCTTTCATTTCTGAACAAATATAAGCGGCTGTCTCCCACATTTGCCGCAAAAATCGTCCGATTTCTTATAGTAGCCGCCACCAGTGTCGTCCCCATGCCCGAATGTTCCGAATTGACAACCGACTCCCGGTAGAGGGCTCTGTTGGCATCCGCAACGGCCTGGCGGATCCTCTCCACCGGCTCCATTTCCTCCCTGTGATTTTCAAAATAGCTGACAAGGCTCTCGACCAGGAAGCGCGATGCAAAATCCCCTGCCCTGTGGCCTCCCATACCGTCGGCTACCAGATAAAGGTTCTCCAGTTCCCCCACGGGAGCCGACGAGGAATAGATGCAATCCTGGTTGTGCTTTCTGACCCTTCCCGTATCCGTGATCGCATAATCCTGCATCCTCATCCCTCCTTTTCTCTGATATAGCTTCTCCTGAGCTGGCCGCAGGCTCCGTCGATGTCGCTGCCCATCTCTCTTCTTATCGTAACATTTATTCCTCTTTTTTCAAGACAATTCTTAAACGCCTCGATATGTTTCCTGTCCGAGCGGGCAAAATCCCTCTCCCGTATGGGATTGACCGGTATCAGATTGACATGGCCGTGCTGGTCCCGCAAAAGGCGCGCCAGCGCGTCCGCGTGCTTCTCCGTATCGTTGATCCCCCGGACCAGGCTGTACTCAAAGGTCATCCTCCGCCCCGTCTTCTCATAATAGTTCCTGCAGGCATCAAGGACCTCCCCGAGAGGATACCGTTTGGCAATCGGCATCAGCTCCCTGCGCGTCTCATCGTCCGAGGCGTGAAGGGACAGCGCCAGTGTGATCTGCAGCCTTTCGCCCGCCAGCCTCCGCATCTGGGGAACCAGGCCGCAGGTGGAAACGGTAATGTTCCTCTGGCTGATATTCATTCCCCTCTCATCGGAAGCCATTCTGAGGAAGCGGAGCAGATTGTCATAATTGTCCAGCGGCTCCCCGCTTCCCATGACCACCACATGGGAAATCCTCTCCCCGATATCCCTGCCGATCCGGTATATCTGGTCCAGCATTTCCGAGGCGCGCAGGTCCCGCGCAAGGCCGTCCAGGGTAGACGCGCAGAAACGGCAGCCCATCCTGCAGCCAACCT
Source organism: uncultured Lachnospiraceae bacterium (assembly GCA_947630085.1). Classification (GTDB taxonomy): domain Bacteria; phylum Bacillota; class Clostridia; order Lachnospirales; family Lachnospiraceae; genus UBA3402. The sequence continues at coordinate 36,815 of CANRGP010000003.1, forward strand.
GCGAAGAGATGCAGACCGAATTGCCGAATTTGTACCTCATCAGCACACTCTCGATCACATTGCCGTCCGCAAGGGCAAAGAGATATTTTCGGGTCCCGTCCAGAGCGGACGCCCTCATATCCACAGCTTTAAGCGTCACTACCTCGTACCTCTCGGCGAGGCTCTGCCTGAGGGTACGCGGCAGATTGGTCATCTCATCAAAAGAAGCCGCCGCTTTTTCATGGAGCCATCTGAAAATCTGCTCCGCCCGGTATCTCTCAAGGCCCATGCCGCCAAGCTCTTCCGAAAGCTCTTCATATGTAAGAGATCTGATATCCGTCTTTTCCATCATTCTATTTATATTCTCCGCAGGACGCACAGAAAGAATCCGTCGCAGGAATCGCGTCCCGGAAGCAGCTGCAGGAATCCCTCCTTCAGGCTGTCTCTTTCGGATTTTTCCTTCAGTCTGTCTGATATGTCTACCGGCTGAAACGGCAGGTTCTCCAGGATCCACCGGTATTGGTCCTCGTTTTCTTCCTTCGATATGGTGCAGGTGCTGTACACCAGCGTCCCGCCCGGCCTCACATAGCGCCAGATCACGGAAAGGATCTGCCTCTGAAGCTCCGCAAGAGACGGGATATCCTCCGGCTTCAGGCGGTAGCGGATATCCGGCTTCCTGCCCATAACGCCCAGACCCGAGCAGGGCAGATCAGCAAAAACCACATCCGCCTTATCCAGCATCTCCGCGTCCGGCACACGCGCGTCCCAGACCTGCGCCGTTATGCTGTCCCGGCCGCATCTGGCCGCGTTTTCCCGGATCATCTCCACCTTGCGCGGGCTGATGTCCCGGACAATGACCCGTCCGGGCCTCTCCTTCTCCTTCCGGCAAAGCCTCAGAAGCTCGGCCGCATGAAGGGCTTTTCCTCCCGGCGCGCCGCACACATCCAGGATAAGATCGCCGCCCTGTATTCCCGCCGCCCTCGCCACGCAGGCGGAGGAATAATCCTGCACGACGATCCGGCCTTCCCGGAACGCGTCCAGAAGCTCCAGCCGGTCGATCTGCCTCAGATCCATCATTGTGGGATCATCCGTCCTGCGGACGACTTCAACCCCCTGTGAAAGAAGGCTCGCGGCCACATCCTCCGGCCGCGCACGGTCCGTGCAGCACCGGACGGTGACCGGGCGCTCCCTGAGAAATCCGTCCAGTATCTCCAGGACTGTACCGTGACCGTACATTTTCTCCCACATATCCAGGATCCACCGCGGCATCCCATAACGGATGCTGTCGTCGGGAAACGAGATCTCATCCTTATGCCGGGAAAGGTTTCTCAGCACTCCGTTGACAAAGCCCTTCAGCCCCGAGAATCTCCGCTTTTCCGCGAGGCGCACGGCCTCGCTGCAGACGGCCCTGTCGGGGACGCGGTCCATATACAGGATCTGATAGGAGGATATCCGCAGAAGAGCGCGGATGAACGGTTTCATCTCCTTTACCGGCACCCGGGAAAACAGATCGAGGATATAATCCAGGCGGATCATGGTTTCCAGGGTCCCTTCTACCGTTCTGGTGATAAATGCCCTGTCCTGTCTGCTCAGATAGCGGTATTTGTCAAGGGCCTGGCGAAGGACGATATGGCTCAGCTCTCCCCGTTCCGTGATCTCGATCAGAATATCCAGGGCGATCTCCCTGGGATCGGACGCGGAAGCGCCGCCTGACGGGCCCTGCGTCTTTTTCTCAGTCACGCCGTCTTCCTCCGAACAGGATTATCAGGCGCAAAAGCTGAAGGATCGCCGACGCGGCGGCCGCCACATAGGTGAGAGCCGCGGAGCCAAGCACCTTTCTGGTCTGCTTGACTTCCTCGCCCTGGAGGATCCCCACGCTGTCTAAGAGCCGCACCGCACGGCCCGAAGCGTTAAACTCGACCGGAAGGGTGATCAGCTGGAACAGGACGACCAGCACAAACATCCAGATCCCGATATTCACGATGGTGCTCCCGGCTCCTCCGATCAAAAGTCCGATCAGAATGAGCGGCCAGGACAGGACGCTCCCGAAATTGACCACCGGCACAAAGGCCGCCCGCATCCGCAGCGGGACATAGCCCTCGTTGTCCTGCATGGCATGGCCGCACTCGTGGGCCGCCACCCCGATAGCGGCTACCGACGTGGAAGCGTAGACCGCGTCGGAAAGCTTCACGGTCTTTGTCCGTGGATCGTAGTGGTCTGTCAGCTGTCCGTCTACGTGCTGAATGGACACGTCATAGATCCCCTGGGAATTGAGAAGGCGCTTCGCGGCCTCCGCTCCGGTCATTCCCGTCATGCTTCGCACCTGGGAGTATTTTTTGAAAGTCCCGTTGACTCTGGCGGACGCCCACATGGACAGCAGCGCTCCGATCAGAACCAGAATGTACGTGTAATCAAACCCATAATATCCCATGCCTCATATCTCCTCTCTGCATATTCGGACGGCTTTGCGCAGTCCGTTATTCCTCCGCATCTCCCCGCCCGTTTTTCGGCGCGGCGCTTTCTCCCCGTCTTAAAAACCTGTCGGCCGGCTTCACCGGATATCCTCTCAGGAACGCGTCTATGCTCATCCGCTTTTTGCCCTCCGGCTGGACCTCCTCGACGGACAGAATCCCGTCCCCGGTCCGGACGTACAGGCTTTTGGGATCCGCGTACACCACTTCTCCGCATTCCCCTTCCGCCGGGAAGGAAGCAACGGATGCCTTCAGGATCTTGAGCATCCTGCCGTTATATCCGGTATATGTGCCGGGCCACGGACTCAGTCCCCTGATCAGCCGCTCGATCCTTCGCGCGTCCATCGTCCAGTCAATGTCTCCCATCTCTTTGGAAAGCATCCCCGCATAACAGGCTTTATCCCCGTCCTGGGGCGTCCGCACCGCAGTATGGTTCCCGAGCTTCTCCAGGGTCGTTACGATCAGCCCGGCCCCGAGTGCGCTCAGCTTATCATGAAGGCTTCCCCCTGTCTCATCCGGCTCGATCGGGATCTCCTTCTGTTCCAGGATGTCTCCCGTATCCAGGCCCGTATCCATCATCATGGTCGTTACGCCCGTCCGGCTCTCCCCGTTTATAATAGCCCACTGGATGGGCGCCGCGCCCCGGTATTTCGGAAGCAGGGAAGAATGGACGTTGACGCATCCGAGCCGCGGGATCTCCAGGATCCCGCGGGGAAGGATCTGCCCGAAAGCCGCCACCACGATCACATCCGGAGACAGCTTCCGGAGGGTCTCCGCAAAGCCCTCCTCCTTTACCCTTTCCGGCTGGTATACCGGAATCCCCAGGGACAGCGCCATTTCCTTCACCGGCGTCATCAGGACGGCTTTTCCCCTGCCCTTTGGCCTGTCGGGCTGTGTGACGGCGCCGATGACCTCATGCCCTGCGCCGGCCACCGCCCGGAGGATCGGGACCGCGAAATCCGGGGTCCCCATAAACACGACTCTCATTTCTCTTCTTCTTCCCCTTCTTCGTCTTCCAGCTCCGAATTGTCTCTCAACTCTCCCTCTACCAGGGATACGTACAGCCGGCCCTGCAGATGATCGACCTCGTGGCAGATGCATCTGGCCAGGAGGCCCTCCGCGTCGAGCGTAAACTCCTCCATCTTCTCATTCAGGGCCTGGACCGTGACCTTTTCCGGTCTGGTGACCACCCCGAATTTTCCCGGAACGCTTAAGCAGCCTTCATTTCCCGTCTGGCTGCCCTCCCGGGCGATGATCTGAGGATTGATCAGAATATACTGGTTCCCGTCGTCCACATCGATCACCACGATCTGCTTGAGGATCCCCACCTGCGGCGCGGCGAGTCCCGCCCCGTTCTGCCCGTACATGGTTTCAAACATATCGTCGATCAGCTGCGCGATCCGGGGCGTCATCTGTTTCACCGGTTTACAGTTCTTCGTTAAAATCTCGTCTCCAATGGTCCTTATGTTTCGGATTGCCACTGTTTCTCCTCCTCATCTATGCAAGATCAAACTGCATCATCACACGCCCGGACCAGCGGGCCTGTCCGCCTCTCATTTCGATCCGGTTCCTTATTTTTATTAGTATATCATAGTTTTCCTGTTTCATATATAAAATTTTTCGATATATATCATTAACTTTATAGATCTGCGCGTCTGCCGGCCCGATCGTCTCCACGCCTGTCGCGGAGGAATCCTCCTCCGCCCAGCGGCAGATGTCCGTCATGGCCTGCGCCAGCACCTTCTCGTCCGCGCCGGAAACCATGACCGACAGGAGCCGGCTCGCGGGAGGATATCTCATAAGGCTCCGGAACGCCGTCTCCTGCTCATAAAATGCCTCATAATCCTGACGGGCCGCGCAGACAATGCTGTAATGGTCCGGATTGTAGGTCTGGATGATCACTTCTCCCTTCGCGCCGTCCCTGCCAGCTCTTCCCGCCGCCTGTGTCAGAAGCTGAAAGGTCCTTTCCGCGCAGCGGAAGTCAGAAGAATTCAGGGACATATCCGCCGCAAGGATCCCTACCAGGGTCACGTTGGGAAAATCATGGCCTTTCACGATCATCTGGGTACCGACCAGAATATCCGCCTCCCCCCTGGCAAACGCGGACAGGATCTCCTGATGTCCTCCTTTTTTCGAGGTCGTATCCAGATCCATCCTGAGTACGCGGGCCTGCGGAAAGGCTTTTGCGGCCAGCTCCTCGATCTTCTGTGTCCCGGTCCCGAAGCCCGCGATATACGGGGACCCGCAGGAAGGACAGCGTACCGGAGCCGGCGCCCGGTATCCGCAGTAATGGCAGACCAGTCTTTCTCCCCGGTGGAGGGTAAGCGCGACATCACAGTGCGGACATTTCACCGCTTTCCCGCAGCTGCGGCAGGAAACAAATCCGGAATACCCCCTTCGGTTCAGGAACAGCATGATCTGGTGTCCGAGTCCCAGCTGCTCCTCCATGGCCTCCCTCAGAGGACGGCTGAAGACGGAACGGTTCCCGGCCTTCAGTTCTTCCCGCAGATCCGCCACTGTCACCCGCGCCACGCTGCTTCCCGGCTTTGCCCGGTTTCTCAGACGGTAAAGATGGTAATCTCCGGAGAGCGCGCGGGAATAGCTCTCCAGAGAGGGCGTCGCCGAGCCAAGGATCAGGGACGCGCCGCTCAGCCGGGCCCTCTCGGCCGCCACCTCCCTGGCATGGTAGCGCGGAGAAAGCTCGCTCTTATAAGCTCCCTCATGTTCCTCATCCATTATAATCAGTCCCAAACGGGGAAAGGGAGTAAAGACGGCGGAGCGCGGACCGATCATCACCCCCGCCTCGCCTGTCCTCGCCCTCTCGAGCTGGTCGTATCTCTCTCCGGCGGAAAGCCTGGAATTGATCACGGAGACCCGGTCGCCGAACCGTCTGTAGAACCGCAGAACCGTCTGGTAGGTCAGAGCGATCTCCGGAACCAGCACGATCACCTGTCTGCACGCCTGAAGTACGTGGGCAATGATCTCCATATATACCTCTGTCTTTCCGCTTCCGGTGATTCCGTAAATGAGGGAGGTCCCCCGTTCCCCCCGGTCATATCTTTCCGTGAAGTCCCTGACAATGGCCTGCTGCTCGCCGTTGAGGACGGGACCTGAGTGCGAAACAGCCTGCTCTCTTAAAGAGTCCATGCCCCTCACGATCTGCCGGGTCTCCAGTCTCACGATCCCTTTCTCCTCCATGGCTCTCACGGCGGCGGCGCTCAGATTAAGCTGCCCCTCCGCAATGGCCCAGGGAATCCTCGGGCTCTGACAGAATGCCCTGAGAAGACGTTCTCTTGCCCGGTACTTCTTCCTCGCCGCCTCCTCTATGGCGGCATCGAGTTCCTTCGGCGCAAGCGGGCAGACCAGCCAGCGCATTTGTCTCTGCCTGACCTTCTGCCGGACGGGAAGGACCGTCTTAAGCGCCTGGTTCATCGTCGAACCGTAATACTCCTTCATCCATCTGGCCAGACCGATCAGCTGAGACTCCACCGTAACCGCGCCTTCCTCGATCTCCTGGATCTCCTTGATCTGCTCCTGCGCCAGAGATGTTTCCTCCGAGAGCTCTACCACGTATCCCTTCCGTATCCTGTTCCCCACGCCAAAGGGGATCCGAACCTGGACCCCCACATGGATTTTTTCCTCAAGGCGCTGCGGGATCCGGTACTGAAAGATCCTGTCCACACTCTCATGCGATATATCAACGATAATGTTGGCATACATATTCTGCCGTTTCTCCTAACTTCATGCTGTTGGAGCCCTTGAGCAGGATACCGTCGCCGGGCCGCAGCATCTGCGTGATCCACTGCTGCATCTGCTCCTTCCCGGATTCCGGAAAATGCCGGAGAAGAAGCGGAGCCTCCCGCTTTTCCTGCACGGCTTCCGCGCCCTCCCGGATGTGAAGAGCCAGATCGCCGAACGTAACCAGAACGTCCACTCCGCTTTCGGCCGCATATTGACCGATCTGCCGGTGGAACGCCGCGCTCTCCTCCCCCAGCTCCTTCATATCCGCGAGCACCGCGATCCTTCTGGTGCAGCCCTCCACCGACGCCAGTATGTCGAGGGCGCCCCTCATTGAGACCGGATTGGCATTGTAGGTATCGTCGATGACCGTCACACCGCCTATGCGGCGGATCTGCTGCCGTCCCTTCATTCCCTCATAGCCTTCCAGCGCCGCGGCCGCATCCTCAAGGGGAACCCCGTAAAGATCCGCGACAGCGATCGCCGCCGTCGCGTTCAATATCTGATGAGCCCCCATCACCCGCAGACGCACATCCACCGTCCTCGGGCAGCTCCGATCGCCGCCGTCTGCCTCTCCGGGCTCTTCCACGGCCCCGCAGACCACGGTAAACGCGGGAAACCCGTTTTTCGTCCGGATATTCACCGCGCGGTACTGGCAGTTCTCCCCCGTGCCGTAATAGAGTGTGCGGCAGCCTTCCTTCGCCCTGGCATTCCGGAGGAGCGGGTCGTCTCCGTTCAGGAGCAGCGCCCCGCCGGGCCTCATTCCCTCCTGGATCGTCATTTTTTCCCGGAAAATGTTTTCCCGGGATCCCAGCTGCTCGATATGCGCCACGCCAATATTGGTGATCAGCGCCGTATCCACGGCGGCGATCCGGGCAATGACAGCCAGCTCTCCGGGCTCGCTCATGCCGAGCTCTATGACTCCGATCTGATCCGAATCCCGGATCTCCGTAAGAGTGACCGGTACGCCCACCTGGCTGTTCCGGCTCCCGAATGTCTTGAATACCCTTCGTCCGCCGGAAAGGGCCGCGGCCACCATTTCCTTTGTGGTGGTCTTTCCTACGCTCCCGGTGATTCCCACCAGGGGGATCGAAAGTCCCCTGCGGTAATCGCCCCCGATGGCCTGAAGGGCCTTTCGGGTGTCGGATACCGCGATCCACGCTTTTCCGTATCCGATCCTGCCCTGTCCGTCCGCAGGAACCGGCTGTCTGCCCGGTCCGTGCTCGGCGGTCAGTACGGCTGCCGCCCCGTTTTCCAGCGCCTGGACAATAAAGCGGTGGGCATCCACCTTCTCTCCGATAATCGGCACGAACAGGTCGTTCCCCTGCATCGTTCTGGAATCCAGACTGATATTTTCCACCTTCCGGCTGCCGTCGCCGCACAGGAGCGTTCCTCCGCAGGCTTTTGCCAGATCATTTACCGTCCGATTCTGCATCTTCTCTCCCCTTTTCCAGCTTTTCGATGACCTCCTCGATGACTTTCCTGTCCAGGAAGGGGTAGCGCACTCCCTCGATCTCCTGGTAGTCCTCATGGCCTTTTCCGATCACGGCGATCATGTCTCCGGGCCGGGCGTTCACGATACTGTACGCAATGGCCTCTCTGCGGTCGGGGATCTCAATGAAATCCCCCCCTGTCTTTTCTATGCTGCTCCGGATATCCGCCAGGATATCCTCGACCTTCTCATACCGGGAATTGTCGGCAGTAAGAATACAGAAATCCGCAAGTTTCCCGCCGATCTCCCCCATGGCGTAGCGGCGGTCCTTCGAGCGGTTGCCTCCGCATCCGAAAACGCATACCAGGCGTTTGGGATGATACTCGCGAAGCGTCCGGAGCAGGCTCTCCATGCTGACCGCGTTGTGGGCATAATCCACAAGCACCGTACAGCGGGGAGAGGTATGCACGATCTCCATCCTGCCGTTGACGTACAGATGCTCCAGCGCATGGCAGATGCAGCTGTCCGGAATATCCAGGAGACTGCACAGCGACACGGCCGCCAGAGCGTTGTACACGTTAAATCTCCCGGGGATCCGCATACGGATCTCTCCCCGGTATCTGCCCGTCACACGGAAATCCATCCCCACAAATCCGGGCTCCGAGACATAATGGATGCCGCCCGCCATAAAATCCGCTTCCGCATCCAGGGCGTAGGTGAAAAGGCGCTCCGGCATCCCCGGAAAGCCCGCGCCCGCATCCTCCTTATCTCCTTCCCCGGAGCTGCCGGTGATCAGCCGGAGGACCCGGCCGTAATGTTCGTCATCCCGGTTGATCAGACCCACCCGGCTGTTTATGAGGAGCCTGGACTTATAATACATATATTCCTCAAAATCCGTATGTTCGCCCGGTCCGATATGATCCCGGGACAGGTTTGTGAAAATGCCGTAGTCAAACGTGATCCCGTCGGTCCTGTGCATCTTGATGCCCTGGGACGATACTTCCATGATCATATATTCACACCCCGCCTCCGCCATCATCGCAAAATAATGGTGGAGCTCATAGGATTCCGGCGTGGTGTTGAGGGTGGGATATGTATGGCCGCCGATCACCGCGCCCGCGGTTCCGATCAGGCCCACCTTCTTTCCCGCGGCCTCCAGGATCGCCTTTATCATATATGTGGTAGTCGTCTTCCCCTTGGTCCCGGTGACGCCGATGCACTTCATCTTCCGGGCGGGATAACCGAAACGGGCGGCTGAGAGGTGCGCCAGGGCTTCCCGGGAATCGGCCACAGAAAAGACAGTTGCTCCGGGAGGAATGGCCGCCGCCTCCTCCGGTCTCAGCTCTCTTTCCGCGATGATCACGCGAACGCCCTTATCGATCACCTCCGGGATGAAATCGTGGGAATCCGTCCGTGTTCCCGTCATGCAGACAAACGCCGCGCCCGGAGCCGCTTTTCGGGAATCATAGACGATCTCCTCCGCTTCCGCTTCCCCGTCACCCATGACGACGCGGTAATCCACATCGGCCAGTCCCTCTCGAATCTTCATGCTTACCCTCCGTGAGTTGTATTCTCTATTGTATTCCGAACCCCCCGGCTTCCATTCCGCCGTCAGAACAGTCCTACGATCTTTCCCTCTTCATTGACGTCGATCCCGTATGCCGCCGGTTTCTTGGGAAGTCCCGGCATAGTCATGATGGTTCCGGTGATGGCCACCACGAATCCCGCTCCCGCCGACACATACACGTCGCGGACATTGATCCGGAATCCCGCGGGCCGTCCCAGGCTGTTCGGATCATCGGACAGGGAATACTGCGTCTTCGCCATACATACCGGCATACGCCCGAATCCCATGGCCTCGATCTGCTTCAGCGCCTTCGCCGCCGCAGGCGCGTAATCCACGCCGTCCGCCCCGTAGATCTCCTTTGCCACCGTCTCGATCTTTTCCGCGAGGCTCAGATCGTCGCCGTACAGCGGATGATAGTGGCTTTCCTTCGTCTCCAGCGTATCGATAACCTTGCGCGCCAGCGCCTCACCGCCTTCGCCGCCCTTTGCCCAGACCTCGGAGAGGGCAAATTCACAACCTCTCTCCTCACAGAAGTTCCGTATAAATTCATACTCCGCCTCCGTGTCGGTCAGGAAGGAATTCAGGGTCACAACCACGGGCACACCGTATTTCTGAATATTCTCGATATGCTTCTCCAGATTCACAATGCCTTTTTTCAGGGCCTCCAGGTTCTCGGCCGCAAGCTCCGCCTTCGGTACGCCGCCATTGTATTTGAGGGCGCGGACCGTGGCCACCAGGACCACCGCGTCCGGCTTCAGTCCCGCCATCCGGCATTTGATATCCAGGAATTTTTCAGCGCCCAGATCGGCGCCGAAGCCGGCCTCCGTCACCACAACATCCGCAAGTTTAAGCGCGGTCCTGGTCGCCCTTACACTGTTGCACCCATGGGCGATATTGGCAAACGGCCCGCCGTGTACAAGGGCCCCGTTGTGCTCCAGGGTCTGGATCAGATTGGGCTTGACGGCATCCTTTAAAAGCGCAGCCATAGCTCCGACCGCGTTCAGGTCCTTAGCCGTGACCGGTTCTCCCTCGTAATTATAGGCCACGATGATCCGGCCGAGTCTCTCCTTCAGATCCTCCATATTGTCGGCAAGGCACAGGATTGCCATGATCTCCGACGCCACGGTAATAATGAAATGGTCCTCCCGCACAAAACCGTCCGCCTTCGGGCCCAGGCCAATGACGATATTTCTCAGCGCCCGGTCGTTCATATCCATGCAGCGCTTCCAGAGGATCTGGCGGGTATCGATCCCCAGGGCATTCCCCTGATGAATGTGATTGTCGAGAAGCGCCGCCAGCAGATTGTTTGCGGAAGTGATCGCATGAAAATCTCCCGTAAAGTGAAGATTCAGGTCCTCCATCGGCACTACCTGGGCATATCCGCCTCCCGCGGCTCCTCCCTTGATGCCGAAGCACGGTCCCAGCGACGGCTCACGCAGAGCGAGCATGGTTTTCCTGCCCAGGCGGTTCAGGGCGTCCGCCAGTCCGATGCTGGTAGTGGTCTTTCCTTCTCCTGCGGGAGTCGGATTGATGGCCGTCACCAGCACCAGCTTCCCGTCAGGGCGGTTCTTCACCTGCTCCCAGAGTTCATCGGTCAGCTTTGCCTTGTACTTCCCGTAAAGCTCCAGGTCGTCCTCCGCGATCCCGTAATTTTCCGCTACCTGGCGGATCGGCAGCATCGCTGTTTCCTGTGCGATCTGAATGTCTGTCTTCATGATCTGTTTCCTCCTTAATTGGTTATGTATAGTCATGGAAATGGAGCCGGAGCATCCGGCAGATCCACTCCGTCTACTGCTTCAGCATCCCCTCAAACTCTTCGGCCGTCATGAGGATCTTCCTGGGCTTGGTGCCCTCCTCCTCTCCTACCACTCCCGCCTCGGCCAGCTGGTCCATAATGCGGGCGGCACGGTTGAATCCGATCTTGAACATCCGCTGCAGCATCCCGATGGAAGCCTTCTCCTTCTCAATGATGAATCTGCCCGCCTGGGCAAAATATTCATCCCGGTCGCTGCGGCTCTCCTCGGCCGCCTGAGGCACGGCGATCTGGCTCTCGATATTCAGATCATAAGCCGGGGCCTCATCCTGCTGCTTCTTTAAGAAATCCACTACCTTGGAGACCTCTGAGTCCGAAACAAAGGCTCCCTGGACGCGGAGCGGCTTGGGAATCCCCGACGGGAAAAACAGCATATCGCCCTTTCCGAGAAGCTTCTCCGCCCCATACATATCCAGGATCGTCCGGGAATCGACGCCCGAGGATACGGCAAACGCGATGCGGGACGGTACATTGGCCTTGATCAGGCCGGTAATAACGTTAACGGAGGGCCGCTGAGTGGCAATGACGAGGTGAAGCCCCGCAGCCCTGGCCAGCTGGGCCAGACGGCAGATGGAGCCTTCCACCTCGCCGGGAGCCACCATCATCAGATCCGCCAGCTCGTCAATGATGATCACGATCTGGGGAAGCCTGGCGGGCCTCTCCTCCTCAGGTATGTCACGAAGCCCGTCGATCCTGGCGTTATAGCCCTTCAGGTCCCTGACCCCGCACTCGGCGAATTTCTTATAGCGGTCGTCCATCTCGGCCACGGCCCAGTTGAGGGCTCCGGACGCCTTTTTCGGATCCGTGACTACCGGGATGAGAAGATGCGGGATCCCGTTGTAGGCGCTGAGCTCCACCACCTTCGGATCCACCATGATCAGCTTCACGTCATCCGGCCTGGACTTATAGATAATGCTCATGATCAGCGTGTTGATGCAGACCGATTTTCCGGAGCCTGTGGAACCCGCGATCAGCAGGTGGGGCATCTTGGCGATATCCGTCACGATCACCTGGCCCCCGATATCCTTCCCCACCGCAAAGGACAGGCGGGAAGCGCTGTTTTTAAACTCCTCCGCTTCCAGAAGCTCCCGAAGATAGACCGTATTGTTCTCCTTGTTGGGGACTTCGATCCCTACGGCCGATTTGCCGGGGATCGGAGCCTCGATCCGGATATCGGCGGCCGCAAGGCTCAGCTTGATATCGTCGGCAAGCCCTACAATCTTGCTCACCTTGACGCCCTGTTCCGGGTGCAGCTCGTACCGGGTAACGGTAGGACCGCAGCTCACATTGGTCACGGTAACGCCCACACCGAAGTCACGCAGCGTCTGCTGAAGCTTGATGGCCGTCTCCCGGTACTCCTTGTCGGATCCCGTGCCGCTTCCCGATTTGCCGACGGTCAAAAGGCTGAGCGGCGGAAAAACATACGGCTTTTTCACCGGCGGCTTCTTCTCCGCCGGGGCGGGAACCTGACCGAATTTTTCTTCGGCGGCCTCCTTTCTGCTGCTCTCCAGCTTCTTTTGGAGCGCCTCCGTATCGCTTTCTATGATCTTTCCGGTGGCGGTCACCACCCTCTTCTCGCCTTCCTCCATACGGATCTCTCCGTCCCGGACATCCATCTCTCCCAGAGTGCGGTAATCTCTCGGTGCGTAGAGCTCTTCTCCGGAGGGAATCTCTTCCCCCTCCTCTTCCCCGGAAGGCTCCGGCAGATACGGGAAGGGCCCCGGCTCGCCGTCCGCGTATCCGCCGTATTCCGCATCCGTTTCCTCCATGTCCGCATCCGCAAAGCCGTCCGCGTCAAAGGGTACGGTGTCTTCTTCGGTATCTATGTATACAGGCGGCATGGATATCCTTCCGGTAAACACATCCGCACTGTTCCATCCTTTCCCGCTGTTTTTGTAGGAATCCGGGAGCAGGTCATCCATGAAGCCCTGGTTGCCCACCTCGGGATCAAACTCCTCCTGCCGCTTCCGGGCATTCTGCCCATCCCCGGAAATGTCTGTCTCTTCCCTGAAATCGTCGTCACCGCCGGACGGCAGGATCCGGATATTTTCCACGGAATCCTTTTCGGGAGCCCGCCCGGGGTTCTCTTCTATGGTAGTAGAGCTCAGATCCACGCCTCTGACCCGCTGCTCCTCCCGCAGTCTCCGCTTTTCTTCTTTTTTCTCCTCATGGATGACCCGTCTCCTGTCCACATCCGCTTTCGCGTGCTGATAGGCTTTCCCTCCGCCTTTCTTCACCGCGCCGACCAGGGATTTCTCCGTAATGCAGACCACACAGATCACAAGGCCGACCAGGAGTACAAGAAACGCCCCGACGGACCCCAGAACCGAACCGATCCCCATAACGAGAACTCCGCCCAGAAAGCCGCCTCCCATACCGGTGGCCGCGCATTTCTGATAAATGTCGCCCAGAGCCTGTCCCTTCAGATACCCGGATCCGAAAAAGAACTCCGCAAAGCCGCAGAGGAACCAGACGCCCGCCACCACGGCGGCCATCTTGACCTTTGCCAGCGCGCTGCCCTTATTGGCAAGAATGAAGCACGTCCCCACGAACAGCAGGATCGGCGCCGCAAAGCCGATCATCCCGAATATGCCGAGCTGCACGGAACGCAGCACCTCGCCGAACGCCCCGCACAGATGAAAATTGCTTAAAAACAGAAGCACCGCCGCGGCAAACGCCACGATGATAAATACTTCTTCCGAAAGAAAGCTGCTCTCCTCCTGGACCTTTCTTCCCTTCGACGCGGAGGATGAGGATTTCTTCCTGCCCCCCGTGTTCTTTTTGTTGTTTGTCTTTCCAGCCAATGTATGCCAGCCTCCTTACCGTATCGCCCGTCCAAAGATAGTATACAAAAAAAGGAAGAAAAATGCAAGCCTGCTTCTCTTCCTCCCTTTTTCTCTTTTGCCGCTCTGTCCGCGGCCTATCTTCTCTCTCCCTGCCCGCCGATCATACTCCGAAGCTTGCGCAGGGCCTCCCGGATCCCGCCTACCTCGTCAATCAGGCCCTGCTCTACGGCCTCTTTTCCCACCAGGACCGTTCCCAGATCCCTTGTCAGCATCTTCGTGTTCAGCATCAGGCTTTTGACCTGTTCATAGCCGATATTCGCGTGTCCGGAGATGAAGCTGAGGATACGGTCCTGGATCATCTCAAAATATTCATACGTCTGGGATGCCCCTATGACCATTCCCGTCATGCGGACCGGATGGATCATCATGGTCCCTGTCGGTACAATAAACGAATAATCGGCGGAAACCGCCAGGGGTACGCCGATGGAATGGCTTCCTCCCAGCACGAGCGAGACGGTGGGCACGCTCAGCGAAGCGATCATCTCCGCAATGGCAAGGCCCGCGTCCACATCTCCTCCCGAAGTGTTCAGAAGGACCAGAAGCCCCTGCACCTCCTCGTTGTCCTCGATGGCGGCCAGGCTCGGCAGCACATGGTCGTACTTGGTGGTCTTACTGCTTCCCGGCGCATTTTCATGGCCTTCCACCTCTCCGATGATCGAGAGAAGATGGATCTTCTGCTTTTCCCTTCCCGCGTCCAGGGTCATCTGTCCGTATTCGTTCAGCTTCTCGTCCTGCTTCTCCTCGATCTCCTTTTCCGTTTTTTCTTCCTGTGTTTTTTCTTCCTCTTTCCCCTTCTCTTTCTCGTCTTCTTTTTCTTCTTTGTTCTCGCCCATTGGACTCTCCTTTGCCGTTTTTGATACTTCTATTTTGCATGGAGTCCGCCGGATTTATTCAAAAACGGCACCTTTGCGTACCGCCTCTCTTCAGCCGGCCTTCCGCGAACCGTAATCTCCGCGTTTCAAAAGGCGCCTCATGTAGGCAAATGTTCTCTTCTCCCCCTTTTGGCTGAGCATCACAAGGATCTTCTCCAGCTGCCGGCTGGTATCCGGGTGCATCACCGGTTTCACGTAAGGTCTTTCCCAGCGGTAATATTCAAGCGGGCTGGCGTCTGTATACTGCTTCCCCCGGTATACCCGGCAGGCGGCTATGCGGTCCATGACCATCTCCACCAGATAGTTTACCGGCATCTTCTGGCCGATCAGCCCTTTCGGCTGTCCCAGGGAAAAATCCAGCCAGTATTCAAAATGATGCTTGTTTCTGCCCTTATGGTGGAGCCAGGCCAGGGAATATCCCTTCTCCTCCCTCTCCGCCGCGTTGGGGCTCCTGTCTCCCTGGTAATAGCGCACGCCTGTAAAAAATTCCTCGGGAGAATACTTGGACAGATCGTGAAGGAGTCCCTGGCGGTACAGCCCAACCCGGAAGCAATTCCTCATCACCAGCAGTTTATGTCGGGTTATTGTCAAAAAATGATGCAGAACTTTAGAGCAGAGCACGATCCTTCCTCCCCGTAATTCATCCTTATTTTAAAAACTTTGTACTTTTTTCGATACTTCTTTTATAAATATATCGAAAATATTTGACTATTTTCTACAATTATGCTATTCTTAATTTAGTTGCGATAATTGCGACAGAGACTCAACTTTTCATTTTGGAGGTATCATCATGAGCAAAGGTACAGTAAAGTGGTTTAACAACCAGAAGGGTTACGGCTTCATCTGTGACGAAAGCGGAAAGGATGTCTTCGTACATTACTCCGGTCTGAACATGGAAGGCTATAAGACCCTGGAAGAAGGCGCGGCAGTTGAATTTGACGTTGTAGAGGGCGCCAAGGGACCACAGGCTACCAATGTAACAAAACTTTAATCAATCAGCAGTGTACCTTTATTTATGTAGCACCGATATAGACACACCAGCATGATTACGACCTGAGCCACCCTGACGGATGGCTCTTTTCGTATCTATCTCTCCGCTCTCCGCAGAAGCTCCTTAAGCTCCGGCACCGTAAACGTGTATTTCTTCCCGCAGAAATGGCACCCTGCCTCAACGGGCTTTCCGTCGTCGATCATCTCCTGCAGGTCCTTCCTTCCGATGCTGACGAGCGCTTTCTCCACCCGCGCCTTGTCGCAGCCGCAGAAAAACCGGGTTTCAAGCCGGTCCGTGACCGAAAGCTCCAGATCTCCCAGAAGGAGCTCCAGGATGTCCTCGGGGGTCCGCCCCTCGTCCAGAAGCGCGGTCACCGAGGTGATCTGCCGAAGCTTCTCCTCCAGCCTTTCCGCGATATCATCCGATGCGCCCGGCATCAGCTGAATGATAAAGCCCCCGGCCCGGCGCACCGTATTGTCCCTGTTCATAAGCACCCCGAGCGCTACGGACGACGGCGTCTGCTCGGATGTAGCATAATAGTAGGTCAGATCCTCGGCGATCTCCCCGCTGACCAGAGCGGTCTGCCCCACATAGGGCTCCTTCAGGCCGATGTCCATTATCACGCTGAGCACGCCCGTTCCCAGGGCGCCTCCCACGTCCAGCTTTCCCCTGGCATTCGGGGGAAGCATCACCTGGGGGTTCGCCGCATACCCTTTTACATTGCCCTTCGCGTCTGCCGTTACGGTGAGGCTTCCGATGGGGCCGTCTCCCTGGATCCTGACGGTCAGCAGATCATTTTCCCCCTTCATCATGCTTCCCATCATACCCGCCGCCGTCAGAAGGCGTCCCAGCGCCGCTGTCGCTACGGGGCTCATATTGTGGCCTGCCCTGGCCTGTTCCACCAGATCCCTTGTAGTAGACGCAAACGCCCTCACCTGCCCGTTTGCCGCAGTAGCCCGGACCATATAATCCGACATGATCAGTCCCTCCCTGTCTTTCCCTGTTCCCGCAGGACTACATACACTCTTCCGCTGTCCTCCCGCGGCTCTTTCCTCGTGAACGCTTCGTAAGCCGCGGCAAATTCCATCCCGGCCTCCTCCGCCGCCTTCCGGATCTCCTCTATCCCGTACGCGCGCTGATAGTGCGTCTCATCGTACCGCCTGTACAGGCCGCCGTCCTGCCGCACAAAAAGCGTCAGGCTGTACTCATTGATCCGGCTTTCCTCATCAAAATAATTCTCCCAGATGAATCCGGCGTCCTCCCTGCTCTCGGCGATCGTCGTATCCCCGATCTCCTCCCGGTACTTATATGCCGTATTCAGATCAAAGATAAAGACTCCCCCGGGATCCAGATACATATTGACCAGCCGGAACACCGCGACCAGATCCTCATATTCCGTTATATAGTTCATGCTGTCGCAGAGGCTCACCGCCGCCGCGACCGTGCCGTAAAGCTCAAATTCCCGCATATCCTGAAGAAGGTAAAGGATGTCAAGCCCGGATCGGTCCCGCTTCTCCATAGCCTCCTGAAGCATCTCCTCCGATCTGTCCACACCGATCATATCGAACCCCCGGCGGGCCAGGATCTCCGTCAGGCTTCCGGTCCCGCAGCCCAGGTCCAGCACGATCCCGTCCCTCACTCCGTATTCTCCCAGAAGTCCGCAAAGATATTCCGCCCACTCGTCGTAGGGAACATTATCCATAAATGCGTCGTAAACCGCCGCCAGCCCGCTGTATGCTTCCATCCGATTTCCTCCGTCGCGCTCCGAAGCCCGCTGCAAATCAAAAGGCAGAGTCCGTCCGACGGATATCTCTGCCCCGTGAATCACTGGTTTCTTCCGCAGCACTTTTTATATTTCTTCCCGCTTCCGCACGGACACGGGTCGTTGGGGAAGATCTTCTGCGCCTTGCGCACGGTTCCGGATGCTTTCTGCTGCTTATACAGTTCCCTGCGCCTCTCCTCCGTCAGGATCCGGTCCCACTGGGGCAGTCCGTAAAGCCAGTCCGCCTTGGCCGCAACCATATTGTAATAAAGCTTTTCGGGATCGATCAGGATCCGCACCTTTGTATCCTCCTCAAGGTTCTCGAGGGGGTTCTCATATCCCTTCAGGCTCTCGTTGATGCCGTCCAGAAAGCCGGTCATGATCAGCACTTCCGTATGGTATCTCTCGGCAAGCTCCTTTACGGTGCCCTCCACCTCCGTATCCGGCTGGGAAAGGATCTGTTCGTAAATGCCCTTCTCGATCTCAAAATACCCGGACCACAGCTGCTCTCTGCGCTTTGCGTCCAGCTCGTCTCCATATGCCATATTCCGCCATGTCTCAAGTAATGCCATGTCGCTGTCCTTCCTTTTCTCTTTCTTCCGGTATAATGGGCCGTTCATCCTGCGGCCATACTTAGTATATAACAAGTGCGGCCGTTTTGCAACGGGATTTTCCCGTCCGTGTGTGCCGTAAAGAAAATCGCTACTGCGAAGGCAATAAAACCGATCCGGACTGTCTGCCAGTCTTCTTTTTTCCACAGATCACCCCACTGGAACTTATCGGTTGTAACCAATTCTTCAGCAGATGCTGAGACATTCACATTCTTCTCCATCATTTTCTTCCTCCCTTTTGTCTGCTCTATATAGCAGCTCTGTTTTATAATAGATGAAACTTGAATACAAAAAACAGGGACACTGATCAGCTTCCGGGCAAATGTCATACATCGGTGCAGCACAAAAAAGGCAGATGCACCTGACCATTTTGACATACCCGGGGTGACAACATTCTGCAACAACACACACCATCAACATAAAAATACTTCGTTTGATACATCTCATTCGTCTCATTTCATTCCATGCGTATTACATTTCACCTATTTCCCTACTATGTAAATGTGTGAATAAGTAAAACTTCAATTTTCTCGAGGTTATGCCCACATATCCTTTTGGTGTCAACCTGGAAATCATATTTCAACCACCACCAACTGTCCATCTTTCAAACTGGTATGATAAAAAATATCAATATTGCCTCTTTCTACCACGCCATTTTTCTGTATAATAAAGAGCACGCCGGCAACAAAATATTTTTGATAGGAGTAGTAGGATATGAATAATCAGCAGGAAAACAGATATGAATTGAACAAGCAGTTGGCTCAGATGTTAAAAGGCGGTGTCATTATGGATGTGACCACACCGGAACAGGCTAAAATCGCAGAAACTGCCGGGGCATGTGCCGTCATGGCGCTGGAACGTATCCCGGCGGACATCCGTGCCGCAGGCGGAGTATCCCGCATGAGTGATCCAAAAATGATTAAGGGAATCCAGGAGGCAGTCTCAATCCCCGTCATGGCCAAATGCCGCATTGGCCATTTTGTGGAGGCCCAGATACTGGAAGCCATTGAAATCGACTATATAGATGAAAGCGAAGTGCTTTCCCCAGCCGATGACAAATACCATATCGACAAAACACGCTTCCAGGTACCCTTTGTTTGCGGAGCCAGGGATCTGGGGGAAGCATTAAGGAGAATTGCCGAAGGTGCGTCCATGATCCGCACCAAGGGAGAACCGGGAACCGGGGATGTGGTACAGGCTGTCCGCCACATGAGAACTATGAACGCTGAAATCCGCAGAATACAAAATCTCAGAGATGACGAGCTGTTCGAGGCAGCCAAGCAGCTGGAAGTTCCCATTGATCTGCTCCGCTATGTTCATGAAAACGGAAAACTTCCTGTTGTCAACTTTGCAGCCGGCGGCGTGGCTACCCCGGCCGATGCGGCACTGATGATGCAGTTAGGGGCGGAAGGCGTCTTTGTGGGCTCAGGAATTTTCAAATCCGGTAATCCTGAAAAGCGTGCCGCTGCAATCGTTCAGGCAGTTACTAATTACACGGATGCAAAATTGATTGCTGAATTGTCCGAGGATCTGGGCGAAGCCATGGTGGGCATTAACGAGCAGGAAATCGCACTGATCATGGAAGAGAGAGGGAAATAGAATGACAATAGCTGTTCTTGCACTGCAGGGTGCCTTTCTGGAACATGAACGGGCACTGAAAAAGCTGGGCGTGGATTTTTTTGAAATCCGGCAGGCCGCCGACCTTACAACTCCTTTCGACGGACTGATTCTTCCCGGTGGGGAAAGCACCGTTATGGGAAAGCTGCTGCATGAGCTTAATCTTTATGTTCCCTTGAAGAAAAAGCTTCAATCCGGCCTGCCCGTATTTGGAACCTGTGCCGGGCTGATTCTTCTGGCAGGAGAAGTAATTGGCGGCAGTATGCATTTTGGTACCATGGATATTTCTGTCAGGCGAAATGCTTATGGGAGACAATTGAGCAGCTTTTATACGGAGGCTCCCTTTGAAGGAATCGGCACAGTTCCCATGACCTTTATCCGGGCTCCCTATATTGCATCTGTCTCAGGAGATACTCGCATTTTGGCACGGGCAGGCGGGCATATCGTGGCCGCTATGCAGAAGAACCAGATCGTGACCGCCTTTCATCCTGAATTAAATGATGACTTAAGGATTCATCAGTATTTTCTGGACAGCATCAGGGCACGCACCACCGTATCGAACTCCACTTTATAAGCTGCATTCACATTGCATTGTAAATTTTATACCGTACGCCGATACTCATTCGATACGCCTGTTCCACTTGACAAAACTGCTGCAAGACAGGAAATTTCCAAAAAATATCTGGAAATCATTGTGAAAATTCTTGTGAAAGGCAAGCTTGTGAAAGGCACAAGTGGAAAAGGCGGCGGATACCTTTTGATGCGCAGACCGGAAGAATATACGATAGGAGAAATTCTGGAACTAACCGAAGGAACGCCGGCAGCCGTTGCCTGTCTGAGCGCAGATGCTGAAGCAAGCTCAAGAGAATCCTTCTGTAAGACACTCCCAATGTGGGAAAAATTTGATCGAAAATGCTGAACGGCTAACCACGCTGATATCGCGCATGATACTCTGCGTTAATCTGTTCGATTTCTTTTTTCCCATCTATATAATCCTGATACATATCAAAAGGATTCCCTCCACCAAGCCAGCAGGAAGAACAGTTTTCACATCCCCCTCCGCAATCAAGTGACCGTCTGATAATTTGCTCCCGCTCTTCTCTCGTTGTATCCTTAATCAGTAAACTCATAAATAATCTCCTTCGGCTTTCCTTTTTCTGTTACAGATGAACCTATTTTCCGCACTGTACCCGGGATCCATGACAAGGAACTTTACCTCAAAGTCAAATTTATTATGTAACTTCAATTTCTGAAATGACTATGCCTCTGTTGCAGCAGATAATCAATTTTTTGAAACATCTGTTTTTTCACTGTATTCAATCTCCTCTGGCTTTATTGCTTTTCATTTCTTCCACCGAGATACCCATATCAATCCTGCCTCATTTCTTCGCTGCACAAATCTTTTACTACCTCGCCCGCAATGATCAATCCTGCCACAGACGGTACAAATGCTACGCTGCCCGGAATATCCCTTCGTTCTGTACACTTATGTTTTGCTCCGGGTGGACAAATACAGTTTGTCCTGCAGCTGATAGACATATTATCAAGCGGTCTTATAGGTTTTTCTTCCGAATACACAACCTTTAACTTCCTTACACCTCGTTTTTTCAATTCTCTCCGCATGACTTTCGCCAA
>CANRGP010000004.1 GCA_947630085.1 uncultured Lachnospiraceae bacterium
GCCGCCGCCACACAGGTGGTAGGAAGCGAACGGCTCACCTCCTCGGCATGGCTGGGGCCGGAAAGCACGGCCACGTCCGCCTGGGGGATCTCCTGCCCGATGATCTCCGAGAGCGTCTTGAGGCTGCTCTCCTCGATTCCCTTTGCCACATTGACGATCCTCTGCCCCAAACGGCAGAAGGGTTCCATGGACGCCGCCGTCCGGCGCACATAGACGGACGGGACCGCCAAAACCAGAAGGTCCCTGTCCTTCATAGCCAGAGAAAGATCCTCCGTGAACTCGATCTCCTCCGGAAACCTGATGTCGGGAAGCATCCCGTGGCTCCGGGTGCGCCGCATCTGCTCGATCTCCTCCGGGAGAGCCGACCAGATGCAGACTCTGTGTCCGTTTTCATGCAGAAGGAGCGAAAGTGCCGCCGCCCAGCTCCCCGCTCCTATGATTCCGATATCCGCCATATTATCCCCCTGTTCCGATCCTTTCGTGCCGTGTTTTCAGAAGGTGTCTCTCCGGATCATTTTTCTTCCTTTTTCTTTAAACTGATTTTGTTCTCTTTTCCGCGGATCAGCCGGCCGATATTGGCGCGGTGCCTCCAGAACGCCATTCCCGTCACCGCCGCCGACAAAATAAAAAATTCCGGCAGGAGCCGCGGATCCAGGCCGTAATCTCCGCGCAGCCCGAATACGATCATCCAGATCAGGAATATGGTGACTACCGTCAGAGATCCCAGAGACACATATCGGGTGAGCGCCACGATCAGGATAAACGCCGCCAGGCATACGAGCATGACGCGCCAGTCCATCGCGGCCAGAAGCCCCGCGGTGCAGGCTATGCCCTTCCCGCCCCTGAACTTCAGATAGAAGGGGAAATTGTGCCCTAAAATAGTCCCAAACGCCGTATATAGGACCATCAGGGAGGCCGAATCCGGCTGTCTCTGCATAAACACCAGCCTGACGATCAGACAGGGGATCAGCGTCTTAAACGCGTCTCCCAGAAAAACGATCAGCCCCGCCTTTGCTCCCATAGTCCGCAGCACATTGGTGCTGCCGGAATTGCCGCTCCCCACGCTGCGGATATCCACATCGTGGGCCTTTGTGTAAAAGTAGCCGGTCTGAATGAGACCGCAGGCATAACCGGCCAGCAGACAGATTACCCGTTCCATACCTTATCCTTCCTTTCCGTTTCTTTCCCGGATCATAAATTTAAGCGAGGTTCCCCGGAAGCCGAAAGCGCTGCGGATCTGGTTCTCCAGATAGCGCAGATAAGAAAAATGCATCAGCTCCTTGTCATTGACAAACACCACGAAAGCCGGAGGCTTTACCGCTACCTGGGTCATATAGAATATCTTCAGCCGTTTCCCCTTGTCGGACGGGGGCTGCTTCATCGCCACCGCCTCGGAAACGATCTCGTTGAGCACACCGGTAGCCACACGCAGGTTCTGGTTCTGCCGCACCATATCGATCGTCTCAAACAGTTTAGGAAGGCGCTGTCCGGTCAGGGCGGAAATAAACAGGATCTCCGCATACGGCATGAACGAGAGAACGCTCCGCACCCGGTCGGTAAAGCTGTAAATGGTCTTGTCGTCCTTCTCGACGGCGTCCCACTTGTTGACCGCCACAATGATCCCCTTGCCCCTCTCATGGGCAATGCCCGCGATCTTGGCATCCTGCTCCGTGACTCCCTCGACCGCGTCGATCAAAAGCACCACCACGTCCGCGCGCTCCACGGCGGCAACCGCCCGGATAATGCTGTAGCGCTCCAGCTCTTCCTTGATCTTGCTCTTCCTGCGCAGCCCCGCGGTGTCGATAAAAACATACTCATTTCCCCCGTAGGTCACAGCCGTGTCAACGGCGTCCCGGGTGGTTCCCGCAACATCGGAGACGATCATCCGGTTCTCTCCCAACAGCTTGTTGATCAGAGAGGATTTCCCCACATTGGGCTTCCCGATCACGGCCACCCTCGGCCTGTCGTCGTCCTCCTCCTCCGGGTCCGCGTCCGGGAGCTTACGGACCACCTGATCCAGAAGCTCGCCGAGTCCCAGCATCGAAGCGGCGGAGATTCCGATGGGTTCTCCGATCCCCAGGTTATAGAATTCATAAATGTCGTTTCCGAATTTTCGGAAGCTGTCCACCTTATTGACGCACAGCACCACGGGCTTGCGGGACCTGCGGAGGATATCCGCAACCTTGAAGTCGGAATCCACCAGTCCCTGACGCACATCTACGATAAAAATGATCACATGGGCAGTCGCAATAGCGATCTCCGCCTGCTCCCTCATCTGGGACAGGATAATGTCCTTGCTCTCCGGTTCGATCCCTCCGGTATCCACAAGCGTATAGCTCCTGTCCAGCCAGGTGCAGTCCGCGTAAATGCGGTCCCGGGTGACGCCGGGAGTATCTTTTACAATGGAAATCGTCCGTCCCGCCAGCGCGTTGAACAGTGTGGATTTCCCCACATTGGGCCGCCCCACGATGGCGACGATTGGTTTGCTCATTCTCTGTCTCCTTATCATAACGGGCAAACGGATCGGCTCCGAAGCCCTCACAGTTCCTTCAGCTCATACCCGGCGTAGGAAGCGGGCGCATCCTCCGGCGGGTTTAAGACTGCATTTACAAAATCCTGTCCGCTTGATTTTACAATATTCACCGGGACTTGTAAAGCAGTTTTTACCTGTTCCCTGGTCACGTCGTCCAGAAAAACCTCCTCGCCGCTCCTGAACATACAGCTCGGAAGCAAAAGCCTGCTTCCCAGCGGCTTGCCCTTCAGCTGGCTGATCAGATCCCGCCCGGTGATCAGCCCCGCCACCGTGATCTGCTCCCCGAAAAACTCATTGACGATGGGATACAGATGGACCCTCCTGTTCGGGAATTTTTCCCGGATCCGGTCCAGAAAGCCCTGCAGATATCCTGCGGCGAGCGTCCCCGTTGCCACGGAAAGCTCCTCCTGCTCCATGTCCCCCGAACACCCTGCCAGCGCCTCCTCGACCTCCTCCGACATCAGCCGGACCATGCCGACGCCGTTCTCCAGCTGCAGATACCCGTCGTAGCGCCCGGCTTCCGGAAGAGGGCGTCCCGCCAGGATATAGAATTCGTCGCTTGCGTGGACAAAATGAGTCCCGTGTGCGGAATACAGCTTCCGCTGCCATTTTTCGATCTGGTCGATGACCGCTCCCGCATCTTCCCGGGTAAACATTTCCAGAGGGTAGAGCCCCTCCCGGTATTTCGTCAGTCCGGCGGGGACCACGGAGACGCTTTCCATACAGGGGATATATTCCGCCAGGTCCCGTATGGTCCTCTCCAGTTCCTCTCCGTCGTTGATGCCCCTGCAGAGAACGATCTGCCCGTTCATGGGCGTACCGGCCTCGTAAAGCCTCCTGATATTCTCCAGGGATTTTCCGGCGAACCGGTTGTTCAGCATCCGGCATCTGAGCTGCGGGTTCGTGGTATGGACGGATATGTTGATGGGCGCCAGTTTAAAGCGGATGATGCGGTCGATATCCTTTTTCTTCATATTTGTAAGGGTGATATAATTGCCCTGAAGAAAAGAAAGCCTGGAATCGTCGTCCTTAAAATAGAGCGTCTCCCGCATCCCCGGCGGCATCTGGTCGATAAAGCAGAATATGCAGCGGTTGGTGCAGGAGCGGTATTCGCTCATCAGTCCGTTCTCAAACGTCAGCCCCAGATCGCTGTACCCGTTCTCGATCTCGATCTCCCACTCTTCCCCGTCGGCCCGGAGGATCTCCACCGTGACGGAATCGTTCTCGAGATAATATTCGTAATCAAAAATATCCTCCGGATCCTTTCCGTCGATGGAGAGCAGACGGTCGCCCGGCTCAAGGCCCAGCTCCCCGGCAATGGATCCGGGCTCCACGAACTTGATCAAATGTCCCTTTTCTTTCTGTTTCATCGGCGCTTTTCCTCTTTGTACGTCGCAGGCGCCGGTGCGTATCCCCGGCCTCTGCGCGGTCGTCATATATGTCTCTATGATAGCAATATTCCGGCTTTTTGTAAAGCCGGCAGCTTTTGTCTTTTTTCGCGTTCATTCCACATTCCTATTGACGTTCTCTGAAATGAAATGGTATAACGGATATGCAGAAATCGAAACGGAGGGACGCATCATGACAAACAAGTATGTATTCTACCATTCCCTGCCTGTGGCACCGCTGAAGCTGGCGGCTTTGGACGGATGCAGGGATCTTGCCCGTCTGGTCAACGATCATATCGTATCCTTTCGCAGACGCGATATGGAAGAGCTTATGCGAAGAAAAGAAGATCTGAATTACCGCGGTTACGATGTGGATTCCTATCTGTTAGACATTTCCTGCCCGCGCTTCGGGACCGGTGAGGCCAAGGCCGTCATCAACGAATCCGTGCGCGGTGCCGATACCTTCGTTATGGTTGATATCACCAATCACAGCCTCACCTACTCCATGAACGGCTATACCAATCATATGTCGCCCGACGATCATTACCAGAACCTGAAACGCGTGATCGGAGCCTGCGCTTCCACCTCTCACCGTGTCAGCGTCATCATGCCCTTTCTCTACGAGGGCCGCCAGCACAAGCGCAGCAAACGGGAATCTCTGGACTGCGCCATGTCCCTGGAGGAGCTGGTGAAGATGGGCGTGAGCAATATCATCACCTTTGACGCGCATGATCCCCGCGTTCAGAACGCCATTCCTTTAAACGGATTCGATAACTTCATGCCGACCTACCAGTTTCTCACCACTCTCTTCGAGCACGACCCGGATCTTGTAGTCGACAAGGACCACTTCATGGTCATCAGTCCCGACGAGGGAGCCATGGACCGAGCCGTATATGTGGCCAACAACCTGAGCGTTGATATGGGAATGTTTTACAAGCGCCGCGACTACTCCCGCGTGGTTGACGGACGCAATCCCATCGTGGCGCACGAATTCCTGGGGGCGTCCGTCGAGGGCAAGACCGTGCTCATCATCGACGACATGATCTCCTCCGGCGAGAGTATGCTGGATACGGCAAAGGCCCTTCGGGACCGGAAAGCCAGCAAGGTGATCGTGTGCTGCACCTTCGGGCTTTTCACAAACGGTCTTGAAAAATTTGACGAGTTCTACCAAAAGGGATACATCGATTATGTCATTACCACCAATCTGAATTACCGCTCCCCCGAGCTTCTGACCAGGCCCTGGTATCTGGAGGCGGACATGAGCAAATATCTGGCCGCCATCATCAACTGCCTGAACCATGACGTGGCCATCGGAGGCGCCATGTCGCAGACCGAACGGATCCAGAAGCTGGTGCAGAGGCGCCGCTCGGACGGGTACGAATATTTTCAGATCATTCAATGACCGAGCCGCGCCGGGATCCCGGCGGAGACCGAAGTCAGAGATTCTGCTTCAGGCAGAGAAAGGCCCCGAGGTTTCCCCTGGCATCTCCCTGGACACGGTGGGAAAACAAATATCGCGAATTGCAGCGGGTGCACAGATCCGATGTCTGGATGTGCTCCCGCTTTATTCCTGCCTCCAGCAGGATGATCTCGTTGGCCCTTCGCAGGTCAAGATAATATTTTCCGTTGTCTTTGCGGGTCCCGATCTCCGGCCAGTATCCGGAGCCGAATTCCTTCCGGAACGCATCCGCCACTTCCTCTCCCACTTCAAAGCAGTCCTTACAGATGCAGGGGCCGATGCAGCAGAGCACATCCGCGGGATCCGTGCCGTATTCCCGTGTCATTGCCTCCAGGGTCACCCGCCCCATCCGCGCCACGGTCCCGCGCCAGCCGGAATGGCTCAGCCCGATGGCCTCACGCACAGGATCCAGGAAATACAGCGGCACACAGTCGGCGTAAAATGTCGCAAGCGTAATGCCCTTCACATCGGTGATCAGCCCGTCCACATCCCGGTAATCCCTCTCCCGCACAACTCCCTTTCCCGCGTCTTCCTCCGTCACCTTCCGCACATTTGTCGTATGGGTCTGGTACGACAGGACAATCCGCTCCTCATCAACGCCTATGGCCCTTGCCATCCGCTTGTAGTTCTCCCGCACCTTGTCCGGCTCGTCTCCGCGGCTCACCGTAAAGTTCATTGCGGCAAACGGACCGGTGCTGATCCCTCCCAGTCTGGTGGAAAAGGCGTGGGCCACCATACCCGTATCCTCCAGCAGCGGGAATGACAGATACGGCATCTCTCCGTTCTTTGTCCATCGGATCCGAGGGATCCTCTCATCGGTCATATAGGTAAGCGGAATCGGCGTTCTCATTTTTTCGTTCTCCTCCCCGGTTTCTATCCATAATAATATGCCCCGTTTCCCGGCATTGTCAAGTCCCTCGCAGGCGCTGTTCCTTCGTACCGGCTCTGTGTCCCTCCCGTGCCGGCTCTGTGTCCCTCCCGCAGGCTCTCTTCCTCCGTGCCGGCCGTCATCCGGCGGCCACATCCTGAAACTGGGCCCGGTACAGATGAAAATACGCTCCCTGCTTTTCCAGAAGTTCCTCATGGGTCCCGGATTCCAGGATCCCCTGGCCGTCTACCACAAAGATCCGATCCGCTTTCCGGATGGTGGAAAGACGGTGCGCGATCACAAACGACGTCCTGCCCGCCAGAAGCGCTTCTATCCCGTTCTGGACCATGATCTCGGTTCTCGTGTCGATGCTGGATGTCGCCTCGTCCAGGATGAGGATCCTGGGTCTTGCGATCAGGGTCCTGGCAAACGCCACCAGCTGGCGCTGTCCGACGGACAATCCGCTTCCGTTCTGTATCACCGTCTCATAACCGTCCTCGAGCAGTGCGATAAATTCATGCGCCCCGACGGCGCGGGCCGCCCATTCCACCTCCTGATCGGTCGCATCCAGTTTTCCGTACCGGATATTGTCGGCAATGGTTCCGGAAAACAGATAGGTCTCCTGCGTCATGATCCCCATCTGCCCGCGCAGGCTCTCGGTCGTCACATCCCGGATCGGGTACCCGTCGATGCGGATCTCGCCGGACGTTACATCGTAAAAGCGGCTGAGAAGATTGATGATCGTCGTCTTTCCCGCGCCGGTCGCGCCTACCAGCGCCACGGTTTCTCCGGGCATCACACGAAAGCTGACGTCCCGGATCACAGCCCTGTCCGGCTCGTCCGGATAAGCAAACGTCACATGGGAGAACTCCACCTCCCCGGAGATTTCCGGGAGCGGCTTCGCTCCGGGAGCATCCGCGAGCTCCGGCTCCGTGTCCAGGATATCAAAGATCCGCTCCGCCCCGGAGATGTTGTTGACGATCCTGTTGTAAAAGCTGGCAAGATTGCGGATCGGGGACCAGAACATACTCAGATAAGTGGCAAAAGCCAGAAACGTCCCGATCTGCGTATCTCCCATTCCCAGGATGCGGATCCCGATATAGTAGAGAAGAAAGCTCCCGATCCCCCATACCGTATCCACGGTAGGGCTGAAAGCATCCGCCAGCTGTACCGCCCCGATAAACGCCTTCTCATGCTCGTCCAGTATTCTTCCGAACGTCTCCTCCGACTCCTTCTCCGCACAGAAGCTCTGTACCACACGGATCCCGGAGAAATTTTCGTGTGAATAGGCGCTCATATTGGAATTCTTTTTTCTCACCGCCATCCATCTTCCGTGTCCCACGACCATGACCACATACATTCCCAGAAGGAGGATCGGCATCGTGGCGATGGCCGACATGGTGAGGGCCGGGCTTTTTGCCAGCATAATAAGAAGAATGGCGGTTACCGTGATCAGATCCGGTATCAGAGTCGTCACGCTGTCCGACATCATGCCCTGCAGGGAATTCACATCTCCGATGATCCGGGCCAGGATCTTTCCCGTCGGTCTCCCGTCAAAAAAGCGCAGGCTGAGCGTCTGAATATGGCGGTACAGTTCCTCCCTTATCTTCAGAACGATCTCGTTTGAGATCCGGGCCATCATGATCATCCGTATCCTGACTCCCGCGATCCAAATCCCGTTCAGGGCAAGGGCAAGCAGGCAGAGAAGCAGAAGCTCCCTGATGTTCCCCTCGGGAACGCTGACGTTTACCGCTCTCTCGATCAGCAGCGGGTTGACCAGGACGACGGATACGGTCACCGCGACGACCAGGAGAACCAGCGCGATCTTTTTCTTATACGCAAACAGATATCGATACAGCCGAAGCAGCGTCTCCCTCTTGGGGACGTCTCTGGAAGATTCGTCTTCACGATAGGAATTTACAGACATGGCTTCACCTCCTCCGGTCTTTCATACTGCGCTGCAAAAGTGTCATAATATCTGCCCTTTTGGGCCATCAGGGATTCGTGATCCCCTCTCTCGGCGATCCGCCCGTTTTCCATGACGATGATCTCGTCGGCATGGCGCACGGTGGATATGCGGTGGGCGATGATGATCTTCGTGGTTTTCTCCAGCCGGTTGATCTCCTTCCACAGTTCATGCTCCGTCTCCATATCCAGAGCCGATGTGGCGTCGTCAAGGATGAGGATCGGCGCTTGCTTCGCCAGGGCTCTCGCAATGCTCAGGCGCTGCTTCTGTCCGCCGGAAAGCCCCACGCCCCGCTCGCCGATCACCGTCTCATACCGGTCGGGGAGCCTGTCGATGAATTCAGCCGCGCCGGCCCTCCCGGCCGATTCGGTCATCCGTTCTTCATCTATGTACCCCCGGTTTCCGATGCGGATGTTCTCCCGGATCGTGTCCGAAAAGAGGAACACATCCTGCATGACCACGGAGATGTTCCGGCGCAGGCTTTCCGTATCCAGATTTCGGATATCCACATCATCCAGAAGGATCCTTCCCTCATCCACATCATAGAAGCGTTCGGCCAGGTTGACGACGGTCGTCTTGCCGGACCCGGTCATTCCCATGATCCCCAGGGTCTTCCCCTCCTCTACCGAGAAGCTGACATTCTTCAGAATGGGACGTCCCTGGAGAGAGAAGCCCACGTTTTCAAAGGTGAGCCTTCCTTTTGCCCTCCCCATGGGGACGGCGCCGTCCGGGGAAAGGATCTGCGGTTCCTCGTCCAGGATACGGTTGATCTTTTTGTTGGAAGCCACCGCGGCCGCCATCGTATTCGTCACCCATCCCAGTATCTCCATGGGCCACACGATATTATTGGCGTACTGGATAAAGGTACCCAGCTGCCCAAGGCTTATCCGGCCGCGGATCACAAATATCCCGCCGACAGTCACGCAGAGAAACAGCATCGTCTTGGTCAGAAACGAGATCCACGGGTCGTATCTGGCCATGGTCCTGGCCAGATTCATGTTCAGTTCATAATATTTCTTATTGTGCGAGCGGAATTTTTCGATCTCGTATTCCCCACGGAAAAACGCCTTTACCGTCCGGACGCCGCTTACATTCTCCTGGGCCACCGCATTCAGCCTGGCGTTTTCCTCGCTGATCTCGTCATAGACCCGGTCGAGCCCTCTCTCCAGGCGGATGGCCACATAGCCCACGACAGGCATAACGCAGAGCGGGATCAGCGTCATAATCGGATCAAGCCGGATCATCTGCCACAGGACCATGACGGTATGGACCAGGGCTTCCACACATAAGATCCCCACATATCCCATAGCCTCCCATATCCGTTCCGCATCCTCCTTGATCCTTGCCATCAGCTCCCCTGTATTGTTCTTCTCGAAAAATCCCATATGCATCTTCTCGATATGGGAAAACAGCTTTCTCCGGATGTCCTCGGCGATCTTCACGCCGATGCAGTCGGATATGAACTCCTGGCCGTACTTAAAGATCCCTTTTCCGATGCTGACGAGCAGGAGCATAACG
The DNA here is from genome assembly GCA_947630085.1 of uncultured Lachnospiraceae bacterium. Taxonomy (GTDB): domain Bacteria; phylum Bacillota; class Clostridia; order Lachnospirales; family Lachnospiraceae; genus UBA3402. Next base: position 9,733 of record CANRGP010000004.1, read on the forward strand.
AGAAGTCCCATCAGGATCTGCCCATGTCCGCCCACGATCACATCGTCAATGATCCGCCCTACGATCCTGGGGCCCTGCAGATCGAGAAATACTCCGAGATACAGGCACGCCAGCGCCAGCATATAGTAAAATCTGTATTTAAAAAAATATTTTCCAAGTCCTTTCATATTTCCTCTCTTTCAGAACGCAAAAAAGCCGCAGTTGCACAAACTGCGGCAGATATTCTCACGACAAATACGCAGAGAACCTACAGCGGGGCAATCCATGCAACGACTATGCCGTATTCGTTTGTCAGTCTCATCTTATCGGTTCTCAGCATCGTCATCGCACTTGCCTCCTTTCGTTATATTCGATGTACTGTAAGCTACTATACCTCATCCGGAAAATTTTGTAAAGAGCTTTTTCTGTTTTTCCGAAATTCTCCCGGAGCCTGCGCAGCGGCTCCCCTTTCAGAACGCGTCGCGGATCAGGCGGATCCTGTCTCCAAGTATCGAAACCACGTCGAAACGGCACAGCGTATCATCCGAATATCCCTTCCGGTACAGATAAACCGTAGCCGCCTTGCGGATCCTTCTCTGCTTTTCCGGTCTCACGGCTTCCTCCGGATACCCTCTCGCAGGGCTCCCGCGATATTTCACCTCCACGAACACCAGATACTTTCCGTCCCGGGCAACGATATCGATCTCTCCCGGTCCGCAGCGAAAATTTCTGTCCTGTATCTGCATCCCCTCCTGCGTAAGGAAAGCGGCCGCAAGATCTTCATAATGGCTCCCCACTGCTCTTTTGTTGTCCATAGGACCTCCCTTCCCGCTGGTACGGATCCCGACGCATATCATTCGCCGGATCCGCTCCTCTGAAAATATTACACAAAGCTGCCGATAAACGTTCTTCTGTGGATGGGACACGGACCGTGCTCGCGGATGGCCCGGATGTGCTCCGCCGTCCCGTACCCCTTGTTTTGGGCGAATCCGTATTCCGGATAAAGTTCATCATACCCGCGCATCATACGGTCTCTGGTGACCTTGGCAATCACGCTGGCGGCGGCGATGGAAAGGCTTTTCGCATCGCCCGTGATGATGGGGACCTGCTTCACGGAGATCCCGGGGATCGTTACCGCGTCGTTCAGCAGAAGATCCGGCTTGACCGACAGACCGGATATGGCCCGGCGCATAGCCTCATAGGTCGCCTGCAGGATATTGATGCGGTCGATCTGCTCCGGGGATACGATCCCAACGCTCCAGGCCACCGCCTTTTCCGTGATCTCATCATAGAGCAGCTCCCTGCGCTTTTCCGACAGCTTCTTGGAATCATTCAGATAGAGGATCCGCACGTCGGCAGGAAGAATGACCGCGCCCGCTGCTACGGGGCCGGCAAGGGGCCCGCGGCCCGCTTCATCCACGCCGCAGATGCAGGAAAACATCCCGTACTGTTTTTCGTATGCCTTCATCTGCTCCAGGCGGTCCAGTTCCGCCTGCAGTTTTTCCCCGCTCAGTTCTCTCATATATCTACATCCCCGCTTTTCTCAAAAAATCCTTCGGCCGCGGCAGCTGCCGCCCTGTCGGTGTCTCTTAGTCCGGAGGGAATTCCAGGGTGATCCGCCCCAGCCTCCCGCTCCGAAAATCGTCAAGAAAAAGTGCCGCCGCCTTCTCAAGGTCATAGACTCCGCCCTTTACCAGGCAGGAACGGGCGGCGGCGATCCTCTCGAGGGCCTTTTCTCCTTCCGCTTCCGCTCCGTATCTCTTCTCCAGGATACCGGGATATCTCTCGTTAAAAAACCGGATCAGCTCCGCAGACAGCTCCTGCAGATCAAGGATCTGATCATTTATAGAACCGATCATCGCAAGATGAACGCCCGTCTGCCTGTCCCCGAGCTTCGGCCATAAAAGCCCCGGGGTATCCAGAAGCTCCACCTGCTTATTGATCCGGATCCACTGGTTTCCCCTGGTGACGCCCGGCCTGTTTCCGGTTTTGGCGCACGACTTTCCGGCAAATGAATTGATGAACGTGGATTTGCCCACATTGGGGATCCCCACCACCATGGCGCGGATGGGACGGCCTATGATGCCTCTTTTCCGGTCCCTCTCAATCTTCTCGCGGCAGACCTCCCTGACGGCCTGTCCGACCTGCTTCAGCTGGGCGCTGTTCCGGCTGTCCGCCCGGACGATACCGTATCCGTCCGCGGCAAACCGCTGTTCCCAACGGGAGGTTGCCGCTTCTTCGGCCAGGTCCGATTTGTTGAGGATCAGCAGACGGGCCTTGCCGCGTCCGAGTTCGTCAATATCCGGATTTCTGCTGGATATGGGCACGCGGGCATCCACGATCTCGATCAGAAGATCGATGAGCTTCACGTCCTCCTGCATCGCCCGTCTGGCTTTTGTCATATGTCCCGGATACCAGTTGATGCCGGATCCGGAGAATGTCTCTTCCCTGTTATTTTTGTCCATAAAACACCTTTTTGCAGCTCCGTTTGCACCGGCAGAGCCGGTCCTTCCCGCAATGCGTCTCCGGAAGGGATTTACCGAACCGGCCCGATCCTTCTGATCGGAAACATACGGAACCAGACCTTTCCCCGGATCCGGGAGCGTTTTACATTGCCGATATTGGCAAAACGGCTGTCCTCGCTGCTGTCGCGGTTATCTCCCAGAAGAAAATATTCGTCTTCGTCCAGGATAACGGGATTTTCAGCGAGGCCGGCCAGGGCGACATAGCTTAACGCCTCGTCGCTCTCCAGCCTCTCTCCGTTTATAAAAATGGAGCCCGATACGATCTGCACCGTCTCTCCCGGGAGACCGATCACTCTCTTTATATTGGTCTTTCCGTCCTCCCGGGTAAAAACCACCACATCAAAACGGGCCGGATCCCACAGATCATACGCCAGGCGGTTCACAAGCACCCTGTCCCCGCCGGACAGCGTGGGCATCATGGACTGCCCGGAGATCTCGGTCTGTTCCCCGAACGCATAAACCATAAACCAGGCGAGGGCAATAACCGCCACGATATCCACGATCCAGCCGACGATTCTCTGCAGGACGCCTGTCTCTTCCTGATAAAATTCCACTGCTGCAACTCCTGACCGGTTTAAAATGGGATGAATTTTCCCATAAGATGAAGAAGGGACAATAAAATGATTTATTGTCCCTTCCGTGTCACCAATGATTATCTGACAAGCTCTTTAACCTTTGCGGCCTTTCCGACGCGCTTTCTCAGATAGAACAGCTTGGCCCTTCTCACCTTGCCTCTGCGGACCACCTGAATGTCGGCAACGGAAGGGGAATGAAGCGGCCAGGTCTTCTCAACGCCGATTCCGCTGGAAGACTTGCGGACCGTGAACGTCTCTCTCGCCCCGCCGTTCTGTCTCTTGACCACGGTTCCCTCAAAGATCTGGATCCTCTCTCTGGAACCTTCCTTGATAAGGTTGTGAACGCGCACGGTATCTCCTACGCGGAAATCCGGCACGGTCTTCTTCAGCTGCTCTGATTCAATGTTCCTGATAATCTCGTTCATGTAGCCTGTGTCTCCTTTTCCATCTATTTGATGTTCATAATACGCATTCGGTAACAGAGGACCATCTCTTATTTGTCACAATAATAGATTCTAGCATACAAAAGGTGGAAATGCAAGCATTTTTTTCGTTCATTCTTCTTCTCCGCCGTTTTGCAGAAAAGCCAGATATTCCGCTTCTTTTTTGGACAGCGCCGCTTCCCTGAGAAGGTCCGGGCGTCGCTCAAGCGTCCTTTTGATGGACTGCTTTCTCCGCCATTCTTCGATGTTTTTGTGATGCCCGGACAAAAGCACCTGCGGAACACGCATTTCCTCAAAAACCTCCGGCCTGGTGTACTGGGGATACTCCAGCAGATTGTCGTGGAAGGACTCGATCTCCGCGGAAGCGTCGTTGTTGAGAACGCCGGGTATGAGGCGGGAAATGCAGTCGATCATAACCATCGCGGGAAGCTCTCCGCCCGTCAGCACATAATCGCCAATGGACAGATAATCCGTCACAATGCTCTGAAGGGCTCTCTCATCGATCCCCTCGTAATGGCCGCACAGAAACACCAGGTCCTCCTCGCCTGCCAGCTCCTGAGCAATGGACTGATTAAAGACCGTTCCCTGCGGCGTCATATAGAGAACCCGCGGCTGCTTCCCCAGCCGTCCGCAGAGCGCCCGATAGGAATCGCAGACAGGGCCCGGCTGCATGACCATACCCGCCCCTCCGCCATAAGGGGCATCATCCACATGGCCGTGCTTCTCCTCGGTATAATCCCGTATATTGATCGCTTCCACACCAATGATTCCCTTTTCGATGGCCCTCCCGGTGATGCTGGTCCCCAGACCGCTCATCACCATCTCGGGAAATAATGTCAGAATATAGAAATTCATCAGCTGCCGCCCTCCCCGCGGCTCCTCTTCGGACATCCTACAGATCCAGAAGGCCGTCCATCACATGGACCGTGACCTTCTCCTTCTCCAGATCCACATCCAGAATACATTCTTTTATAGAGGGAAGCAGGATCTCCCTGCCTTCCTCCGTTTTCACCACATATACGTCATTCGCTCCCGTCTGGAGGATATCCTTCAGCGTGCCAAGGCGTGTTCCTTCGTCGGTCACTACGTCGAGTCCGATCATATCGGCGATAAAATTCTCCCCCGGAGCCAGCTCCACCGCATTTTCCCTGGTCACCAGAAGATCCATGCCCTTGTAGCCTTCGACATCGTTGATGCTGTCATATCCTTCAAATTTCAGGATCACCATATTTTTAAAGAAACGGACTCTCTCGATCCTGAGGGGAAGCGTGCCTCCGGGTGCGTCCAGGAGCACTTCCTTCAGGTCTTCATACCTCTTCGGGTCGTCCGTGGTGGGAAAGACCTTAACCTCACCGCGGATCCCGTGAGTGGAGGTGATAACGCCTACCCGCAATGTCTTTACCATATTTCCTCCTTGCCGTTTCACAGAACAGAACCTCGTCCGGGACAAGATCCTCCGCAGAAGCATGAACATCTCCGGCATGGAAAAGGCAAGCGGCCCCAGGCGCTTTCTGCCTCCGGATCACCGTTTGCCTCTCCATTCGCGGTCTTCTCTAGTCAATATCCACAACGACTTTCTTATCTTCCTTTGAGGCTGCTGCCTTTACTACGGAACGTATGGCTTTCGCGATCCTGCCCTGCTTTCCAATAACTTTCCCCATATCGGAAGGGGCCACTTTCAGTTCCACAATGGTCTCCCCATCCTTCTCGGTTTCGGTGACAGTGACCTCATCCGGATTTTCCACCAGAGCTTTGGCCATTACTTCAACCAGTTCTTTCATAATCTCACCTCAATTACTGGATACCGGCGAGCTTCAGGAGCTTTGCCACTCTCTCAGTGGGCTGTGCGCCCGTAGCCAGCCACTTCTTCGCTGCTTCCTCGTTGAACTTGATCACGCTGGGATCCTCGTTGGGATCATAGTAGCCGACCTCCTCGATGAACTTTCCGTCCCTCGGAGATCTGGAGTCTGCGACTACAACTCTATAGAAAGGTGCCTTCTTCTGCCCCATCCTTCTAAGTCTCATCTTTACTGCCATTTTTGTTTCACCTCCTTATCCTGTATGGTTTATATCGGCAAAAACAGAGTGTCTGTTCTGCTGTCGCTGTCATACTTCCTAAAACGGAAGTTTCATCCTGCCGAGCATTCCGCCCAGCATCCCGCGGCGTTTGCCGCTCATCATCCCGCCCATCTGCTTCATCATCTTGCGCATCTGGTCAAACTGCTTGACGATCCGGTTCACCTCGCTGACCGGAACGCCCGCCCCCTTGGCGATCCTCAGTTTCCGGGAAGGGTTCAGCACGGAGGGGTTCGTTCTCTCCTGCGGCGTCATGGACAGTATGATCGCCTCTACCCTGTCCATCGCCGATTCGTCAATATCCAGGTTTCCTTTGACCTGAGGCATCCCCGGCATCATTCCGAGAATGCTGCCCATTCCTCCCATCTTCCGGATCTGGCGCATCTGCTCGAGAAAATCGTTAAAATCAAACTCCGCCTTGCGGAGCTTCTGGCTCATTTCCCTGGCCTTGGCCTCATCGACCTCCTGCTCCGCCTTTTCGATCAGAGAAAGGATGTCCCCCATTCCCAGGATCCGGGAGGCCATACGGTCCGGGTAAAACTGTTCAAGATCGGAAAGCTTTTCGCCCATACCCACGTACAGGATCGGCTTTCCGGTAACCGCGCGGATGGAAAGGGCCGCTCCTCCTCTGGTATCGCCGTCCAGCTTCGTCAATATGACGCCGTCTATTCCGATCCGGTTCTGAAAGCTCTCCGCAACGTTGACCGCATCCTGGCCGGTCATAGCGTCCACCACCAGGATCGTCTGGTCCGCCGAAACCGCCTCCTTGACCTCGGCCAGCTCCTCCATCATATCGTCGTCCACATGAAGCCGTCCCGCCGTATCGAGAATGACCACGTTGAAGTTGTTTTTGCGGGCGTGCTCCACCGCCGCCCTGGCAATGTCCGCGGGCCGGTGGCTGACTCCCATGGAGAAGACCGGAATCCCCTGCTTCTCCCCGTTGATCTGGAGCTGCTGGATCGCTGCGGGGCGGTAGATATCGCAGGCCACCAGCAGCGGATTCTTTCCCTTTCCTTTCAACTTTCCGCCGATCTTGGCTGCCGTCGTGGTCTTTCCTGCTCCCTGCAGGCCCGCCATCAGGATCACCGTGATCTCGTTTCCCGGCCGGATGGCTATCTCCGTAGTCTCCGATCCCATCAGGGAGATCAGTTCTTCGTTGACGATCTTGATCACCATCTGTCCGGGCGTCAGGCTTCCCAGGACATCCTCACCCACAGCCCGCTCCTGCACGGACGACACAAACTGTTTGACCACCTTGAAGCTTACGTCGGCTTCCAAAAGAGCCATTTTCACTTCCCGGAGCGCCGCCTTCACATCGGCCTCGGTCAGGCGTCCTCTGCCGCGCAGATTTTTAAATATATTCTGCAGTTTGTCCGACAAATTCTCAAAAGCCATGGGTTCCTCCCGTTCCTGTCCTTTCCTTCCGCCCCGAAAGGCGGTCCGGCCGCTACAGGCTGATGATGTCCTGCGCGATCTGACCGATCCTGTCGATCAGGCTCATCTGCGGGCTGGCCTTAAACTGCTCCGTCAGACGGACGATCTCTTCCACCATCTTCCGGGAAGCCTTGAACTTCTCTACCAGCTTCAGCTTCTCCTCATAGCCCTCCAGTATCCTGTCGCAGCGTTTCACCAGATCATGTACGCCCTGTCTGCTGATCCCCTGCTCGCCCGCGATCTCGCCAAGCGAGAGATCTTCAAACACGACCTCTTCATAGATCTGGCGCTGCCTAGGGGTCAGCAATTCACCGTAAAAATCATAGAGCATGGCCTGCTCGCCAATCGCTTTCATATCCGCTCACCTGTGCTATCATACACGATACCGGCCGGTGTGTCAAGTATTTTTACTTGATTCCGTCAATTCTTTCCGTGATGAACCTTTCCACTTCCTCCGCTGGGATGCCCAACGGGATCGAAAGCTCGCCGTAGAGATTGTCCTTGGCCTTTTTCATATAACGCTCGTCCACCTCGGTAAGGCGCTTCCCGTGACCCATCCGGTCCATCTTCCGCAGATACAGCGTCTTGATGATCCCGATCCACATCCGGCAGTCGCAGCTCATCATCGCTTCCTTGTACTTCATCTCCCGCTGCTTATCGTCGGCGATCCGCAGCCGTTCGATCTCCTTGATCCCGTCGATCAGCCTGTATGCCTCCTCGCTGGTCAGGATCCGCCTCATGATGCTCTTGTTTCCCTCTACCGGCGTGATGATCCGGCCCCCGCGGGTTCCGGTGGGCTCCAGCACATAATACAGCTTTTCCGTATTTTCTCCTTCCATATTCATCGCCGTGATGTCGCTGACACGGCAGACTCCTGTCATCCCGTACACGATGTATTCGCCCTTTTCAAACAATGTTCTCCGTCCTTTCTCGATTTCTTAAAATATATAATATCGGGCTCCTATTTTCATCATATCAAAATGTAACAGTTTTTATTCGGAAAACAACTATTAAAATTGAATAATGAACAACTTTTTTAACAACTCAACAAATATTTTTCCAAATCTTCTACCGTCTCCGCGATCCAAAACGCACCGGCCTCTTCCAGCTCGGCGCGGCTTCCGTATCCGAACAGGACGCCCACACAGTCCATGCCGTTCTCGCCCGCGCCCCGGACGTCATGCTCCCTGTCACCCACCATAATGGCCTGATCCGTACAGACGATATTCTCATGCTGCAGGGTGTAGACGATCACCTCGCTTTTTTTCACCCTGACCTCGTCCATGCTTGCGCCTCCTACAAAATCAAAATACTGATACAGATCGAAATGTTTCAGAATGCGGACCGCGAACTCATCGGGCTTGGACGTGGCCACCAGAAGAGTCTTTCCGCTGTCCTTCAGTCTTTTCAGCATCCGGGGGATCCCCTCGTAGACCCGGTTCTCAAAGATCCCTTTCTCGGAAAAATACTCGCGGTAGCGCACGATGGTTTCCGCCGCTTTTTCCTCTGAGAATCCGTAGTATTTCATGAAGCTTTCCCCGAGCGGCGGACCGATAAACGGATAGAGCTTTTTCCGGTCCGGTTCCCGGATCCCGAAAGCGTTCAGCGCGTACTGCACGGACCTTGTGATCCCCTCGCCCGGATCCGTCAGCGTTCCGTCAAGATCAAACAAAACGTACTTTCTTTCCATTCTCACTCTCCTCTCTGTCAGGCCCGGCGTCCTGCCGCCCATAAAAAAGCAAAGTGGGAGCTGTAACGCTACAGCCCCCACTCTTCACTTGTGACAACTCGTTCCGTAAATCGCACCGGAGCTTACAGCTGCGGGCCGGCGGCCACCAGCGCCTTGCCTGCATCATTGCCCTCATACTTGGCGAAGTTCTTAACGAACCGCTGCGCCAGATCCTTGGCCTTCGTCTCCCACTCGGCGGGATCTTCGTATGTGTCGCGCGGATCCAGGATACCCGTATCCACACCGTTCAGCTGGGTCGGTACTTCAAAGTTGAAATACGGAATCTTCTTTGTCGGCGCGTTCTTGATATCTCCGTTCAGGATGGCGTCGATGATCCCGCGGGTGTCCTTGATGGAAATGCGCTTGCCGGTTCCGTTCCATCCGGTGTTCACCAGGTAAGCCTTCGCGCCGTTCTTCTCCATCTTCTTAACCAGCTCTTCGGCATACTTGGTCGGATGCAGCTCCAGGAACGCCTGGCCAAAGCAGGCGGAGAATGTGGGCGTAGGCTCGGTGATGCCGCGCTCGGTTCCCGCAAGCTTCGCGGTAAATCCGGACAGGAAATAATACTGGGTCTGCTCCGGTGTCAGAATGGATACCGGCGGCAGGACGCCGAAAGCGTCGGCGGACAGGAAGATCACGTTCTCGGCAGCCGGAGCGGCGGAAACCGGACGGACGATCTTCTCAATATGATCGATGGGGTAAGAAACACGGGTGTTCTCCGTCACGCTCTTATCCGCAAAGTCGATCTTGCCGTCCGCGTCAAGCGTCACGTTCTCCAGCAGGGCGTTGCGCTTGATGGCGTTGTAGATATCGGGCTCGGACTCCTTATCGAGGTTGATCACCTTGGCATAGCAGCCTCCCTCGAAGTTGAATACGCCGGAATCGTCCCAGCCGTGCTCGTCGTCGCCGATCAGGAGACGCTTGGGATCCGTGGACAGGGTCGTCTTGCCCGTTCCGGAGAGGCCGAAGAAGATGGCCGTATGCTCTCCGTTCATATCCGTATTGGCGGAGCAGTGCATGGAAGCGATCCCCTTCAGAGGCAGATAATAATTCATCATGGAGAACATACCCTTCTTCATCTCGCCGCCGTACCAGGTATTGATGATCACCTGCTCACGGCTGGAAATGTTGAAGGCCACGGCGGTTTCGGAATTCAGCCCCAGCTCCTTATAATTCTCCACCTTTGCCTTGGAGGCATTGTAGATCACGAAATCCGGCTCAAAATTCTTAAGTTCTTCCTCGGACGCCTGGATGAACATATTCTTGACGAAATGTGCCTGCCAGGCAACTTCCACGATGAAGCGGATCGCCATACGGGTATCCTTGTTGGCTCCGCAGAACGCATCCACCACATACAGCTTCTTATTGGAAAGCTCACGGATGGCAATATCCTTCAGCACCGCCCAGTTCTCCTCGGACAGCGGATGGTTGTCATTCTTGTATTCATCGGAGGTCCACCAGACGGTTCCCTTGGAGTTCTCGTCCATAACAATATATTTGTCTTTGGGAGACCGTCCCGTATAGATACCCGTCATGACATTGACCGCACCCAGTTCGCTGACCTGGCCTTTCTCATAGCCCTCCAGATCTTTTCTCGTCTCTTCTTCAAACAGAAGCTCGTAGGACGGATTGTAAACGATCTCCGTGGTGCCGGTAATGCCATACCTTGTTAAATCAATCATCTTTTTTAACCTCTTTTCTTCAAATAGATTTTCGTAAAAACCCGAATGTGTTTTTATTATCTCATTTTGCGGCAAAAAAGTCAATATTTGGCGGGATAATTTGCCCGCTATTTTGCAGGATAATTTGTCCACTATTTTGCAGGATAATTTGCCCGCTATTTTTAAAGGGGCGCCCCCGCAGCCGGAGACGTCCCTCATTGTCTGTCATCGGTAGAATTCATGTCCCTGATAGTAAAACAGATAAGTAAGATTTCCGTCAAACCAGCGTACCGCTCCCGGGCTTGCGCTCCTCCTGTTCATAAAGTAGAGCGCGCCCTGGGAATAATCTTCACCGTGAAGCGCCCTCTCCACGGCGTCAACCGTATCCTGGGTCACCTGGCAGGTATCGATGGTCCCGTTCTGAACGGGCGAAAACTGGGAGTTCTGATAGACCACCCCGGTAACCGTATTGGGGAATTCACTGTCGCGGATCCTGTTCATGATGACGTTTGCCACCAGAATCTTTCCCTTTGTGTCACAGACTCCCGCCTCCGCTTCCACGATCCGCAGAAGCACCCGGTAATCCTGCTCGCTCAGTGAGATCCCCGCGGCCTCCTGCGCGGCGCTTTCCTCTGTCTCCTCCGCTTCCGTCGTCTTCACAACCCCGGGCCCCTGCGCGATATCCTCCTCGGGCGGTATCTCGGCGGGCCGGGTCTCCTGCCGAGCGCTTTCTTCTGTCTCCGCGGCCTGCCGGCCGGTCTGCTGTCCTTCCTGAATCGGGTCCGTAAGTTCAATTTGTACGTCTGCTTCCGTAGTCGTTCCGATTTCTTCCGCTGCGCCCCCGGCCGGGTCAGACGTATGGGCCGTCTCCGCAAAGACGGTCATCACATTCCCGTCCTCTCCTCCTGCCACGCCGGACGTTATGACCAGTACCGCAGTCAGAGGGCCGAAAAGCATACGCCGAAGAAATGAGCATCTTGTCAGCATAATACGCCTCTCTCCTTCTTGCTCCGTTTATGTGTCAAATACAAAAGTGGGGGATCCCGCTCATATTTGACGCATTTTTCAAGTGACAGTGGTAATTATATTGTGATTTTTTTCCAAAAGTCAATGGGATCGGACGAGATTTGTGATAATTTATAGGATGATTTCTGGAAGATTTTACCTTTTTATTTATTTTGCACTGTTTTTTATTCCGATTTCATTACAATTTTATCTATTATTTCACTGAAATTCGTTTCATAATTATTACATTTGTGTTAAATATACAGCGCTGATCCGTTGTCGAAACGTCGTGTCGATAATTTATGTAAACAAAACAGCGTTCCGCGAGCGGAACGCTGCCGTCTTGAGAGCCGTTTTCCGGCCCCTTCTCCTTTTCGTCAGGAGCGGTTTTCATTGATGTAATTTATGAGACCGCCCGCCGTGATAATGTTCTGCATGAACGGCGGAAACGCCTGTCCGCGGTATGTCTCTCCCCTGGTCAGGTTGGTGATCACGCCGGAGTCAAAGTCTATCTCCACCCTGTCTCCGTTCTGGATCCTGGCCGAGCCCTCCGGGCACTCGATAATGGGGAGCCCGATGTTGATGGCGTTGCGGTAGAAGATCCTGGCAAAGGTTTCCGCGATAACGCAGCTCACGCCCGCGGAACGGATGGCCAGCGGCGCGTGCTCCCGGGAAGATCCGCAGCCGAAATTCTTTCCGGCGACGATGATGTCGCCGGGGCTGACCCTGCTGACAAATTCCCTGTCGATATCTTCCATGCAGTGCTTTGCCAGTTCGGAACCCTCCGTGGCATTCAGGTATCGCGCCGGTATGATCACATCCGTGTCCACATTATCACCGTATTTGAATACTGTTCCGTTTGCTTTCATGGTTTTTTGTCCCTCCTCGTCACAGCTGGTCCGGGCTGACGATCCTGCCGGCCACCGCGCTCGCCGCGGCCGTCGCCGGGCTGGCCAGATACACTTCCGAATCTACATGGCCCATACGGCCTACAAAGTTCCGGTTGGTGGTGGAAATGCACCTCTCTCCGGCCGCCAGGATCCCCATATATCCTCCCAGGCAGGGCCCGCAGGTAGGTGTGCTCACCACCGCTCCCGCCTCGATGAATGTCTCGATCAGACCCTCTTTCAGGGCCTGAAGATATACGCTCTGGGTCGCCGGAATGATGATGCAGCGTACTCCTTTGGCGACCTTTCTGCCCTTGAGGATCTGCGCGGCCGTTCTCATGTCGCTTATACGCCCGTTGGTGCAGGAACCGATGACGGCCTGGTCGATCTTAATGTCCCCGAAGGTGCCGGTCTCCCTGGTATTCTCCGGAAGATGGGGGAACGCCACGGTGGGCGCGAGCCGGGACAGATCGATCGTATAGACCGCGTCATATCCGGCGTCCGGATCCGCCTCATAGATCTTGGGATCCTTCGCGGAATGTTCCCGGATATATGCGAGCGTCAGATCGTCTACCGGGAAGATCCCGTTCTTGCCTCCCGCCTCGATGGCCATATTGCAGATGGTAAAACGATCGTCCATGGTCAGGTTCTGCACACCGTCGCCCGCAAATTCCATGGATTTATACAGGGCGCCGTCCACACCGATCATCCCGATGATGTGAAGGATCACGTCCTTCCCGCACACATATCCCTGCGGCTTGCCGGTAAGGACAAACCGTATGGCCGGCGGAACTTTAAACCAGGCTTTTCCGGTCACCATTCCCGCCGCCATATCCGTGCTTCCCACGCCGGTGGAGAATGCGCCGAGAGCGCCGTATGTGCAGGTATGGGAATCGGCTCCGATCACCGCGTCTCCCGCGGTCACAAGGCCCTTCTCGGGTACAAGAGCGTGCTCGATCCCCATCTCTCCCACATCAAAATAGTTGCTTATCTGGTGAAGTCCGGCGAAATCCCTGCAGCATTTGCAGTTTTCCGCGGATTTAATATCCTTGTTCGGGATAAAGTGGTCCATGATCAGAGCAATCCTGTCTTTATCGAACACTGTCTGGCGGTTCATCTTCTTCATTTCATTGATCGCCACCGGCGAGGTGATATCGTTGCCGAGAACAAGATCCAGATCCGCCTCGATCAGCTGGCCCGCTTCCACCTCCGGAAGCCCGGCGTGGGCCGCCAGAATCTTCTGGGTCATCGTCATTCCCATTGTGAGTTTCCTCCTGACCGGGCCCGTACCGGGGCCCGTAATTTATGCTTATGCTTGCATTTTACCATAGCAAAGGTTATAATAGAAATACATAATATGAATAATTGATATAAAGGAAAGTTATGCTTGTTCGGGGCGGCAGGCCCAAAGGAATCCTCAGGAGGGCACAGAGAATGGAACAGAATCTATCACAGTACCGCATTTTTTACGAGGTGGCCAAAAGCGGGAACATTTCCCGTGCGGCCCGGGAGCTCTACATCAGCCAGCCGGCCATCAGCAAGGCGATCGGCAAGCTGGAGGACAGCCTGGGGACCGTTCTTTTCTCCAGAAATTCCAGAGGCGTCCAGCTGACCGAAGAGGGAGCCGTTCTTTTTGAGCATATCCGCAAGGCTTTTGAGGAGCTGGCCCTTGGCGAGCAGGAGCTGAAGCGTTTCCGGGAATTCCATATGGGCCACATCCGTATCGGCGTGAGCAATACCCTCTGCCGCTTTATCATGCTGGATTACCTGAAGGACTTTATCCGGGAATACCCTCATGTAAAGGTGACCATCGAAAGCCAGTCGACCACCCACACGCTCTCCATGCTGGAGCAGCAGCGCATCGACATCGGTCTGGTAGCCGAGCCCAAATCCCAGAAGAACCTGGTCTTTTTTCCCGTCATGGACATTCAGGACATCTTCGTGGCCGCCCCCAGCTATCTGGAGAATCTCCGCATCCGGGAGGGGAACGACGCCGATGTGTTCCAGGTGGGGAACGTGATGCTGTTGGACCGGGAAAACATTACCCGCCGCTATATCGACGATTATATGGCGGAAAACCATATCCAGGTCAACAGCCTTCTGGAGGTCACCACCATGGATCTTCTGGTGGAATTTGCGAGGATCGGCCTGGGGATCGGATGCGTGATCCGCGAATTCGTAGAGGAGGATCTGCGGACGGGCCGGCTGGTCCAGGTCCGCGCCGACGCCCGGATCCACAAGCGGACCGTCGGCTTCGCCTACTGTCCGAACCGGGCCTCCCACGCGGTGCAGACTTTCCTGGACTTCGTCTCCAGGCAGTAGGCTGCCGTTGCCGCGGCCGCCCTCATCGCGGTTCTTTTCCCGCATCCCATTTTCCTTTTCTGTAAAACAAGATCGACAGGCAGGTGCCTATGAGCCACCCTATAGGCCAGGCAAGCCAGATGCCGTACGCTCCCAGTCCCGTAAGGGAAAGCGCCTTTGCCAGCACCACGCGCAGGATCAGGTCGGTAAAGGTGGCGGCCATAAATTCTCTCATCTGCTCCGCTCCCCGAAGCACGCCGTCGGCGATCAGCTTTGCGGATACCACAAAATAGAACGGCGCCACGGTCCTTAAAAATACCACCCCGGTATTCAGCGCCGCCTCGCTGGGCGCATCCAGAAAGATCCGGACAAAATATTTCCCGAAAAAGAAATAGAGAACGGCAAGAGGAAGGCACAGAAGCCAGGCCAGCTTCAGACCGGCCCGAAAGCCTTCCCGCACTCTCGTCAGCTTCCCTGCTCCCACGTTCTGTGCCGTAAAATTGGAGATCCCGTTCCCCAGGGTAGTAAAGGACGTAATCACCAGATTGTTCAGCTTGATCGCCGCAGAATACCCGGCCATAACGCCCGTGCCGAAGGTATTGATCACGCCCTGGATCACAATGTTTCCCACGGAAATGAAGCTCTGCTGCAGGATACTGGGAACGGCCACGACTGAGATCCTTCCGAGCAGCCGCCACGAAAACGGCAGTACCTTCTCGTCTGTGCGGATCGCGGAAAACGCCCTGCCGACAAAGGCCATCGCCAGGATGCAGCTCACGCCCTGGCACAGGAAGGTGGCCCAGGCCACGCCGTCGACTCCGTACCGGAACCAGCCGGCAAACACCGTGGTAAAAAGAATATCCATGCCGATGTTTGCCAGAGACGAACACATGAGAAAGAAAAACGGCGTTTTTGAATTTCCCATTGCCGAAAAGATCCCTGTCGCCACATTATAATAAAATACAAAAGGGAGCCCAAGCAGATAGATGTTCAGATAGACGCGGGACGCCTCGAGAACTTCTTCCGGAGTGTGGATCAGGCGCAGAAGCCCGTCCCCAAACAAAAATCCTACGGCCATCAGCAGCAGGCAAAGTATGCCGCTGGAGATCAGCGTCGTGTAAACGGCCGTCTTCATCTCCCCGTATCTTTTCGCTCCGAACAGCTGGGACACCGTGACGGAGCAGCCGATGTTGCATCCGAAAGCAAAGGCGATAAAAATAAGGGTGATCTCGTAGCTGTTTCCGACGGCTGCCAGAGCGCTTTCGCCGATGAATTTTCCCGCGACAAAGCTGTCCGCAATATTATAAAGCTGCTGAAAAATAATGCTCCCAAACAGCGGAACGCAGAATCTCCACACTACTTTCCCCGGATCTCCCACTGTCAGATCTTTATTCATCTGCACATTCTTCCTTTCCCATGCTGTCGTCCGGCCGCTCATCCGTCCGTCCGGATCCCCAGATAATCCGACAGATCCGCAAATCCTCCGCGCGGGTAGCGCGAAATGTCCTTTTCTCTCCGGATCAGGCAGTCCGTGAGCAGAAACACCTTCATGCCCGTTTTTTCCGCCGTCATATCTTCATCCACGTCATTTCCCACCATCAGGCACTCTTCCGCCCTCAGATTCCGCCGGGTCAGGATCTCCCGGTAATACTCCGGATTGGGCTTGGAAAAGCTGATGTTTTCATATGTCGTGCAGAATTCAAAATCGGACGGAGACAGCCCCGCCCATCGGATCCGGCTGTAGGTAGCCGTCTGGGGAAATACCGGATTGGTAGCCAGGATCAGGCGGTATCCTCTCTCCTTAAGCCGCAAAACCAGCTTTGCGGACTCCGGATTGAAGCCGCAGCTTGACTGCACCTTCTGAAATTCCCCGCGATAAAATTCTTCGATGACCGGACGGTCCTTCAGGCTTTCACGGCCGAATATCTCCGCAAACACCGTCCAGAAAACCTCTTCATTTCTCCGGGATCCGTCGTTGGCCGCCATAGCTCCGACGCCCTTCCAGACAGCCTCGACCAGCTTCTTCGGCTCATAGCCGTAAGGAACCAGGTATCCTGCCAGAAGCCCAAGATACGTTTTTACAAAAACCTCCTGGTCCATCGGAAGCAGCGTCCCGTCGAGGTCAAATAAAATCGTTTTTACCATAGTTTCATCCATCCTTTTCTCCTGTGATCGCGTCTTCCGGCAAGGAAACGGCGCATGGATTCCGAAAACCATGCGCCGTGACTGAATTCCGATATACAGACGCGGGGCCCGGCCTCCCGCGGCGTCCTGTCCGCACACCGCGCCGAAGGCGAAACCTCACTAGTTGTTGATCAGCTTGTCGCTCTCGTTGTTCCAGCTGTAGAGCTTGCGGATCTCCTCGCCGATCTTCTCGGACGGATGCTCGGCGGCTTTCTTTCTCATCGCCTGGAAATGCACCTGGCGTCCGGCCGGGGACATATCCAGAAGGAATTCCTTGGCAAAGGTGCCGTCCTGAATGTCGGAAAGGATCTTCTTCATGGTCTTCTTGGTCTCCTCGGTGATCAGCTTCGGACCTGTCACATAATCTCCATACTCGGCGGTATTGGAGATGGAGTAGCGCATCCCGGCAAAGCCGGACTGATAGATCAGATCCACGATCAGCTTCATCTCATGGATGCACTCAAAATACGCGTTCCTGGGATCGTATCCGGCCTCGACCAGCGTCTCGAAGCCCGCCTGCATCAAAGCGCACACTCCGCCGCAGAGGACTGCCTGCTCGCCGAAAAGATCCGTCTCGGTCTCGGTGCGGAAGGTGGTCTCCAGAACTCCCGCTCTCGCTCCTCCGATAGCCAGGGCGTAAGCCAGAGCGCGGTCCAGGGCCTTCCCGGTGGCATCCTGCTCCACCGCTACCAGGCAGGGCACTCCCTTTCCGGCCTGATACTCCGAGCGAACCGTGTGTCCCGGCCCCTTGGGGGCGATCATCGTGACATCCACATTCTTCGGCGGTTTGATACAGCCGAAATGAATGTTGAAGCCGTGAGCAAACATCAGCATATTGCCCTCTTCGAGGTTGGGCTCGATGTCCTTCTTATACATATCGGCCTGCAGCTCGTCGTTGATCAGGATCATGATGATATCGGCCTTCTTCGCGGCCTCTGCGGCCGTGTAGACCTTAAATCCCTGCGCCTCGGCCTTGGCCCAGGACTTGCTCCCCTCGTACAGGCCGATGATCACATTGCAGCCGGACTCGCGGGCATTCAGCGCATGAGCGTGTCCCTGGCTGCCGTAACCGATGATGGCGATGGTCTGGCCGTCCAGCATGGATAAATTGCAGTCTTCCTGATAATAAATCTTTGCCATTTCCTTACTCCTCCTTGAAGATCTTTGGATTCTCACTAAATTTATTGTAAAGCTTTTACGGCAGATACCGCACGTCGTCAGCTCCCCGGGACAGGCCCGTAAGCCCGGTCCTCGCAAGCTCCAGGATCTCATAATCCCCCAGAAGATTGATGAGGGCGTCAAGCTTGGACTGATCCCCGGTCAGCATCACCGTAAGGGATTCCTTCCCCACATCCACGATCGTGGCGCGGAAGATATCGGATATGGCGCTGACAGCCTGCCTCTCGGAGGCGTTGGCCCTTACCTTTACCATGATCAGTTCCCGGTAGACAGAGTGGCCCGGCCGGAGCTCCTTGATATCCCTCACATCCTCCAGCTTGCTGAGCTGCTTTTCGATCTGCTCAAGGATCTCCTGATCGCCGGTGGATACTACCGTCATACGTGAATAGCGCTCATCTGCCGTCACACCCACCGTCAGGCTCTCAATGTTGTAACCGCGGCGGCTGAACAGACCCGCCACGCGGCTCAAAACGCCGGAGGTATTGTCTACAAGAAGCGATAAAACAATCCTGTCCATATAAACTCCTGCTTTCTGTAATCAACTGCTTTCCGTAATGCATCACCCGCTGTGGTCAAAACCCCTGCCTCCGGGGCATCCGTATGCCCCAAAGCCGCACATATCCGGGCGCGGGCCGCCTGATATCTGCCTTGCATCATATAGATAGACATATCTTATCAATCACCCGGATATTTGTCAACTATATAAAAGGAATGGATATTATGAATCCTGGTTATGTCGGAAACGGTTCAGCCTCCGCCGCCCCGCGAAGACATCAGACCCGTTTCCAGAGGAGGAGGTTGTCCTCAAACACCGCCTCGATCCTCCCGTTATCCTTGAGCCAGGACAGATACGAGCGGACGGTGCTTCCCACCAGGACGTACTGTTCATGATTCATGATCAGCCCATAGTCCGAAAACAGCCTCTGAAGGATCTTCTCGAACCCGGACGGCTCCCTGCACAGTTCTTCAATATGATCGGCAATATCCAGGACCGCCCGGCGGTTATACCTGGCCAGCGGGCCGATATCATCCGTGACTTCGGCATGGGCCGGAACAAAGATCTTCGCCTCCATTTTCTCCACGGTCTCCAGTGTTTTCAGATAGGCATCCACATCATAGAGGAAGCTGATCCGGTACTTGTCAATCGTCTCCCTTCCGGAAAGGCAGTCCGCCAGGTATACCACGTCGTCCCCCGTCCGGAAGCCTACCATATGGAAAAAATGTCCCGGCAGGGGAATGATCCGGAATCCGTCCGGGAGCACGTCCTCCGTCAGATACAGGGCGTCGCTCTCCTGGGCCATTAAAAACTTGTGCCGGAGATCCCGAAACGGATACCCTCCATACAGAAACGACGGTTCCAGAAGAGGATAGCGGGTAATGCAGCACTCGATCCCCGGCGCATAGACGCGGCATCCTGTCTGCGTCTGCAGGTATTTATTGCCTCCGATATGGTCCGCGTTGGAATGGGTATTGTATATGGCCGTCAGTTTCCATCCGTTGTCGTCCAGGATCCGGCGGACCTTTCTCCCGGCATCCTTGTCGTTGCCGCTGTCGATCAGGCATACCTGATCCGGGCCGGTCCGTACCAGCCCGATCTTGGCGGGGCTCTGGATATAATAACAGTTTTCGGAAACCGGAATCAATTCGTACATTTTCAGTCCCTCTCGTTTTCTTTATTTTTCCGGAGCCGTTTCTCTCCGCTCCAGATCTCTTTGGATCATCACCAGATAATGCACCAGTACGTCCCGCTGATGCCCCACCCTCCAGGATTTGTCAAGTTCTTCGTAGGTAAAGCTTTTCCTGCCGCCCCGCTGCATCCGTTTCCAGAAGCCGTCCAGCTCGTCAAACGGGATATAGTAGATCTCATCCAGCGCCGTCCAGTGGAGAATGATAAACGCAATGCCCCCCTGCTGCTCAAACTCGCGCATGAATTCGACCTGATGCTCATGGACATTCTGCAGGGGGAAGGTACTCACCGCGCACTCCTTGGCATCAAAGCACACCGGGATCCCCTGGACGGCCCCGATATAATCTACCGTGCTCTTCTGGTCAAAGTAAGCCAGCGTAATATGTCGTGTCTCCTTCTCGATGGTGATCGGAGTGATGGGGGTGGGAACCTTCTGGATCAGCGCCAGCTTTTTCTCGCGATACACCTCGTTGGTATGATTGATCATGTCCTCCAGAGTGGAGCCGCGAAGCCCCCTGGAATTCCACGTACCCATGCCGCTCTCCTCCTTCGTCTGTATGCAGTCCTGCGCCTGTCCCGTCCTTACGGTATGCGGCCCGGGAACAGTCTTTCAAACTCCTTCGGCGGCCCGGCCGTAAAGCTTCTTCCGTTCAGATATCCCAGCGCTTCCGGAAGACCCGAAAACACGATCCTCCAAGAATGGAGCATCTGGCGGCGGATCCCAAACCGCTCCCTGAGCTTCCCGTTGAGGGCTTCGTCCCCGTACTTTATGTCGCCGGCAACCGGATGGCCGACAGACGCCAGGTGCGCCCGGATCTGATGCGTCCTCCCCGTGATAAGCTCGGCCTGAAGCAGCGTGAATGCCCCGTCATCCGAGTATTCCAGGGGACGATACGCCGTCACGATCGGCAGCGCGCCGTTTTCCGGCCCGCCGCAAACCCGGACCCGGTTTGTCCTTTCGTCCTTCAGAAGATACCCTTCGATCCGTCTTTCCTCCTCCACACGGCCCTTCACCGCGCAAAGATAATACTTGTGGACGCTTCTCTTTCGCAGCGCCTCCGACATGGTCTGAAGCCCGATCAGGGATTTTCCCGCCACCACAAGCCCGCTGGTGTTCCGGTCCAGGCGGTTGCATACGGAGGGGCGGAAGGTCGCCAGATCCCCGGCAGTCATCTGCCCGCTGTCAAGAAGGTACCGGATCACATACTCCACGAGAGAGTCGTCCTCCCGGGCCGCTTTCTGCGACAGCATACCGGCAGGCTTGTTGATCAGGAGGATGTGGGCATCCTCATAGATGATATCCGGCATCCGTCCAGCCGCGTTCCCGGTCTTCCGGCCGTCCGGCCGCTCACGGCCGCTCTTCGGCGCCGGGATGTCCTGCGGCGCAGAGAAAGCAAGGATCGTCTCGTCGGACAGGAAAAGCCTTATCTCGTCGCCGACGGCCAGCCGTTCGGAACCGTCGCACCGTCTCCCGTTCAGCGTGATGTTTTTTTTGCGGAGCATTTTATACAGGAACCCCCTGGGCGCCAGCTTCATATATTTTGCAAGCAGCTTGTCCAGGCGCTGGCCCGCCTCGTTGGCCTCCACCCGCAGCAGTTTCATATTCACACCTCACATAGACAAACTTTTCATCGTTTCCGCGGCATCGCCGAGCGCATCTCGCTCCTCATCCGATATGGGTTTCACCGTTTCAAGCCTGGAAAAGAACGTCCTCTCTTCCTTAATGATCCGGATGCTCTCTTTAACGTTTCCCGTCCGCAGCAGCTCTCCCACCGCCTTTTCCGCCTTCTTTTCATCCGTATCCGGGCGGGAACAGTAGGCAAAAATCCCGCAGCTATGCACGAGGACGGCGTCCAGAGGCAGGATCTGCTCCTTTGTCGTGACGACCAGGTCGTAAAGCAGAATCCCCTTCCCGGCAAACTCTTCGGCTCTCCTGTGAAATTCCTCGGGAGGCGTAGCGTAGCGCGCCGCGGCCAGAAACGGAGCCGCCACATTGGCGGTAGGCAGAACGGAAAGGATCGCCATCAGGGTCAGCACATTTTTGACAGCCTGGCTGTCCGTCAGGTTCCTGGCCAAAAGCTGGGCCGCGATCATCGCCGCGCCGAACAGGATCTCAAGCAGCTGTATGCGCCTGCGGGTATTCCGATATCCGTATTCTCCTTTTTTCTTTTTCATAAACGCATCCTCCCCTTATATCCCCAGAAAGATCCGGTGCGGGGCAATCTTCGCCAGCAGGGCAAACGCTTTCATGGGAAGCCCGTACACGGAAATCTCCTTTTGGGCCATACTGTCCGCCAGCGCTTTTCTCACGACCTTCTCCGGATCGGCCATCGCCAGCTTCTTGTACGCGGGGATCCGGCCGATCCCTCCGGCCCTGTCAAAGAATTCCGTGTCCACCGGTCCGGGGCAGACGGCGGTCACACAGATTCCCCTGTGCCGGAGCTCCGCCCCAAGGGCTCTTGAATAGCTCAGAACAAAGGCTTTGGTAGCCGCATAGACAGCAAAATGAGGCTGCGGTGCAAACGCGGCGGCGGATGCGAACTGAATGATCCGGCTGTTCTTCCCCATATAGGGCAGGAGCATCCGCGTAAAGGCAAACAGCGCCTCGCAGTTCAGCCGGATCATCCGGCACTGGACCTCCTCGTCTGTCTCCATCGAGTCTCCCATAACGCCGAACCCCGCCGCATTGACGAGGATCCGGACCGCCGTTTTTTCCTTTCCCGCCGCCGAAACGTCACCGCCGTTCTCCGCCTCCAGGGCGTCGCGCACCGCCCTTCGGCCCTCGGGCGCGGTTATGTCCTCCGCAAAGATGCGGATCTTTGCCGGAGTCTGTCCGACAAGCTCCGCAAGCCGTTCTCCGCGCCGTGCCACCACCCAGATCTGATCGATCCCGGAGAAACGGTCCCCGATCTGAATGGCCATCTCCCGCCCCATACCTGATGAAGCTCCCGTGACCACCGCAATATTTTTCATATTCCTTTCCTCTCTTTCAGGGACTTTTCCGCTGTCTCTTCTCCCGTCTCCTCCGGCAGGGGGATATCCTCAAAGCTTTCTATAAAATAATCGGAGAGCCCGATCACCTCTTCCCGCATATGCGCCGCCGAATCATCGGCGACGCCGCAGACCGTCATGCCCGCCCGCTTTCCGGCCAGGATGCCGGCCGGCACATCCTCAAATACCAGACAGTCCTCCGGAGCGACGCCCAGCCGGGACGCGACCTCCAGATAGATATCCGGGCTCGGTTTCCCCTCCTTCACCTCACAGGCGGTCGTCACCACCTGAAAATACGGCAGGACCCCGGTGGCCTCCAGCACCGCGTCGACCATCTGCCTGCCGTTGCTGGTGGCGATCCCGCAGGCGATCCCCCGCGCCCCGGCATACCGCAGGAGCCTGACGGCCCCGGACTTGAGCCTGACCTGCGTCCGGTACTTGTCGATGGACATCCGGGTCCATATTTCCTTGATCTGCCCGGTATCCAGGGGAAGATCGAACCTCGCTTTAAAATATTCCGCAGTCTCGGAAAAGCTCATCCCCTCGATCTGCTTCTGCAGATCCTCCGGGCACGCTCTGCCGTATTCGCCCAAAAATTCAATATCAATGGCTTTCCACATCCACATGGAATCCACCAGCGTTCCGTCCAGATCAAAAATAATGGCTTTCCGGTTCCTAAGTATCTCGTTTTTCCGCATCATCGCTTCAGATCGGCAACCTCCTGTTCCGTAAGCTCCCGGTACTGCCCCGGCTTCAACTTCTCATCCAGAGTAAGGGAGCCCATGGAGATCCTCTTTAAATAGACCACCCTGCATCCCAGCGTCTCGAACATCCGCTTGATCTGGTGGAATTTCCCCTCGCGGACGGTCACGATCACATGGGTCTCGTCCGTCGGCTCCCGGTCCGAAAGGATCTCGAGCCGAGCCGGGAGCAGAGGCGTGCCGTCGTTCAGCACAAGCCCCGCTGAGATTCTCTCCGCCGCGTCGCCGGGAAGCTGTCCCTGTATCCGCGCGTAATAGCGCTTGTCTACGTGTTTTTTCGGAGACAGGAGACGGTGCGCAAGCTCTCCGTCATTGGTAATCAGAAGAAGCCCCTCCGTATCGATATCCAGGCGGCCCACCGGAAACAGATCGTTTCGTTTCTTTTTGTCGATCAGATCCAGGACCGTCCCGTGCCGTCCGTCCTCCGTAGCCGAAACCACTCCCTGCGGCTTATTCAGCATATAATACTCATAGCGCACATACTCGATCCTGCGGCCGTCATAATATATCTCCTGCCTGTACGGATCGATCTTTATGTCGGCTTTTTCCACCACGGTCCCGTCCACCCGGATCCGCCCCTGTCTGGCGTCTTCCCGGATCCGGCTTCGGGAACCGACTCCCATCTCCCCCAGGAATTTATCCAGACGGATCATTTCTTTCATCACAACCACCGCCATCCCGGATAATATTTGTTTTTCAGTGTCCGCCCGCATCCTCTGGCAAATCCGAGGCCGAACCCGTCCGCGCACACAAGAACCCATCCGTCCGCGTCCGCTTCCCCGTCCCCCAAAAAGACCGTCTCTCCCTTCAGATAGCGGATCACCCGCTCATCGTCGAAAGAAAAGGAAACGGAATTCGCATAGGAGTCCGCGCCCAGCACCATGGCTAACGCCTGGGACGGCTCGAATCTCCCGTTCTTTACGGAGCCCGCAAGAAGTCCCGTCCTCAGATACCGAAGGCCATTCGGGAGGACAGCGTCCTTCGGGAGATAGTACACGCATCCCCCGCGGAAAAGGAACCGGCTTTCTTCCCATGGAAGCGACGTATTTGCGAGGAAATCCCGGCACACGGCGGGGCACTCCCCCTGACCCGGGATCCCGCGGACGTATCCGGGCTCCGGATCCTCCGGCGCTTCATCCGGGCCGCCGTCTGTCTTTTTCCTCAAGAGAGCCGCAAAATGCCCTTCGCCCCGCAGTCTGTGCGGGTACATCCGAATACATCCGGGAAGCCCGATCCCGTCCTCCGCTCCCGGAAACTTCTCAAGCGGGACCAGTTCCATCTCCCGGTTTTCCGCAAGCAGGCTGCGGACGGCTTCCTCGTTTTCCGTCTCCGAAAATGTACAGGTGGAATAGAGAAGATATCCGCCGCCCTTAAGCATTCCGGCGGCTCGCTTCAGAAGATCCCTCTGGATCGGAGCATAATGCTCCGGCCCCTTCTCCTCCCATGCCTTTATCATGTCCGGATCCTTCCGGAACATTCCCTCTCCGGAGCAGGGGGCATCCACCAGGATCTTATCAAAATAGCCTGTCCAGAAACGCTCCAGCCTCTCCGGCGGCTCGCTCACAACACAGATATTGGGGATCCCGAAGCGCTCCAGGTTCTTTAAAAGGCCCTTCGCCCTGGAACTGCTTATATCATTGGCGACAAGAACCCCCTCGCCTCTGAGCCTTGCCCCCAGCTCGGTGCTCTTTCCGCCGGGCGCGGCGCACAGATCCAGGACACGGTCCCCCGGCTCCACGGGAAGCAGAGCGGCAGGGGCCATCGCGCTGGGCTCCTGAAGGTAATAGAGTCCCGCAAAATATCCGGGATTGCGGGACATCCGCTCTCCCCGCAGATAAAAGCCGTTGTCCGTCCACGGCACTCTGTCGTCCGGAAGCCCCAACGCATCCCGGGCCTGATCCGGCGTCCATTTCAGCGTATTGACCCGCAGGCCGGTCTCTCCCGGTTTTTCGCAGTCTGACAGATATTCTTTATATTCCTGGCCCAGAAGCCGGCGCATCCGGGCGGTAAAACGGGAGGGCAGCTCCATGTCGCATCTTGCTCCTTTGTATGGACCGGTTATTCCGTCTTTTCCATATCTTATCACACTTTCTTATTTTCTGGAATCAGAAATCGTATTTCAGGCGATATTTTTCCAGATACCGCAGGATCCAGTAGGGATTTATACTCAGTTCGTCGTAATGATCGGTCCTCAGGTACAACCCTATATGCAGGTGGACGGAAAAATTGCCGGTGGTACCCGGCACGGCGGAATATCCGCTGTCGCCCATGAATCCCAGAAGCTCCCCGGCCGAAACGCTGTCCCCCTCCTTCCACTCCCTGGAATATCCGTACAAATGTGCATAATAGAGATACAGTCCGGACGGGGACCGGATCCCCAGGCGCCATCCGCCCTGCTCCAGCCATCCGGCCTTCTCCACCACGCCGTCGCTGATGCTGACCACCGGGTAAGATCCTCTCTCCAGGTTTTCTCCCATAATGTCACAGCCTTCATGTCCCCGGTCGCCTCCGTAAGTGCGTCTGTCCATCCATCCGTTCTCAAAGGTCACATCCGGCGTCCCCGCCCGGATGCTTTCCGGGACCGGGAAGAAGCGCAGATCCTGAAATATGGATGTATAGACGCCCCGCAGCTTCCGGTATTCCGCCGGACGTCTCTGCAGAAGGAGAAATACATCCGGATCCGCGGCCCCTCCCTCGCCGGCCGCCGCGCTCCGCGCGTCGTCTTCCCCCGCATCCCGCATATCATACTCCCATCGGATCATGGAGGCCGTCAGCCCATCCATATCCAGCCCGTCCAGAGCGGCCACCGCCTCGCCGAGGTTCATGGCGCGGAAGGCTTCCTCCTCCGCGGTATAGGCATGGAGCTGATAAAAATCCGGATTTTCGAGGAGATATGTACGCAAACATACATTGACAAAAGCAAGGAGAAGAATCAGCAGGATCCTCATATACGTTCCTCATTGCCACATATATTATACAAATCCATTGTATTCCGGTGAAAATGAAAAAATCCATCCTCCGCCTCGGATCGGCAGCCTGTCTTCTTCTTCTCCTGCTGCGTCCCTCTCTGGCTTTTTCCGGAGCCAGGAGGGGGCTCCTGTTATGGTCCAGCACGGTGCTTCCGACCCTTCTTCCCTTTATGATCTGTTCCAACGCGGTCGTGGCTTCGGGAGCGCTTCCCCTCATCATGCGGCCTTTCCGCCCTGTGCTCCGCCGCTTCCTTCATCTGTCGGAAGACGGAGGCTATGTGCTTGTGTCCGGGCTGCTCTGCGGATACCCCATGGGGGCGAAGACCTGCTCCGAATTTCTGGAACAGGGGCGCATCGGCCCCAGGCAGGCCCGCCGGCTTCTGGCGATCAGCAACCATCCCAGCCCCATGTTCGTGCTGGGCTTCCTGTACGCCAATCTGACGCCCTCCTTTCCCATAGGACGTATGCTTCTCATACTCTATCTTCCCGTGCTCATACTGGCCCCCGCGGCGCGAAAGATCTACGGCGGAGAAGAAAAAAGGGGGCTGCCGGACAATGACTCCCGCCTCCTGGCCGCGCAGATACAGCCCCGCCCGGAAAGCCGCCGTCCCCGCGGCTCTGCCGCTTCGGAAGAAGAAGCGGGCTTTGACCGGATGATGATGTCCTCTATCCGGATCATGGTCCGGATCGGCGGCTATATCATGCTGTTTTCCATTCTGGCCGAATGGATCCGGCAGATTCCCTTCCTTCCGGACCGCGTCTCAGCCGTCCTCCTCGGACTTTGTGAGATCACCACCGGGATCCCGGAAATTTCCCGTGCCTTTTCCGGCACCTGTCAGGGACTGGTCCTGGCCGCCGTCACTGCCTTCGGCGGGCTCTCGGGGATCTTCCAGACCCGTAGCGTGATCCGGACACAAAAAAATGCCGGATTGTCCGTCCGGCATTATGTTCTGTGGAAAGCGGCCCATTCGGCCGTCACGCTCATTCTTGGTATTGTCCTGAGTAGCCTGCGTCCGTATCTTCCGCCTGTTCCGTAGGCTGTCCGGCAGGAAGATTCAGTTCGTTCCGGTTGGTGGATACAAGATCGTAGCTGTTCTGCATGGACATGACAAACGATTCAAAACGGCTCTGGGAGGTTTCCACCGCATGGGCAATGATCCCCTGAATGTTTTTCAGGCACTCGTCCGTATACTGGATCGCTCCCTGACGGATGTTGTTGGCATCGTTGACCGCCGCATCCACCAGTGCCTGCGCCTGCCGGTTCGCCTCATCCACGATCTGCTTGGCGGCCGCATAAGCGCTCTGCGTGATCTCGTGTTCGTTGACCATCTCGTTGGTCTGGTTGCGGGCCTCCTCAAGCATCGCGTCCGCCTGTGTGCGGGCTTCGCTGAGAATAGCGTCCTGGTTGCTGATGATCTTCTGGTACTTCTTGATCTCCTCGGGGACCCTCATGCGGAGCTCCACCAAAAGCTCCACCAGCTCCTCGCGGTTGACCATGATCTTATTGTTGGAAAACGGCGACGCCTTGCAGGACTCTACATACTCCTCGATCTCTTCGATCAGCTGCTCGATCTTGCTCATGATACTTACTATCCCCCTTCTTTTTATCTCTCCGCAAGTTTCCTTCTGATCTGCCCGGCAACAAACGGATGAACAAATGCGCTGATATCGCCTCCGTACATGGCGATCTCTTTTACAATGCTGGAACTCAGATATGAATATTTCAGATTCGTGGTCAGAAATATGGTGTCCACCTCCGGCGCGATGACCCTGTTGGTCTGCGCCAGCTGGAGTTCATATTCAAAATCGGTCACAGCGCGCAGACCGCGGATGATCACGTCCGCATGATACAGGCGCACAAAATCCACCAGAAGCCCGCTGAAGCTGCATACCTCCACGTTCGGATAGTCTTTTGTTATCTCCAATAACATATTAACACGTTCTTCTACAGAAAACAACGGCGTTTTTGAATTATTGTTCAGAACCCCCACCACTACCCGGTCCATGATCTGGCTGCTTCTCTTGATGATATCCGAATGGCCCAGGGTGACGGGGTCAAAGCTCCCCGGATAAACGGCAACTGCCATATTCTCTCCTATTCCGCACTCTTCCTCAGAAAAATATGCTTGTTTGTCTTATAATTTTTAATCCGCAGCGTCTGATACCCCAGCTCTTCCGTGTAGGAAAGCTCCGTCTCCAGGGCTGCTTCCACGATGATCAGCGTCTGTGCGTCCGCCAGGCAGGAATCCGCCAGGTATTCCAGAGTCTTCCGTTCAAGCTCTCTGCGGTAAGGAGGATCCATAAAGATGATCCCGAAAGGCTCCGTCCGGCCTTCCAGCCGCGCAAGCCCCCCTGTAATGTCGCAGACCAGCACCCTGGCGGATTCTTCCAGGTGCGTGGTCTTAAGATTTTGACGGATACACGCGGCGGCTCTGGGATTCTTCTCGATAAACGCCGCCCAGGACGCGCCTCGGCTCAGGGCCTCGATCCCAATGCCTCCGCTCCCGGCAAAGCAGTCCAGAAAGCTTCTTCCCGCCACATCCTCACGGATCATGTTGAAAAGGGTCTCCTTGATCCGGTCTGTCGTAGGGCGGGTATCCGTCCCTTCCAATGTCTTAAGATTGAGTCTTCTGGCGCTCCCGGCTATCACACGCATCGCATCATTTCTCCTTATATCTTTATTAGTATAATATGAAAACCTCGGTCAGACAAGTATTTTATAGTAAAAATATGACAGTTCGCACAGAAGATGCCAGTGTATTATTTTTTAGTGGACACATAATAGCATTGTAACACGAAAACAACATCATCAGATGAGAAGGAGGCGTTTACAATGTCAGGAACTTCTAACAACACGAACGTACCGGAAGCCAGAGAGGCTATGGACAAGTTCAAAATGGAAGTGGCGAATGAGATCGGCGTTCCGCTGACCAATGGCTATAACGGCAACTTGACTTCTGCTCAGAACGGTTCTGTCGGCGGCTATATGGTCAAGAAGATGATCGAGGCCCAGGAGAAGCAGATGGCAGGCAAGTAAACTGCCGCAAAACGGCAGGATTTTCAGACAGATGATCCTGCGATAAGGAAGAAGCCGTTGTTTCATGGATCCAACAAGAATCCATGAGGCAGCGGCTTCTTTTCCGTATGTCAGGAAGCCGAGAAACGGGCGCGGCCTGCGCGTTTTTACTATGAAAAGAGAGCCGCGGAACGGGAGCGCTCCGCACCTGTCTTTTTCCTCGCCGAATACATTTTCTTATAAAATGAAAAACGGTCCGTCACAGGCTCAGGCTTCCATAGCTCTTCTGCAGATATTCGGAAAGTCTTTCGCGCAGTCCCAGGTTCTCCTCCTTCTCCAGCCCCGGATCCTCCGCAAGAAGCCTGTCGGCTTCCCGCGCCGCGTCCCCGAGGATCGCCGCGTCCGTGAAGATATCCGCAAGGCGGAATTCCATATCGCCGCTCTGGCGGACCCCGAAGAGATCTCCGGGCCCGCGGAGCTTCAGATCCTCCGAGGCAATATAAAATCCGTCGTTCGATCGGTTCAGTATGTCAAGGCGCTTCCGGGTTTCCTCCCTGCCGCCGCTGTTGACCATGATGCAGTAGGACTGAAAGCGTCCCCGGCCTACACGCCCCCGAAGCTGATGGAGCTGGGCCAGGCCGAAGCGTTCGGCATTTTCGATCATCATGACAGTGGCGTTCGGAACGTCGACCCCTACCTCCACCACCGTTGTGGATACGAGGATCCGGATCTCTCCCGACAGGAACTCTTCCATGATCTCTGTCTTTTCTCTGCCCTTCATCTTTCCGTGCAGATATTCCACGCGGATGCCCGGGAGCTTCTCCCGAAGCATTTTGGTATAGTCGACCACGTTCTCCGCGTCCATCAGCTCGCTCTCCTCCACCAGCGGACAGATCACATATGCCTGGCGGCCCTCCGCCACCTGTCCCGCGATGAATTCATATGCCTTCGGGCGATATTCCGCGCCCACGACGCAGTTCCTGACAGGCAGGCGGTTCGCCGGCATCTCGTCGATAACGGAAATGTCCAGATCGCCGTACAGGATGATCGCCAGCGTACGGGGAATGGGCGTAGCGCTCATGACCAGCACATGGGGATCGCGGCCCTTTTCTCCCAGTCTCTCCCTTTGTCCCACTCCGAAGCGGTGCTGCTCGTCCGTGATCACCAGGGCAAGGTTGTCATAGATCACGCTCTCCTGGATCAGGGCATGGGTCCCTATGACGATGTCCGCCTCATGATTCAGGATCCGCTCCCTCGCCAGGCGTTTTTCTTTGGCCGTCATGGCTCCCGTGATCAGCACCGCCTTCCACGGGACGCCGAGCGATTCGAACATCCGGCTTATTTTTTCATAATGCTGCCTTGCCAGGACCTCCGTCGGGGCCATCAGAGCCCCCTGGAAACCGTTGGCGGCGGCGCTGGCCAGGGCAAGAACGGCCACTATGGTCTTTCCCGATCCCACGTCGCCCTGGATCAGCCGGTTCATGACCGTTTCCCCTCCCATATCCTTCTGAATGTCCCGGAAAGCCCGAAGCTGGGCGCCCGTCAGGCGGTAGGGCAGCTGTTCGATCAATTCCTCCACCTCCGGCTTCTCTTCCATCCGGCAGGCGTTCGGCCGGTCCGCCCGTTTTTCCTTTAATCCGCGCACGGCCAGGATAAACAGAAGGAATTCATCAAAGACAAGCCGCTTCCTGGCAAGCAGGAGATCCTGACGGTCCGCCGGGAAATGAATATGTTCAACGGCGAAATTATATTCGGAGAGCTCGTATCTTCTCCGGATCGCCTCCGGCAGATACTCCTTCTCCAGCCTCCGCATATCCAGCGCCTGAGCCACCGCCCTGGATATGGCCTTGTTTCCGAGCCCTCTGGTCTGGGCATAGACCGGCTGCATGGCGGACATGATCTGCCGGTATCCCTCTTCCGTATAGATCTCCGGCTGCTCCATGGTCAGGCGGTTGTTCTTCCTCACCACTCTCCCGTAAAACACATGGTGCGTCCCCGCCTGCAGCCCGTTTTTTACATACGGCATATTGTACCAGACCAGCTGGATGCTTCGCGATCCGTCCTTCAGAGAAGCGGTCACGATCTGCATATGGCTGAATCGGCGAAGGGAAGCGTCTTTCAGCAGAGTGCCCTCCACCGCCAGCACACGGTCTTCCCTGACTTCCCCAAGAGGCACAGGCTCGCCGTATGCACGGTAATCTCTGGGGTAGTAGCGGATCAGGTCCTCCACCGTAAAGATTCCCAGTTTCTCAAATAATTTTCCGGTTTTCTCTCCTATCCCCTTCAGAGAACGAACGGGCTGCTGATTTTCCATGATGACCGAAAAGGCGTCCGCGGTACGGACGCCTTCTTTCCTTTCTGATTATGCTGCTGTCCATCCAGTGCAAAAACTATTCCACCGATATGAGATAATAATAGATCGGCTGTCCGCCGTAGTTGAGCTCTACTTCGCAGTCCGGGCAGAGCGCCTGCACTTCCTCCAGGAAGCTCTCGGCCGTCTCCTGAGCAATATCCTGCCCGTAATAGATGCTGACCAGTTCAGAATCCCCGTCCAGCATCTGGCGAAGGGCCTCCAGCGCTGTTTCCCTGACCTCCTTGCCCACAGACAGGATTCTGTGGTCGCCGAGGCCCATGATGTCACCCTCCTGGATCTCCTTGCCGTCGATCTGGGTATGGCGCACCGCGTAGGTGACCTGCGCGGTCTTGACGCCCTTCATCTCCGCGACCATATTCTCGCAGTTCTCCTCCGCCGTCAGATCCGGGATGAAATTGATGATTGCGGAAATCCCCTGGGGTACCGTCTTGGACGGGATCACGACGATCTTTTTGTCCTTGACCAGATGAGCCGCCTGCTCTGCGGCCAGGATTATGTTGCCGTTGTTGGGCAGAATAAAAATGGTGTCCGCGTTTACTTTATCAATGGCGTTCAGCATATCCTCCGTACTGGGATTCATGGTCTGTCCGCCCTCGATCAGGTAGTCCGTTCCGATCCCCTTAAAGATATCCGCGAATCCGTCTCCCATGGATACGGCAATGAATCCGTAGTCCTTCCTGGGCGCTTCCGCCTCCGGCTCACCGTTTTCGGATGTCCCGGATCCCGCGGCCGGATCCTTCTGTTCCGCCTCCGCCCGCTCTGCGTCCCGGATCAGCCTCTCATGATGCTCTTCCCGCATATTGTCGATCTTAATCCGGGAAAGCGAGCCGTAAGTGAGAGCCTTCTGGATCACAAGTCCGGGATCGTTCGTATGGACGTGGACCTTGACCACGTCGTCGTCGGATACCAGCACGATGGAATCCCCCAGGGATTCCAGATATGCCTTGAACTCCGCCTCGTCGCCGGCCGTATATTTTTTCTCCGGGTTCACGATGAACTCGGTGCAGTACCCGAACCGGATATCCGCCGTGTCGATGCCGGCCGTATCCACGCGGGTCCCGTCGGCGCCGGAGACGTGCTGCTGCGTCTGTGCCTCCTCGGAGAACTCGATTCCCTGTCCCTGAAGCCCCTTTAAGGCGCCCTTCATGACTTCCATCAGTCCCTGGCCGCCGGAATCCACCACGCCCGCCTGTTTCAGAATCGGAAGCAGCTCCGGCGTCCTGCTCAGGACCTCGTCTCCGTATGCAATGACCTGCTCCATGAAGGACACGATGTCCTCCGTGTCCGGAGCAAGCTCCGCGGCCTTATCCGCCATTCCCCTGGCCACCGTAAGGATCGTTCCCTCCTTCGGCTTCATAACGGCCTTGTAGGCCGTTTCCTTGGCCCGGGTAAAAGCCTTCGCCAGCGTCTCAGTCGTAATGACATCCACGGTCCGGATCTCCTTGGTAAAGCCCCGGAACAGCTGTGAGAGGATCACGCCGGAATTTCCTCTGGCGCCCCGTAATGAGCCGGAAGAAATGGCCTTGGCCAGTGTCTCCATGGTGGGATGCTCCATCGCCGCCACATCTCCCGCCGCCGACATAATGGTCATCGTCATGTTCGTTCCCGTGTCTCCGTCCGGAACGGGGAAGACATTCAGCTCATTGATCCATTCTTTTTTTGATTCCAGTTCTTTTGCTCCCGCAAGGAATGCCTGCCTCAGCATACCCGCATCCATCGTATTGATCGCCACCGGTTACTTCCTCCTTAATCAATCACTCTTACGCCTTCGACAAAGATATTGATCCTGTCAACGGTCATTCCCGTGAATTCCTCGACTTTATATTTCACGTTCTCGATCAGATTGTCCGCCACGGCGGAAATGCTGACTCCGTAAGATACGATCACATGAAAATCCAGGGTGATGTGATTGTTGTCTTTCATCTCCAAATTGATTCCGTGCGTCAGACTCTCCCGCTTCAAGAGCTTTACAAGGCCATCCTTTACGCTGATGCCGGCCATGCCTACGATCCCAAAGCACTCGACGGCTGTCAGTCCCGCATATTTGGCGATGACTTCGGGATTGATCTGGATCTCGCCCAATTTATTGCTGATTCGTCCCTTCATTGCGCAACCTCCCTTATCCGTATTCTCTCTGTAAAGTATCTCCATGTTTTTCAAGTCTAACATTCGCATACACTGGTAAGTATAGCACATTCCAAATCCGGTGTCTATCTGAACTTATTCACAAATTTTGCGCAGAAATATAAATTATGCTTGCAAAATCCGCTCTCTTCTGGTAAGATACATTTGTTATGGATTCCTGAAGAGAATCGAATCGGTTTTAAGGAGGTGCAATCATGGCAAAATGTGCGATCTGCGAGAGAGCCGTTCACTTTGGTAATGCGGTCAGCCATTCACATAGAAGATCCAACAAGATGTGGAGAGCTAATGTCAAATCCGTTCGCGTGAAAGTGAACGGAGGTACCAAAAAGATGTACGTTTGTACTTCTTGTCTGCGTTCCGGGCTGGTTGAGCGGGCATAATCCGGACAATACGGTTTGAGAGAAAAAAGACGGATGACGGGAAAATCTTCCCGCCATCCGTTTTTTCTGTCCTGCTTTCCGCCGCGGCCCGCTCCGGAGGATCCGGGCGGCCGCGGCATCAAAGAACCGAATCAGTCCCACAGCCCCGGCGTCTCCGGATCCACGGTGAAATACAGATGATAATATCCGTCCGCGGTGGTGACTATACCCGAGCCGGAATAATTGTTCGTATAAACCGGCACCGCGTCGACCGATTCGGCAAGATAATATGTATGGGCTCCCTTTGATACGGTAAGGTGCAGGCCGTCCTCTTCACAGATCACCTCTACCGGAGGCTCATTGTCCGTCACGACCTCAAATTTCGCTCCGGAAAAATCATACTCACTGCCGTCGGGCGTCCGGATGGGAATGACCACATCGTAGGTCTCGGGAGACGTATCGTTCCAGATCATGATCCTTCCTTCCGGTCTGTCGATGGTGAGGGTGTCCGCTCCGTCGTTCGTCAGGTGCAGGATGTAATCCATGACGATAGCGTCCTCTCCTCCCAGCTCCCCGAATTTCATGGAGGAATTGAACCCGTCGAAGGTCGTTACGTAGTTGTTGGTGACGACCAGGAGGTCCGTCTCGCTGTCGTCCCGGGAAAGCTCCGTTCCGTCCTCAAGGGTCACGGAAACAACCTTGCTTCCGGCTTCGCCGGCCGGATCATACGTGTAAGTGATCCCCGACACCTGCAGAAAGCTTCCGGACGGCTTTTCCCGGATCAGAAGCCCTGTTTCATCCTGTCCGCTCATGGACAGGCCAAGCTCCAGCGCGGTGTAGATCTGGGAAGGATACACCCGGATCACATCCACGGTATTGCCGTGGTTGAAGGCATTCAGGATATCGCCCCTTGTGACGATGCCGTAGGGAAGGGTGGCGCTGATCCCGCCGCCGTTCTCCACGCCGATCACCGGGAGCGGCAGATCGTTGTTTTCGGCAAATATCTGGCCGTAATACCGGAACGCGTCTGCTACCAGGTCGCCCATAGTGGTTTCCACGATCCTCGGTTCGGCATAATCATAATAAATATAGCCTCCCCAGACAGGCGCGCCCGTGCGGGCAACCTCTTCCGCCAGGACCGGATCGATTTCCAGTATGCAGCTGTCATAAGCCGCGGCAGCCGCAGCCTTCGCTGCCTCGCCCGCTTCATTCAGGGCAAAAGCGGCCGCCGTTTCATAATCCCACACATCTCCTTCCGCCTTAAAGGTCCCGTCGCCGTTGAAAGAAATGGCGACGACGCCAAGAGCGGTGTTGCGCGTACCGGCCTGGATGATCGGGACCCCGTCGCAGACCGTATTCTCCACCGTATGGCTGTGGCCGTCTATGACGGCGGCAATTTTCGCGAGGTCTTCCGGATCAAGACCTTCCAGAAGCTGCTGCGACGTGACATCTGTTGCGAGAGGATTATCGCCGAGATGGGCAAGAAGGACGATCGCGTCCACACTGTCCGAGATCTGTTCGATCTCCGCCCTGGCAATTTCGATCTCATTTTCAAATGTAATGCCCTTCAGCTTCTCGGGGTTTGTCGATACGGAAGTGGAGGCCGTGGTGATGCCGATGACCCCGATCCGGTATCCCGCCGTCTCGATAACGGTATGGCTGTCCAAAAGCGGCTCCCCGTCCTTTAACGTGTTGGCAGAAAGGATCGGGAAAGCGGCATTGGCGGCATTGGCGAGAAGCACGTCGGCCCCGTAGTCAAATTCATGGTTTCCCGCGGCCATAGCCTGATATCCCGCGGCATTCATCACCTCGATCACATGGGCGCCGGTGTCGACAGTCGCAAAGCTGGCGCCCTGCGTGGCGTCCCCGGCATCCAGAAGAACGGAGTTCTCGGTGGAAGCGGCTATGCCGGCCACCATGGGCAGTCCGATCACCCCGTCGTCAGGGCTCTCTTCCACAACTCCATGGATATCGTTGGTCGAGTAGATGGTTACGAGCGCGGGTTCGCGCTCCCCCGCTTCCTCCTGCTGCGCGGTTTCTGCTGCGCTTGCGGATCCCGCCTCCGCAGCCGCCGCGGATTCCGCGGCGGGCTGTGAGGATTCTCCCCCGGACTCCGGGGATGCCGTCCTCCTGCCGCAGGCGCCCAGGCCGGCCGTCATGGCCAGGCACAAAAGAACCGCCGTTATTCTGCACAATTTTCTTTTCAAGATAGTCTCCTCCTTTTCGCGGATCATTTCAGCCGGGATCATATTCCATACGGCCTTCTCCGCCTGTTGCTTCCCTAACATTTTATCATCTATTTGAACATCCGGAATGACCGTTTATGTAATCTAACCGTGCAATTTACGTAATCCGCGCCTTTCAGAACGGACTGCCCGCAGAGCCATCGACCATGGTTCCGCGGGCAGTCCGCAGCATTTTCGATATTAAAATACAGAAAAAACGTGCAGATATTACCGTTTCTGCAGATCGAACCCAAAATACCTCACGGCATTGTTGTAAGAGATTCCCTTGACGATCTTCTCCAGCACCTCATAATCTGCCGGATATTCCCCGTTCTCCACCCAGCCGCCGATCAGTTCGCACAGGATGCGGCGGAAATATTCATGCCTGGTATAGGACAGGAAGCTTCTGGAATCCGTCAGCATACCGATAAAGTTTCCGAGAAGTCCGAGGTTCGCCAGCGACGTCATCTGGTCAAGCATACCGGTCTTGTTGTCGTTGAACCACCAGGCGCTTCCCTGCTGGACCTTGCCGACACAGGACGAATCCTGGAAGCAGCCGATGATCGTACCGATCGCCGCGTTGTCTATTGGGTTCAGGGAATACAGGATCGTTCTGGGCAGCTCGTCCGTTCCGGCCAGCGCGTTCAGATAATCGGCCGTTTCCGACGCCGGAGCCATACTGGCAATGCTGTCGATCCCCGCGTCCGGGCCAAGCCTGCGGAATATGCTTTCATTATTGTCGCGCTTTACACCGTAGTGGAGCTGCATCACCCATCCTCTCCTGTGATAGGCCCTGCCCATAGCGACCATGAAAGCGGTCTTGAATATATGCTCCTCATGTTTCGTAACCGTTTCTCCCGCCAGGCGTTTCGCAAAGACCGCCTCGACCGCCTTCTCCGGGGCGGGATCGTACATCACATATTCCAGCCCATGGTCGGATACGCGGCAGCCGTTGGCCGCGAAATGATCCATCCGCCTGTCAAGGGCCTCCAGCAGGGAGGCAAAGCTGTTCACCCTGACGCCGCTCGCCTCGCTCAGGCGCTCCAGATAATCCGGATAATCCGGTTTTTCCAGGTTCATCGCCCGGTCGGGACGCCACGCCGGCAGCACCTGCACGTCGAACGTATCGTCCTCTGCGATCTTCTTATGCCACTCCAGCGAATCCGCAGGATCGTCGGTGGTGCACACCAGCGTCACATTCGACATCCGGATCAGGCTGCGGGCGCTGTGGTCCGGCCTCGCCAGCTGCTCATTGCACAGGTTCCATACCTCTTCCGCCGTCCTGCTGTTCAGGCAGCCTTCGTAGCCGAAATATTTTTTCAGCTCCAGGTGGCTCCAGTGGTACAGCGGATTCCCGATGGCCATCTCCAGCGTCTCCGCCCATTTCTGAAACTTCTCCCGGTCAGGAGCGTCGCCGGTGATGAATCGCTCCTCCACGCCGTTCGAGCGCATCTGACGCCATTTGTAATGGTCCGCGCCCAGCCATACCTGCGTGATGTTCCCGAATCTGCGGTCCTCGTATATCTCCCTGGGATCGATATGGCAGTGGTAATCCAGGATCGGCATCTTTTCGGCATATTCGTGATAGAGCTTCTTCGCCGTCTCCGTAGACAGAAGAAAATCCTTATCCATAAATGCTTTCATTTTCATTCCCCCTTCCGTTACACTCCGTACTGCAGCCCGAAATCCAGTTCATAATAATTTCCCGCCGTATCGCGATAGGCATAGGCCCTGCCGTTCTCATCCTTCATGGAATCCGGAAGATACCGGTCCTTGTCGTATCCCGGCACATCGTTGGGACTTATGCAGACACCGTCCGCATCCACCCGGAGCACTTCATCTCCCCGCGGGAGCGTGAACGGCAGCCGTCCCGTCGGCGCAAAGCGTCCGAATACCACATCCAGCGTCGCCGAGGGATATGTGTCGTAGCCCGCCAGCAGAGCGTCCGCGCAGGGCTCCACATTTCCCAGCTCCCACGCCAGGGTAAAGTTCACATTCATGATCACCTTTCCCCCGTGTCCGCGCACCGCCTCCGCGATCTCCGGGATCCGCCCCGCTCCGGAAAGAGTCGTCTCCAGATGCGTCTGCGCCGTGGGTTTTCCCTCCTGATCTACATTGCACACAGGTTTTCCGTCGCAGATATCCAGCTCCAGGTACCCGGGCGTAGCGCTGAAATACTCGCCGGACGACGGAAAAATCATGAGGAGCGCATAATCCGCCTCCGACGGCTCCTCTGTAAGCGCGGCTCCGGCCATAAGCCCTTTCAGCTGTCCGGTCAGGACGCCGGCCGTCTGCCGGTTTTTATGAAATGCCTCCACATATATCTTTTTCCCGTTCAGCTTCTCCTCGGTAAGAGGCAGCGTCCCGTCGTTTTTCAGAAGCGTAACACTCTTTCTGTGGGCATCCATAGCGTGCTGCCAGTCTTCCCGGCAGGCAACCGCCTCCGCCGCCTTCACCGGATCCCGGTACGGATCGTCGAACATTCCCAGTTCAAACATCTCGGTCAGCGTACGGGACACCGCCCGGTCAAGCGCCTCGTCGGTCAGCACAAGGTCTTCCTTCCGAAAGCCGTCGGGTACCGGATGCGTCTCGTAATAACCGTCCCTGCCCCGCCTGTATGCCTCGCGGCCGTATTCGTTATCGAAGAGTCCGCTGATCAGGTCAACGCCCGCATGGTTTACTGCGAATCCGATCCTCTCCGGTTTATCAAGCATCTCCACGCCCCAGCTCATGTTGTGGACGATACCCGTGTCGGAATTGACATAGCCCTTAAATCCCATCTGTCCGCGGAGCAGTCCGTCGATAAACGGCCTGTTGTAGGCAAAGCCGAAGGGCTGCATTTCCATCATCCCGCCGTCGCCGTCTGTCTGCGGCGCGCTCTTCTCCCCGGACGGCTTAGCATAATACGGCATGATCGACGACACATTGCACTCCACTGCCGTCCGGAATGCCGGAAGATGGTATTTCCGGAGGCTCCCCTCCGTCCGGTACACGTTCCACTGTCCCATGGCGTAATGGGGATCGAATCCGTTTTCGCGGGCTCCGCCGCCCGGGAAATGCTTTATGGTCATGGCGACGCCATCCTTCGTGACTCCGTCCGGGCTTCCCTGGATCCGGGGGATGATATGCCCGCAGATCTCGCAGATCAGGTCCGGGTCCTCGCCGAAGGTCCCGAAGCTGCGCTGCCACCTGGGATCCGACATTACGTCCGCCATATACATATATCCCTTGCGCAGGCCCGTTCCGTTCCAGGAGCGGCGCACCGCATCCGCAAACCGGTCGGCGACTTCGATCCCGCTTCCCCGGACTGCCGCCGCGATCCCCAGCGTCCCCGGCCAGGAAGCGAACACGCCGGCCGCGTCATTCATGCCGAATACCACTTCCCCGTTCTCATTGCGGGAATTTGACGCCGCGAGCACCGGCACAAAATGCTCACATTCCTCCGCCACTGCCTGAAGCTGGTTCAGAAAATCCGCGAGATCCTCCGGCGTCGGATTCGCCCGCAGGATCAGATGGCGCGCGAACCACTCCTTCAGGAGCACCGATGTCCCGGGCAGATGCTGCTCCCCGAATATGGTCCTCCCCCTGAATTCTCCTTCATCCAGCGTCCCGGACTCATCCAGCAGGATATCGCCCGGGCCGTCGGGATCCGACGGATTCCCCTGCGCCGGGTATTTTCCCATGTGCCAGTCGGAGATAAAAAGCTGTCCGATCTTTTCCTCTACGGTAAGGCGCCTGACATAGGCCGCCGCTCTCTCCCCCGCAGGCAAACGCCAGTCATTGACCGGCGAAACCTCTCCCGTGCCGTCAATGTCTTTAAAATACAGGCCGTCCCGCTGGATCACGCGCCTGCTGACCACGGAAACCGTCGCTCCCTGAGGGTTGCGGTAATAGCGGATGTTGTCGCTTGCTTTCTTTGCCATACGGTTTTCGCCTCCACTTCTTTACTCCGCCGCCGGCCGGAAAGCACACCGGCCGGCGGTCTTATTCACATTTTGTCAGACCTTGTCGATCTGTATGAGTTTCGCATTCAGGCTCTCCAAAAAGCCGTCGGGGGCCATTGAACCGGCCATATCCACCATAGCCTTCGGAGCCATGCTCTTCATCATGTCCCACATTCCTTCCCCGACCGACACTTTCATATTCATGGTCAGCCGGATGGCCTCGGCGACAATCTTCAGCGCCTCCTCCGACTTTGCGATCTCCTCCATGGAGTCGTTCACATTGTACTTGCCCTCCGGGAATTCCATAGGCGCCTTCAGGTCAAGATCGCCGGCCAGCTGGAACCAGTTCGCCACGCCCTCCGCGCGCTCGCTGACTTCCGGAAGCACATAGATCGCCGGTTCCTTCTCCACCTTTTCAAGCGTAATGCTGTCCTTTACCGTGCCGGCATCGGCCACCAGCGTATTAAATCCGTCCGCCAGCTCCACGGTGAACACAAAAACCTTGTCCGCCTGCTTCTCAGCCACCTTCTCTCCGTTCAGATACAGGGAAACCGACGGCTGGTTGGAATAGACGCGGACCTCGGTGGTCTCGCCGGCCCGCTGCGCATAGCGGCGTCCGCACAGATGCACCATAGGCTGTGTCGTCCAGTATGCCTGATAGACGTAGTAGCTGTCCTTCTTCGTCATGCGGTCCATGGTCACAAGGCCCTTGTTGTTCCTTCCTGCCACGCCGCCCTCGTCACGGGCCGCACAGCCGAAATCGAACATATTCCATACATGGCTCGACCAGATCCAGGGACGCTCGGCAAGCACCTTCGCCATATGCTCATGGTACAGCGCCTGATATTCCTCGCTGTAGTCCTTGCAGGCCGGGTTCGGGCCGTGATATGTAACGATGCCCTCGCAGCCGTACTCGGAAAGTCCCAGGCAGATGTCCGGATGCACCTCATGGAAATGATCCAGCCAGGGTCCGTTGTCCTCCATCCTGCCGCCGTACCATCCGAAATAGTGGTTGTAGCTCTCCACATCCGTGATGTGATGGAGAGGACTGTCAAGAGGCGTCATCGACACATGGGCGATCGTGGTAAGCCTTGTGGGATCCATCTCCTTGCACAGGGCATTCAGCTCCTTATGGTTCTCCACCAGCTTTTCGGAAATGCCTCCGATCAGGATCTCATTGGAAACGCCCCAGAAGCAGATCGACGGATGGTTGTAATTCTGGACGATCAGCTCCTTCATCTGGCTGATGCAGTTTAAGTGGGCCTCGGGGTCCTTGTTGAACACACTGATGAACGGGATCTCCGCCCATACGATAAATCCAAGCGCATCGCAGGCATCATAAAAATCCTGTGAGTGCTGATAATGGGCCAGACGGATCGTGTTGGCTCCCAGCTCCTTGATGATGCAGGCGTCATTGTAATGGTCTTCCGCGGTCAGGGCGTTGCC
>CANRGP010000005.1 GCA_947630085.1 uncultured Lachnospiraceae bacterium
TACTGCTACCGCCCCGACGGCGCGATGCTTTTCAGTATGGCGCGTTTCCCGGCCGTCTCGGATTCCAGCGTCGGTTACATAGACGGCAATGAATTCCTGACCGTCACGGAAGACGGAGTCACCCGCTACGACTTAAGCGACGGCAGGAAGATCGAGGACATTCCCTTCGACGACAGCATCGGGATCACCCAGTACGGCGAGGGCAATTATCTGTTCGGAGACGGCGAGGGCGGCGTCTATCTGGCAAGCGGGAAGGGGCTGTTCCATGTCAATAAGGGCGGAACCCTGTGGGAGCAGGTGATGGATGGAAGACTAAACTCCCTGGGCCGTCAGAGCCGGTACTTAAGCGCCTTCTGCGCCGGAGACGATAATGATTTCTACGGCTGCTACACGAACGGGGGACTTGCCGGATTCGTGGTCTGCCATTATACCTACGACCCGGAGATGCCAAGCGTCCCACGCTACACGCTTACAGTCTACAGCTTAACCGATAACGCCACGGTCCGCCAGGCCGCTTCCGTCTTCCAGGAGGAGAACCCGGACGTGTTCGTGGACGTGCGCTGCGCGACGGAGACGGACACCAATGTTTCCACGATCTCGGACGACACGATCCGCGCGCTGAACACGGAGATCTTAAACGGCAAAGGCGCCGACGTATTCGTTCTGGACGGCCTGCCCGCCGATTCCTATAAGGCGAAGGGCGTGCTGATGGATATGCGGGAGCTGTTCGATCAGATCCAACAGGAGACGCCGCTTCTCGCGCAGGTGACGGAAGGCTATACCGAGGCGGACGGAGGCATTTACCAGATGCCGGCCCGGATCCAGGTACCCTTTGCCCTGGGAAATGCGGACGCGGTGGAGGCGTGGAAGACCCTGGAGGGCATCCGCGATTATCGGGGAGACAAACCGCTCCAGTGGGCGGATACCTATGAGTCGATCCTGCGGGAGCTGGCGGTGCTGCACTATTCAGAGATCTTCGGCGCGGACGGCTTAAGTCTCGACCACGGGACACTCGTCACGTATCTGGAGGCGGCGAAGGCCCTGGCGGAAGCCAGCGGGGCCAAGGAGACCTTTACCGAGCAGGAGCAGGAAGACGTCCATGTGAGCAACCGCGTGGCGCCTCTGGGTATCAAGGGCAACGCTATCTTCTTCGACGCGGGGCTGGCGGCCAGCGGCATTGAGAAGATGGAAAATATTTCCGACTTCGGCTATCCGGTGACATTTCTGACGAACCATCCCGATGCCGTCGCGGATCTGGTGAACGGGATCTATTTCCCGAGCGGACTCATCGGCATCAACCGGGCGACGGCCAATCCGGATCTGGCGAAGGAATTTGTGAAATGCATCTTCTCCGCGGATGTGCAGAAGGAGAACCTCTACGACGGTTTCCCGGTGAGCGTCGCGGGACTGGACGCCATGTTTGCGATGGAAGGAAATGGGATCTCCTTCGGTATGGGTTTTAATAATTGGGACTACACCGCCGACGCCGTGTATCCGAATGCGGAGATGCGGGCGAAGCTGCGGGGGCTGATCGAGAGCGTCCGCCAGCCGGTGAACGTGAACCAGACGCTTCTGGGAATGGTCGTGAGCGGTTCCATGGACTGCCTTGACGGAAAGATCTCCGTCGAGCAGGCGGCGTCCGCCGTCGAGCAGCAGGTGATGCTGTACCAGGCGGAGAGAGAATGAAAAATGCCGATGGAAGTGGTAACTTGTTGGATGAACGGTATGTAGGATATGTGGTTTAGTGGACATGGAAATATAGAAGAAAGGGGCAGTTCCGATGAACAAACTTGACAATATGAAACAGAAGAAATCGGAACTGCTTCGAAACGGAAGCTGGCGGCAGAAGCGCGGCATCCGCCGCCGTCAGGCGCGGGCAGCCTGGTTTTTCCTGGCGCCCAGCCTGGCGGGCGTGACGGTGTTTACCGCGGTCCCGTTCGTCGATGTGGTCCGCCGCTCCTTCCTGGATTCCATGGGACGGGCGAATGTGGGGCTGGCAAATTACGCTTCGGTCTGCGCGAATGCCGCGTTCCGGCTGGCTGCCGCCAACACGGTCCGATTTCTGGCGGTCTGCCTGCCGCTTCTGATGCTGATCTCTTTTATGCTTGCGCTGCTGATCTTCAGAAGAGACGGAAAAGGGAATCTATACAAGACCACGCTTGTGCTCCCGATGGTGATCCCGGTGGCGGCCATGGTGCTGGTCTGGAAGATCGTTTTCTGCCAGGACGGGCTGTTAAATGAGCTGCTGAACCGGCTTGCGGGGGCAGCCGGAGGATCGGGAGCGGCCGGAGCAGGGGCAGCCGCGGCCGGGACCGCACAGGTTACGGGGGCCTGGGAGATAGACTGGGTAAACAGTGATTTTG
The DNA here is from genome assembly GCA_947630085.1 of uncultured Lachnospiraceae bacterium. Taxonomy (GTDB): domain Bacteria; phylum Bacillota; class Clostridia; order Lachnospirales; family Lachnospiraceae; genus UBA3402. Next base: position 2,364 of record CANRGP010000005.1, read on the forward strand.
CGTTCCCGGTGCTTGTTGTAACCTATATATGGAAGAACGCAGGTTACGACCTGCTGCTGTGGCTTGCGGGTCTGGCGGCCATTCCGGAGAGCCTCTATGACGCGGCCAGAGTGGACGGCGCGGGACTTTGGGGACGGCTTCGCTATATCACGCTTCCGGGGCTGACGGGAACCTTCGGGCTGGTGCTGATCCTTTCCGTGGTCAATGCCTTCCGGGTTTACCGGGAAGCATATCTGCTTGCCGGATCCTATCCGAATATGAGCATTTATATGATCCCGCATCTGTTCAGCCACTGGTTTCTGACGCTGGACATTCAGAATATGTGTACCGGCTCCATGCTTCTGGTAGCGGCGGCGCTGGCGATTGCCGCGGCAGCCGGAACGGTCGGAAGGATCCGGAAGAGAGTCTGACGCGGCAATGAAAGGGCAGCCGCGCGGCGCGGGACAAAATACATCCGAGCGGCGGGGAGAGGATTCATTCATGAGGAGAGTGCGAAAAGAAAAATCGGCTTCTGCTTTTGCGGGCGGGCGAAGAGGAAAACTCTGCCTGCGGAACATACTCTGTGTTTTGGTCTGTCTTCTGGTATGGCTTCCCATTCTCCTGATGGCCGCGGCGTCGTTTATGCCGGAGGATGAGCTCATCTATAGATATGCGGAGCCGCTCGGGACAGGAAGAGAAGCGGTGCGCGCCGCGCTCCTGCCGTCCTATCCGTCCGCCGCTCCCTTTGCGGAGCTCCTGTTCCGCTCCCCGGGGTTCTTTGTCATGTTCTGGAATTCCTGCATCCAGGTGATTCCCGCCCTGGCGGGACAGCTTCTGGTCGGAGCGCCTGCGGCCTGGGCCTTTGCCCGGTTTTCCTTCCCGGGGAAAAAGCCGATATTTTTCCTGTATGTTCTGCTTATGGTGCTTCCTTTTCAGGTCACCCAGGTTTCCAATTACCTGGTGCTTGACAGGCTGGGGCTGCTGAATACCCATCTGGCTCTGATCCTTCCCGGGATATTCGCTGCTTTTCCGGTATTTATCATGACAAAGTCATTTGAAACGATACCGGACGCGCTTTTGGAGGCGGCCTATCTGGACGGAGCCGGAGAAATAAGGGCGTTTTTCTATGTGGGGCTTCCGTCCGGATATCCCGGGATCGTGACGGCGCTGCTTCTGGGCTTTATTGACAACTGGAACGCTTTGGAGCAGCCGGTAGCTTTCCTCAGGGAGATGGCCCTCTGGCCGCTTTCTCTCTATCTCCCGAATATCGCACAGGAAAAGGCGGCGGTGGCGTTCGCCGCGGGCATTGTGATGATGATGCCCCCGGTCCTCCTGTATCTGAACGGGCAGAGCGAGCTGGAGCAGGGGATCGCCGCGTCGGGAGTAAAGGAATGACGAAAAAGAAAAACAAACTGCAGAATAATAATCATAAAACGAAGGGGCGGAAAAAATCGTGAACGGGAGATCGGGACTGTACCGAAAAATACTGATCGGATTCTTTTTGTTCATGCTGCTGTGCACAGTGATTTCCAGGATATATGACAGCTTCACCGTACCGAAGGTGCAGACCGCGTACGCTAAGCAGAAATCCGTGGAGACCGTGGTCACGGGAAGCGGGACCGTAAAGGAAAAGGAGACAGCCGTTATCTGCACTTACCCGGGACTCAGGGTGGAGTCGGTGGCCGTTTCGGACGGAAGCGTGGTCAGCCAGGGGGATGAATTGTTCCGCTATCAGATGGATTCGCTTTTGGAAAAGCAGAAGGAGCTGGAGCAGGAGGAGACAAGACTTCTGCTCAGCCTGGAGAAAAACGAGATCTCTTCGGAGCAGTATGCCCAGACTACGCAGGAGGAGCTGGCCGCCAGAGAATTGATCCTGGCCCAGGAGGAGCTGTCCCGCGGTCAGAAGGAGTACGACGAGGCGCTGGAGCGCCATAACGCGAACCTTAAAAAGATCGACGGAACCTATAAAGACAGTCTGGATATGACCGAGGACGAGCTGCTGCAGGATCAGGACAGGCAGAGGCAGTCGGTTTCCACCGAGCTGAAAACCGCTCAGCTCTCGCGCGACTCCGAGGTCCGGGAGGCAGAAAGGGTGATCGCGGACCTGGAGGAGAAGCTCGCTGCCCTCGGAGGCGGGCCCGGACCGGGAAATACGGGAGATTCCCCGGGAAACGCGGGCATCGCCACACCGGGGAACGCATCGGGAGGAGAGAGGGAAGCGCTGGAAAAGGAGCTTGCGGAAAAGAAGGAGGATCTGGAATCACTGAAGCGCAGCTGGCAGCTTAAAATCAGCGAGATCAAATACCGCTCCGATCTTCTGAACGATCAGTATGACAGGATCCGGAGAGGACTGACGAGCGCGCAGGATTCCGTGAAGGAATCCTATGAGTCGGAGCTGAAACAGGAAGAAGATTTGTGGAAGGTGCAGGAGGAAAAGGAGGACGCCCTGGAACGGGCGGTGGAGCAGGCTCAGTGGGAGCTGGAACAGGCAAAAAAGGGCGATGAGTACGCCCGCCTGACAAAGCAGCAGCAGGAAAGGATGGCCGGCATCGACCACAGGCTTCTGGAGCTGGATATCGAAAGCATCCGGGATGAGTCCGCGCGGATCGAAGAGCTGATCGCTTCCGGCGGGAAGGTCTTTGCGGACAGGGACGGAACGGTGGTCATGCAGGAAATCGTGAAGGGGCGCACCGGAAGCGGAGAGGAGCGTGTCGCCATAGCATACGGGAGCCTGATATTCGAGGCGGAATTTGACAAAAAGGGCCAGAGCCTCATGGTCGGGGATCTGATTTCCGTTTCGATCCCCGGAAGCAGCAGGAGCGTGGAGGCGCGCATTGAAAGCATGAACCTGATGGGGGAGGATACGGGGACATTCCGGGCGGAGCTCGCGGAGCTGAACCTGCCTATTGGGACGGTAACCTCCTATTCCTGCAGGAAACAGTCCGATTCGTATCCGAAAGTGATCCCTGCCGCGGCCCTGAGAAAAGATTCAGGCGGATATTACTGCCTGGCGGTGCGGGGCAGAAACGCGATCCTCGGCGAGGAATTTGTCGCGGAGCGGGTCGAAGTGCGCGTGGAATATCAGGGAGAATCGGAGGCGGCCGTGGACGGAGCGTTTAATACTTCGGACAGACTGATCGTTGCCGGCGATCAGGCGGTATTCGGGGGAGAGCGGGTAAGACCGGTGGAGGAGCTTTCCCGGTGACCGGCACGGATCAGAAGCGCGGGAGGCGGTATGGAAGATGGAGAATGAAAATACGGGACGGATCATAAGGAGAAAAAAGGAAAGAACGGAAGCCGCGCCGCAAATGACCGTGCGGCGGCTGCTGGGGCGCGCGGCGGATATATTCCTGGCCGCGGGGATCCTCGTGATGAGCCTGGCCGCGCTCTGGGGCTATTATTTTGCCGTCCCGTGCCGGGTGGAGGAGGATCTGAGGGGGCTGGGGATCGATGTGGCCCGGATGATGCAATGGGAGAAGGAGGAAAAAGACAGAGAGAGCGGGATCCTGGATATGGCGGGGTGGAGGATCGAGCGGACGGCGCAGATCGTCTCCGTAAGCACGGGAAGGAAAACGACCGCGGGGGTCATCGCCGTGTACGGAAATGCGGCGCTGGTGAGTCCGGCGGGGATCCTGTCCGGGGACTATGCCCTTCCTGCCGGGACGGAGGCCGGAGCCTGCATCCTGACGAAGGACCTCTCCGACGCGCTGTTCGGCAGCACGGATACGGCGGGAGAGCTGATCCGGATAGGAGACGAGCTTCTGGCCGTATCCGGCGTGATCGACAAGGAGGGTCCAACCCTTTTGCGGGCATCCTCCGAAGGGCCGCTCGAATATGCGGCGTTCCGGATCTCCCGGCGCTTCCGGGCGCGGCAGAAAGCAATCATGAGAATCGAGTAAAATTCTGCTTGTATATTTCCTGAAAAAGCATTAAGATAGGAGATACGGCCCATATGGAGTGCCGGTGACTACAATCAGGAAAAGGTGAGATTCATGCTCGAGAAAATAGAACGTCTTTTCGGACAGGTGGATATGACAAAGGGGCGTCCGTGGGAAAGGATCGTCCTGTTTACGGTTCCCATGCTGATCGGCAATATTGCCCAGCAGCTTTACAACACGGTGGACAGCATCGTGGTCGGGCGCTATGTGGGCGACAACGCCCTGGCGGCCGTGGGAAGCGCAAGCCCCATATTCAACCTCCTTCTGGTCCTGTTCGTGGGGATCTCCATGGGGGCCAGCATCATGGTGTCCCAGTATTACGGGTCGAGGGACCGGGAAAACCTGTCCCGGACCATCGGAAGCTCCATTACGCTGACGTTTCTTTCGGTTATCCTGCTGATCGCCGCGGGAACCTTTGCCATTCGTCCCGTGCTGGAACTCCTGGACACTCCGGCGAGCATCATCGACTGGTGCTCCGATTATCTGATGATCCTTTTGTGGGGCAATGCGGGACTGGCGTATTACAATATCCTGTGCGGGATTTTGAGGGGGCTCGGGGATTCCGTGTCCGCTCTGGTCTATCTTCTGATCGCCACAGTGATCAATATCGCCCTCGACCTGTGGTTCGTTGCGGGCCTGAATATGGGTGTTGCCGGCGTGGCGCTGGCAACGGTCATCGCCCAGATGATCTCCGCGATCCTCTGCGTATTCAAGCTTCGGAAAATGACGGATCTGTTTGATCTGAAACTCCGGTATTTAAAGCCGGACGGGACCATGAGCACGGTCCTGCGCCTGGGCCTGCCCTCCGGGGTCACGCAGGCGATCTTTTCCCTGGCTATGGTAGTGGTACAGTCTCTGACCAACAGCTTCGGAGAGATGGTGATCGCCGCCAACGTGATCATCATGAGAGTGGACGGATTTGCGATGATGCCCAACTTTTCATTTGGCACGGCGATGACCACGTTTGCCGGGCAGAATGTGGGAGCGGGAGATTTTGACCGGGTCAGGAAGGGAGCGCTCCAGGGCACTCTGATCGCGGTCGCGACCTCCGCTCTGGTCACAGGAGCGATCCTTCTGTTTGGCCGTTACCTGATGGCCATTTTTACCCAGACCGAGGAACTTGTTATCCTCAGCGCCAATATGATGAAGATTCTGGCGGTCGGATATATCGCTATGGCCGTGACGCAGAGCCTTTCCGGAGTCATGAGGGGAGCGGGAGATACCATGACTCCCATGTGGATCTCCCTTCTGACGACGGTTGTGATCCGTGTCCCGCTGGCATACGGGATCGCCTGGATGACCAGAACGCCGCAGCTTCCCCAGGGCCGCTATGAATGTCTCTGGATCTCTCTTCTGAGCTCCTGGGTGCTGGGAGCGGTGATCACCGCGTTTTTCTACAAGCTGGGCGGATGGAAAAAGAAAGCCCTGAGATAGCGTATTTCGGAGGGACGCGGCTTTCCGCCGCTCCCCTGTAAAACGGAAAAGTGACCGCTCAGTAAGCGATCACTTCATGTCCGTCTTCTGTTACAAGCACCTGGATCTCCCACTGGGCGGACGGTTTCCCGTCCGCCGTGCGGACCGTCCAGCCGTCGCCTTCGTCGATGGTCACTTCCCACGTTCCCAGATTGATCATGGGCTCTATGGTAAACATCATCCCCGGAACCATCAGCATATCGGTTCCCCTGGAGGATACATAGCTGACCCACGGCTCCTCGTGGAAGCTGAGCCCTACTCCGTGGCCGCCGATATCGCGGACAACGCTGAAACCGTTGGCCGAAGCATAGTCGTTAACGGCCTGTCCCATATCTCCCAAAAATCCCCAGGGCTTCACCTGCTCGAGCCCCAGCTCCATCGCCTTTTTCGTGACCTCCACCAGCCTGCGCTTTTCTTCGGATACGTCCCCGATCAGGAACATCCGGGAGGAATCGGAATAGTAACCGTTTCGTATGGTGGAGCAGTCCACATTGATGATGTCGCCGTCTTTAAGGACCTCTTCGGAAGACGGGATCCCGTGGCAGACCACCTCGTTGATGGAGGTACAGACGCTCTTGGGAAATCCCTCATAATTCAAAGGAGCGGGGACGGCGCCGTATCTTGCGGTCTGTTCAAAGACCCACCGGTCGATCTCCTCCGTGGTAATGCCGGCTCGGATGTGCTCCGCCACATAATCCAGCACCGCGATATTGACCTTGGCGCTCTCCCGGATGCCCTCGATCTGGCGGGGGGTTTTGATGATGTCGTGATCCGGAACGATATGGCCCTGGCTGCGGATAACATTCAGCTTCTGATCGAAATCATAATGACATTTTTTATACTTGAGCCCGCTGCCGCACCAGCAGGGGCTGTTTCGGTTTATTGTGTGCATAGGCTGCGCTCCTTTATGAAATTCATGCTCATTATAGCACAGAATACCGGAAATGTGTATGGTTTTTATTCCGGCCCGTTCAAATATGTGATGTCTGTTTCCACAGGGAGGTCATAGTAGGAGGGCTGTGTAAAGGCGCCCCCGGAGGGAAGACGGACGGCGCAGACCCGGCGGTTGGAGGCCGCGGAGAAGTAGTAGGTGCGGCTTTCCGCGCAGATCACACTGATCCCCAGGGTCTGTTCGTACAGCTCCGCATCGGACGACAGCTTCAGGATCCCGTCCGGAACGTCTACGCATGAAAATGTGTGGAACATCCGCATGACGCCCTCAGGCTCATTCCGCCCTTTTACGGCGTAGTTTTTGAACATGGCCAGGCGTACAAAGCGGGAGGGCGAGGAGTAGTCCCCGGGAAGGCCGAACCCCCCGCCCTGGCAGTCCCCGAACGGGGGCATTTCCAGTCCGAGAATATTCTGTGGCTGAGAACGAAGATTGGATACGGATATGTAATTGCGCAGATTGTTCATGTGCCACGGGTACCCCGGACTGTTGGTCATGACGCCCACGCTGTTTTTGTAGATGTGAAGTCCGTCAGCGTCCGGTTCCAGGATAACCGATCTGCCCCTGGTGTCCGTGAACAGGTAGTGGACCGCGGGCGTCTCGCTGTCTCCCGGATGATCCGCCAGGACGATCGATTCCATGATGGGAACGATCTCTTCCGTGTCCGCGCACTGCCCCAGAAGATACCCGGGAAGCAGGCAGGGGTGGATCCGGATCCGGGCGTCCTCCGGAGCAGGATCCGGCTGGCCGGGATGGAACCCGGGACCCGAAAGGGACAGCGCCGTCTCGCCGGAAGAGAGACCGGTCCGGACGGCGGAGTCCGGATAGTGAAGAACGGCGCAGCACAGCCCCAGCTCATTGACTCCGTCGAAGAGAAAAGGAAACGCCGGATCCTTTACCGTCATGCCAAGACAGGAAAAGCGGGAGACCGCGTAAAAAACCGTGCTGCCCTGCGTTTCCAGGCGGATGCGGAAGCGGCGGGGCAGCGCGGCGATCCGGAACCCGCTCAGATTGCCCGCGTGGTTGTAGGTACGGCCCAGCAGATGGGAGCCGCTTAAGGTGTCCCAGGTGAAGCAGCTGCACCCGTAGGAGGCGAGAGGGGACAGGTGAGAAAGGTTGGCAGAAGGGTCCATGGGCATCTCCTTTCCGGAATCCCGGAAGTTCTACCATAATTATATTTGCAGTCCGGCCATTTATGCGCGGGCTTCGGCCATAAGAAAAGAGCCCCCGAGGGGGCTCTAGCCGGGAGATATTATTTTCCGGCCTTTTCGATCTCGGCCATCTTCATGGCGCGTACCTTGAGCGGAAGTCCGAACAGGGTGATGAAGCCTTCGGCGTCGTGATGGTCGTACAGGTCGCCGGTAGTGAAGGAGGCGAGGGATTCGCTGTATAAGGAGTACGGGGAAGTGGTTCCCGCCTTGATGATATTGCCCTTATAGAGCTTGAATTTTACTTCTCCGGTCACATATTTCTGGGTGGACTCCACGAAAGCCTGGACGGCCTCGCGCAGGGGAGTGAACCATTTCCCCTCGTAAACGATCTGGGCCATCTTGTTTCCCATATCCTTCTTGACCTCCATGGTGGCACGGTCCAGAACCAGCTCTTCCAGCTGGGCGTGGGCCTCCATCAGGATCGTCCCGCCGGGAGTCTCGTATACGCCGCGGGATTTCATGCCGACCACGCGGTTCTCAACGATGTCCACGATGCCGATGCCGTGCTTGCCGCCCAGCTTGTTGAGCGTGCGGATGATATCGGAAACTTTCATCTTTTCGCCGTTGACGCTGGTGGGGATTCCCTTTTCAAATGTCATGGTCACATATTCGGGCTCGTCGGGCGCCTTCTCCGGGGTGACGCCAAGGACAAGCAGATGGTCGTAGTTGGGCTCGTTGGCCGGATCCTCCAGCTCCAGACCCTCGTGGCTGATATGCCACAGGTTGCGGTCGCGGCTGTAGCTGTTGTCCGCCGAAAACGGGAGATTGATGCCGTGCTGGCGGCAGTATTCGATCTCGTCTTCGCGGGATTTCATGGTCCAGATGTCGGTCATGCGCCAGGGAGCGATGATCTTGAGATCCGGAGCCAGCGCCTTGATCCCCAGCTCAAAACGGATCTGGTCGTTGCCCTTGCCGGTGGCGCCGTGGCAGATGGCGGAGGCTCCCTCCTTGCGCGCGATCTCCACCAGCCGCTTGGCGATGGCGGGACGTGCCATGGAGGTGCCGAGAAGATATTTATTCTCGTAAACGGCGTTTGCCTGCACACAGGGAACAATGTAGTTGTCGCAGAAATCGTCGACGAGATCCTCGATGTAGAGCTTGGAAGCGCCGGAGAGCCTGGCGCGCTCCTCAAGACCGTCCAGCTCGTTTCCCTGGCCGCAGTCGATGCAGCAGCAGATCACTTCATAATCAAAATGTTCTTTCAGCCACGGGATGATCGCCGTGGTATCCAGACCGCCGGAATAAGCAAGTATTACCTTTTCCTTCATATCCATATCCTCCTGAATCCAGATTTCCTGTAGCAACGCTCATAAATATACAACATTTTCCGGAGAAATGCAAGCAGAAAATAAAAATACCATATAAATTCCTGCGTCGGGATTGCGGCGGTTTGAGCGGACAGAGCGCTCAGAGGGGCCCGGAGAGGGAAAAACAAAAAAATGATTGCATATTATGCTTTGATAATGTATAATTATGAAAATGTTCCCGGCAAAGGGAGATAACGGGGCGCACGGCGGCCCGCCGGACGCGAAAAAAATGCGGAAAGGGGCTTCCCATTCCGGCGGAAAGTTATTATAATGAATAGCGCCAACAAAACAAAGGGCCAGATGAACGGAGGATACTGCAATGATAAAGGCGGGAATTATCGGTGCGACCGGATACGCGGGCGCGGAGCTGGTGCGGCTGCTTTTGCAGCGGGAGGATGTCCAGATCGTATGGTACGGTTCCAAAAGCTATGTCGGAGAGGACTTTTCATATATTTACAGAAATGTGGCTCATCTGACGAACGAGACCTGCAGGGATGACGATATGGCCGGACTTGCGGATCTGGCGGACGTGATCTTTACGGCTACCCCGCAGGGATTCTGCGCTTCCCAGATGACGGAGGAGATCCTTCAGAAGGCCAGAGTCATAGATCTGAGCGCCGACTTCCGGTTCAAGGATGCGGACGTATACGAGAAATGGTATCAGATCCCGCATCCTGCGCCCCGGTTTCTTCCCGAGGCGGTTTACGGTCTGCCGGAGATCAACCGGGACAGGATACGGGGAGCCAGGCTCATCGCGAATCCGGGCTGTTATCCGACCTGCGCGTTCCTGACGCTCTACCCCATGGTCCGGGAGAAGCTCATCGACACGGATACCATTATCATAGACGCTAAATCGGGCACCTCCGGGGCCGGCCGGAGCGCCAAGGTCCCGAGCCTTTACTGCGAGGTCAACGAGAGCATGAAGCCGTACGGAGTAGCCACTCACAGGCACACGCCGGAAATTGAAGAACAGCTTTCCTATGCAGCGGGCAGACCGGTGACGATCAGCTTTACGCCGCACCTGGTACCCATGAACCGGGGGATCCTGGTGACCGCTTATGCGTCTCTTACGGGGCCGGTGACGGCGGAAGAGGTGAAGGCCGCTTATGATAAATATTATGCGGACGAATATTTTGTCCGCGTGATGAAGCCGGGGCTCGTTCCCCAGACGCGGTGGGTCGAGGGGAGCAATTTCGCCGACATCGCGTTCCAGATCGACGAGCGGACCAACCGCCTGGTGATGATGGGGTCGATCGATAATATGGTAAAGGGTGCGGCCGGACAGGCTGTACAGAATATGAATCTTATGTTCGGGCTTCCGGAGAATACGGGTCTTAAACAGATCCCGGTATTTCCGTAAACGGGCCGGAAACGAACGGTGCGGGGACAGAGAAAGTTGAGGGGCAGGATATGCCGGGAACCATGAGCATCATCATCCGGGAGATGACGATGGAGGATTATGACAAGGTATACGCACTCTGGACAGGGATTTCGGGCTTCGGCATCCGCAGCATCGACGATTCCCGGGAGGGTGTGGAGCGCTTCATCCGGCGCAATCCGACGACCAGCGTGGTGGCGGAGCAGAACGGACGGATCGTAGGCGCGATCATGTGCGGACACGATGGAAGGACGGCCTGCTTTTACCATGTATGCGTGGAGAAAAGCTACCGCAAACACGGCGTGGGCTATAAGATGGTCCGCTACGCCCTGCGGGCGCTCCGCGAGGAAGGGATCAGCAAGGTGACGCTGATCGCGTTTAAAAAGAACGAGGTGGGCAACCTGTTTTGGCGCTCTCTGGGCTGGACCGAGCGGGAGGACGTAAATGTGTACGACCTGATCCTGAATGAAGAGAACATCACAAAATTTGTGGAATAATTCAAAAGGAGGATTTGACTATGCTGGAATTCCGGTATGACACGCAGCTTTTAATTGAAGGAAACGATCTCGATGAGGATGTGATCAGCGACTATTTTACGGAGCATTTTCAGGGCGACTGTCTGCTGGCCGTAGGCGACGAGGAGCTGATCAAGATCCATTTTCATACCAATGAGCCCTGGAAGGTTCTGGAATACTGCTCCACTCTGGGCGAGATCTATGATATCGTGATCGAGGATATGGACCGCCAGGCGCGGGGACTGAAGGGCTGAGAAGGAGAGAACGATGACGGAACTGAAGTACATAGACGGCGGCGTGACGGCCGCCAAGGGCTTCCGGTCGGCGGCCGCCGCGGCGGGAATCAAATATAAGGACCGGACGGATATGGCCCTGATCTGCAGCGAGAAGCCCTGTGCTGCGGCGGGCACATTTACCACGAACATCGTGAAGGCGGCTCCGGTCAAATGGGACCAGGAGATCGTAAACCACGCGCCCGCGGCCCAGGCGGTGGTCATCAACGCGGGCATCGCCAATGCCTGCACCGGCGAGGAGGGCTACGGCTACTGTAAGGCCACGGCCGACGCGGCGGCCCGGATCCTGGGCGTAGCGCCGGACGCGGTCCTGGTGGCCTCCACCGGCGTTATCGGGATGCAGCTGCCCATCGACCGGATCGTGAACGGCGTAAAGATGATGGCGCCGGAGCTTGACGGCAGCATCGCGGCCGGAACGGCTTCCGCGAAGGCGATCATGACCACCGACACGAAAAAGAAGGAGGCCGCGGTTCAGGTGGAGATCGGCGGAGCGGTCGTGACCGTAGGCGGGATGTGCAAGGGCTCCGGCATGATCCACCCCAATATGTGCACGATGCTGAGCTTTGTGACTACCGACGCGGCCATCTCCAGGGAGCTGCTGCAGGCGGCTCTCAGCGAGGACGTACAGGATACCTACAACATGATCTCCGTGGACGGAGACACCTCCACCAACGACACGGTCCTTCTGCTGGCCAACGGCCTGGCGGGCAATGTGCCGATCACGGAGAAGGGGCCGGATTATGAGGCGTTTAAGGCGGCCCTTCACTATGTCAATGAAACCCTGGCGAAGAAGATCGCCGGCGACGGCGAGGGCTGCACGGCTCTCTTCGAGGTGAAGGTCATTGGAGCCGAGACGAAGGCCCAGGCGGTGACGCTTGCCAAGTCGGTGATCACGTCGAACCTGACCAAGGCCGCCATTTTCGGCCACGACGCGAACTGGGGCCGCATCCTCTGCGCCATGGGATATTCCGGCGCGCAGTTCGACCCGGAGAAGGTGGATCTTTTCTTTGAGAGCGCCGCCGGGCGTCTTCAGATCATCGAAAACGGCGTCGCGGCGGACTACAGCGAGGAGGAGGCCACGAAGATCCTCTCCGAGCCGGAGGTGACCGCCATTGCCGATATCAAGATGGGAAACGCGGCCGCGACGGCATGGGGATGCGACCTGACCTTCGATTATGTGAAGATCAACGCCGATTACCGCTCATAGAAGACCCGCGGGGAGAGCGGACAATGGGATCCCCGCAAAAACGGGCACGTCATAGGACGGCAGAAGGGCATGGGCCGAAGAACCGGCGGATCGATGAAAGATTCCCGCTTTCGGCGCCGCCCGGAAGCCGATATGGAAATAGGAGAGAACAAAATGGATTTGGATCAGAACATCATGCAGAAAGCCGCGGTTCTCGTCGAAGCGCTTCCCTACATCCAGCGCTTCAACCGCAAGATCATCGTCGTCAAATACGGAGGAAGCGCCATGGTCGATGAGGAGCTGAAGCGCTGCGTCATTCAGGACGTGGTGCTTCTCAAGCTGGTCGGCTTCAAGCCGATCATTGTTCACGGCGGCGGGAAGGAGATCAGCAGGTGGGTGAACAAGGTGGGGATGGAGCCCCATTTTGTGAACGGTCTTCGGGTGACCGACGAGGCAACGATGGAGATCGCCGAGATGGTGCTGAACAAGGTGAACAAAAGCCTGGTCCAGCTGGTCAACGAGCTGGGCGTGAAGGCCGTCGGCATCAGCGGGAAGGACGGCATGATGCTGAAGTGCGACAGGAAATACTCCGGCGGCGAGGATATCGGCTTCGTCGGAGAGATCAGGGAAGTGAACCCGAAGGTGATCTACGATCTGCTGGAAAAGGATTTCCTGCCGATCATCTGCCCCATCGGCTATGACGACAATTACCTCAGCTACAACATCAACGCCGACGATGCAGCCTGCGCCATCGCCAAGGCGGTGAAGGCGGAGAAGCTGGCATTCCTGACGGATGTGGAGGGGCTGTACCGGGATTTCAGCGACAAGAGCACGCTGATCTCGGAGCTTCTGGTGGACGACGCCCAGAAATTCGTGGACAGCGGCGCCCTGGGCGGCGGTATGCTTCCCAAGCTGCAGAACTGCGTGGACGCGATCCGGGAGGGCGTGTCCCGGGTGCATATTCTGGACGGAAGGATCCCGCACTGTCTGCTGCTGGAGATCTTTACGAATAAGGGTATTGGAACCGCCATTCTCAATTCCAAGGAAGAGCGGTATTTCCACCCGGAGGAGAAAACGGAGGGAGGTGCGGCGCAATGAGCGCATTTGACGATACGAAACAGACCATAGAGAAGGCGGAACAGATCCTTTACAAGACCTACAACCGTTTCCCCGTGATCTTCGACCACGGAAAAGGCGTGTTCCTCTATGACACGGAAGGAAAAGAATACCTGGATTTCGGCGCGGGCATTGCGGTCTGCGGTCTGGGCTATAACGACCCGGAATACACCGCGGCGCTGGAGAATCAGGCGGGGAAGCTTCTGCACATTTCCAATCTGTTCTATAACCAGCCGGCCATCGACGCCGGGGAAAAGCTTCTGGCGGCGTCGGGAATGGACCGCGTCTTTTTCACCAACAGCGGAACGGAGGCCGTAGAGGGAGCGCTTAAGATCGCCAGACGGTATGCGTTCAACCGGGACGGCCGCGGCGGTCATGAGATCATTGCCATGAATAATTCCTTCCACGGGCGCAGCCTGGGGGCCCTGTCCGTGACGGGGAACGATCACTATCGGGAGCCTTTTGCGCCGCTGCTCCCCGGTGTGCGGTTCGCCGATTTCAATGATCTGGAAAGCGTGAAGGCCCTGGTGAACGAAAACACCTGCGCGGTCATTATGGAAACGATCCAGGGAGAGGGCGGGATCTATCCGGCCGACGCGGAATTCTTAAAGGGCGTCCGCGACCTCTGCGATAAGAACGATATGCTGCTGATCCTGGACGAGATCCAGTGCGGGATGGGCCGCAGCGGAGAGATGTTTGCCTGGCAGGGGTACGGGGTCAGGCCCGATGTGATGTGCGTCGCCAAGGCTCTTGGCGGAGGCGTACCGATAGGCGCGTTCCTTGCCTGCGGGAAAGCGGCCACGGCCATGGTGCCGGGAGACCACGGGACCACCTATGGGGGCAATCCCTTTGTCTGCGCCGCTGCCGACAAGGTGCTGGAAATCTTTGAAAAGAGAAATATTCTGGATCATGTGCGTCAGACGGGCGCGTATCTGTGGAAGAGGCTGGAGGAATTTGCGGCTTCGCATATCTGTGTGGCGGATCACCGCGGAAAGGGACTGATCCAGGGGCTCCAGTTTACGGTTCCCTCCGCGGATATCATAAGCCGCGCGCTGACAGAGCAGAATCTGATCCTGATCGGCGCCGCGAACAATACCGTCCGCTTTGTCCCGCCGCTTGTGGTCACGAACGACGACGTGGACGAGATGATGGAAAAACTGGAGAAAGCACTGTAGACCTTTTGCCGGCGCGGGGAAAGGATAAAAAGGATGGCTGAGATTTTGACGATCGCAGGAGACCGGGTATCCGGGATCCTGACGAAGGACGCCGTTCCGGCGGCTGTCTGCCGGGATGGGGACACCGTGATCTTTGAGACAAGGGACTGCTATGACGACGCGGTAGTCAGCGAGGAAAGGCCGCTGGGAGAGAAAGAGAACGCGATCGAGAATCCGGCGACCGGCCCGCTGTATGTGGAAGGAGCCATGCCGGGGGACGTGCTGAAAGCGGAGATCCTGGATATCCGTCTGAGGGACTGGGGAGTAATGCGTTCCTCGACAATGTGCGGGCTGTTCTGCGGGGATTTTACGGAACGGTCTGCCAGGATCTTTCCTATCCGCGGGGAGGAATGTCCGGAAGGCCCCCGCGGGGAAGCTCCCGCCGCGGGGCAGTATATCGTGTTTGACGAGAAGATCCGTCTGCCGCTGGATCCTATGATCGGCGTCATCGGGACGGCTCCGGCAGGAGACGGGATAACGACCGACACGCCGGGGTCCCACGGGGGAAACATGGACTGCAAGAGGATCGTGAAGGGCTCCGTGCTTTATCTTCCGGTCAATGTGCCGGGAGCGCTGCTGTCCGTGGGGGATCTCCACGGACTGATGGGAGACGGAGAGGTTTTCATCTGCGGCCTGGAGACGGGAGGACGGGTAACGGTGCGCGTGACCGTTGTGAAGGGCGGTGCGGCGCACATGATCCCCACCCCGTTCCTGAACTGCCGCGGAAGGGTCATGACGATCCAATCCGCCGCCGATCTGGACGAGGCGGGGGAAACGGCGGCCCGGGCCATGAAAGAGTTTGTGAAGCGGGCGCTTCAAAAGGACGATCTGGCGGCCGGGATGCTCATGTCGCTGCTTTCCGATATGGCGGTGTGCCAGGTGGTGGATCCGCTGAAGACCGTGCGTGTGGAATTTCCCCTGGCGGTTTTAGAGTCCCACGGATACCGGCTTCCCTGAGAAGGAGACGGGGGCGTCCGGTATGCTTCCGTCGAGGAAGACGGTGACGATCCGGAGGGGAATATTTTTTCCGCTGGCCTGAAGGGCTCTTTTGACGGCCAGCTCCAGTCCTCCGCAGCAGGGGACCTCCATGCGGACGACGGTTACGTCGAGAATGTTGTTTTGACGAAGGATCTCCCCGAGCTTTTCACTGTAATCGACCGCGTCCAGCTTGGGGCAGCCGATCAGCGTGACCCTTCCGGCTATGTATTCCCGGTGGAGCCCGGCATAGGCGTAGGCCGTGCAGTCGGCGGCGATCAGCAGCCTGGCGCCGTCAAAATAGGACGCGGCAGGAGGGGCAAGCCTGATCTGGACGGGCCAGTTGCGGAGCTTCTTTTTTGCGGCTGCCACCGCGTCCGCGTCATAGGCGTCTGCCTCCCGCTCCTCAAATGAAATCGCGCCGGCGGGACATTCCGGCAGGCAGTCCCCCAAACCGTCGCAGTAATCGTCGCGGATCAGTTTGGCCTTTCCGTTGACTATGGCGATGGCGCCTTCATGACAGGCGCCGGCACATATGCCGCAGCCATTGCATTTTTCTTCATCAATTCGGATAATTCTGCGGATCATTGTCTCATACCTCCTTCTTTTCTTCTTCAAGTGTAGTACATTTCCGGCGAAAAGTACAGAGTCAATATCCCGTCCCGGACTATACATTTTTGCAATAATGTGGTAAGATATTCCAAAATGCAGTTAAAAATAAGTCAATATTGGGAAAGAGAGGGATACAGTATGACGAAAGAGCAGACTGTCGGACAATACCTGGAGGCCCTGTCCTCAAAGGAACCCACGCCGGGAGGAGGAGGCGCCTCCGGACTGGCCGGGGCTCTGGGAAGCGCGCTGGGACTGATGGTCGGCAACCTGACCGTCGGGAAGAAGCGGTATGCTGACGTGGAGGAGGACGTCAGGAAGCGTATGGGAGAGCTTCTTGCGCTCCAGGCGGATTTCCTGCATCTTGCGGACCGGGACGCGGAGGTATTCGCACCGCTTGCGGCGGCATACGGGCTTCCCACGGATACGGAGGAAGAGAGAAGGTACAAGGATGAGGTCATGGAGGAGAATCTTCTGGAGGCCAGCCTTGTTCCTTTAAAGGTCATGGAATGTACGATGATGATGCTGGAGATCCTGGAGGATCTGGAACAGAAGGGGAGCGCTATGGCGGTCAGTGATGTGGGCGTAGCCGTGCAGTTCGCCAGGACCGCGCTGTCGGGAGCGGTGATGAATGTATATATAAACACCAGATCCATGAAGGACAGAGACAAGGCCGCCGAGCTGAACGAGGAAGCGTATCATATGATGACCGCGGGCGCGGCCCGGGCGGATGAGCTGTATTCAAAAATATTGGAGCGGCTTGTGAACTGAGCCGTATCCCAAAACGGAGGGAGACTGCGTATGATCGAACTGAAGGGAGCCGGGGTTTCCGCAAAGATAAAAGACCAGGTGCGGGCGGCGCTTGACGGATATGAAGGACCTGTCCCGACACTGGCTGTCGTTCGTGTGGGGGAGAAGCCGGACGACCTTTCCTACGAGAGAGGAGCCATAAAGAAGATGGAGGCGTTCGGTCTTCGCGCCAGGAGCTTCACCTTTCCGCAGGACATTTCGGATGCGGATTTTAAGACAGCCTTTGCCGCGATCAACCGCGACGAGGAGATCACGGGGATCCTGCTTCTTCTGCCGCTTCCCCAGCAGATCCGCCAGAAGGAAATCGAGGCGATGATCGACCCGAAAAAGGATCTGGACGGGATTTCTCCCGCAAACCTGTTCCGGGTATTTGCAGGAGATGCCGACGGCTTCGCGCCCTGCACGGCGGAGGCCGTAGTGGAGATGCTGAAGGCTAACGGGATCTCCATTACCGGGAAACGTGTGACGATCGTGGGGCGCAGCATGGTGGTGGGGAAACCTCTTTCCATGCTGATGCTCAGAGAAAATGCCACTGTTACCGTCTGCCATACACGGACGGCAGACCTGCCCGGAACCTGCCGGGAAGCCGAGATTCTGGTGGCGGCCGCGGGAAGGGCGGAGATGATCGACGACACCTTTGTGGGCGACGGGGCCGTGGTCATTGATGTGGGGATCAATGTAAACGCGGAGGGAAAGCTGTGCGGCGACGTGGATTTTGAGAAGATACGGAAGAAGGCGGCTATGGCGACCCCGGTTCCGGGGGGCGTCGGAGCCGTGACAACGGCTGTGCTGGCGCGGCATCTGGTCCGCGCGGCGGGGATCCCCATTCCCGGGATCTGAAGAAAATACAGGAATCTGCAGACCAACAGGATCGGGCCGGCGCCGCAGGCGCCGGCCCGATCCTGTTGGCAAAACACGGAGCGCTTTTACAATTCGGATTTTCTCATTCTCTGACGGCTAATTCTTTCAGACGGCCGAGCGCGTCTTTGACCGGCGGCAGCAGGAGAAGCACGATGGTCAGGATCATCTCCGGCAGTATGTAGCTCATGTTGTAGACGGTGGATGCCCAGATTGCCGCGATATTCGCGCCGGGGCCGCCGGGAACATAGGTGGTATAGAAGATGTAGCCCGAGATCTCATGAACCAGCAGTCTGCCCAGGACGCCGACGATATAGCCCTTGAGCAGGCCGTTTTTGGCTTTCCAGAAAAAACCGGATAAACCCAGTGCGCCGAAGGCCAGCGGATAATCCAGAATGACCTGAAGCGGATGAACGAAATAGGGGCCGGTGATAAACTGCAGGATGCCGTAGGCAAAAGCGGTGACCAGGCCGACGGCCGGTCCGTACCAGTAGCCGACCAGGCAGATGAACAGCATGGAAAACAGCGTGATGGATCCGCCGTTGGGCAGGCTGGGCAGCTTGAGTACGACCGAGATCACCGTGGCAAGCGCGATGGCCGCGGCGCAGAAAACAAGTTTTCTGGTTGTGAAGAGTTTGGTTTTGTCTGACATAAAAAAGACCTCCTTTTCATAAACAGGAGGGGACTACTCATTGAGAAGAATAACTGCTTCCTTACGCCGGCATTATCCGGTTCAAGTAGTGAGGGTCTGGGAAAATCCGCAATCTCAGCCATCAGGCTCCCCTAGCAAGTCTATGTATTTTATTTTCCGGAGATTTGCCCCGGTACAGAACGAAGTATAGCGCAAAGAAAGGGATCTGTCAACAAAAAAACGCCGGATCGCCGCCCGGACGCGCCTATGTATATTTTTTCAGGCAATGCGCAAGATAATTTCCGAAGAATATGGAAAGAGGCCGCCGGAATCGCGGCAGAAACGGAGGGTGTTCAATGTGGGGGATTCTGATCGCGCTGCTTTCGGGCGCGCTTATGAGCATACAGGGAGTTTTTAACACGGAGGTCACGGAACAGACCGGGATCTGGGTCTCATCCGGATGGGTGCAGCTTACGGCATTTCTGGTGTGCATCATCATGTGGATGTTCACCGGGAGAGAACCGGTAGGCGGACTTTTGAAGGTACAGCCCTGGTATATGCTGACCGGCGGGATCATCGGCGCTTTTATTACCTTTACGGTCATCAAAAGCGTGGGAAGCCTGGGCCCGGCCAGATCGGCCCTCCTGATCGTCGTGGCGCAGATCATCGTCGCCTACGCGATTGAGCTGTTCGGCCTGTTCGGAGTGGAAAAGGCGGCCTTTGAGTGGAGAAAAGCCATAGGCGCCGCGGTGGCGGTGGCCGGCATCATCATTTTCAGAAATTAGCCGGGTCGGAAAGGACACGGCCCCGGCCGCGCGCGGATTCCATTTGATACGGGAGGAAAATTTCTTTGAAATCCGCTTGTATTTGCCGGTCGATTTAGGTAGAATAAGAATGTAGACGGAAGACGGTGCTCTCCGTAAAAGGAGGAGTACCATGGATAAAAAATATATAAAATGGGCGGCCGCCGCCGTATGCGTGGCCGCTGCGGGCCTTTGCTACAGCCTTTCGGGGATGCGCGGCGCAGAAAACGGGCAGGAAATGCTGTTTTCGGCGGCGTCCGGTTCGGATGAGGCGCCCCGGGCGGGCGATTTTCTTCCGGCGGACGGTTCTTTTGCGGCGTCCGGTTCGGACGAGGCGCTTTGCGCTGGAGGCTCTCTTTCGGCGGACGGTTCTTCCGCGGAGGAGGCGCCGGAGGGGACATCTTCCCGGATCTGTTACATCCATATCGCCGGCGCGGTGATGCGCCCGGGGGTTTATCAGGCGGAGGAAGGGAGCCGGCTCTATCAGATCGTCGAGATGGCCGGAGGCTTCGCTCCGGATGCGGCGCAGTCGTACCTGAACCTGGCCATGGAAGTGGACGATGGGATGAAGGTCGTCGTTCCCGCTCTTGATGATCTGACAGGGGAAGAAGAGGCGGGAGAAGAGCCGGAAGACGGCAAAGCCTGGATCTTGTATGACACCGCGGAGGACACGGAGCCGGCGGGCTCCGGGGACAGGATCAACATCAACACCGCGGGAAAAGAGGAGCTGATGGCCCTTTCCGGTATCGGGGAGGCCAGGGCGGAGGCGATCATCCGCTTCCGGCAGGAGCAGGGGCCGTTTGAAACCATTGAGGATATCATGAAGGTGCCGGGGATCAAGCAGGCCGCCTTTGAGAAAATAAAGGACCGCATTTCCGTATAGAAAAGACAAAAAGAGGTGTGAGATGGCGAGAGTTCTTGTTGTGGACGATGAGAAACTGATTGTAAAAGGGATCCGCTTCAGCCTGGAACAGGAAGGGATGGAAGTGGACTGTGCATATGACGGAGAAGAAGCGATCGAGAAAGCCAGGTCCAACGGCTATGATGTGATACTGCTGGATGTGATGCTTCCCAAGGCGGACGGCTACCAGGTGTGCCAGGCGATCCGGGAATTTTCCGAGGTTCCGGTCATCATGCTTACGGCCAAGGGCGAGGATATGGACAAGATCCTGGGCCTGGAGTACGGAGCGGACGATTACGTGACCAAGCCGTTCAACATTCTGGAGGTAAAGGCCAGGATCAAGGCCATACTGCGGCGCAGCTCCAGGAAAGTCGGGCAGGCGGGAGAGCCGGAGAGACGGGTGGTTACGGCGGGCAGCCTGATGCTGGACAGGGACAGCCGCCGGGTGTTCGTGGGGGATAAGGAGATCAACCTTACCGCAAAGGAGTTTGATCTTCTGGAGCTTCTGGCCTGCAACGCCAACAAGGTATACAGCCGGGAGGCCCTTCTCGGATATATCTGGGGGAACCGCGCGCTGGACTCCGGAGATGTGCGGACGGTGGACGTCCATGTGCGCAGGCTCAGAGAGAAGATCGAGCCCAGCCCCAGCGCCCCGCAGTTCGTACATACCAAATGGGGAGTCGGCTACTACTTCCGGGCCCAGGAGTGAGGCTGCCGTGAAGATCACCGTTATTGCCGTGGGGAGGATCAAAGAACGGTACCTGGAGGACGCCGTTTCGGAGTATGCCAAGCGCCTGAGCCGGTTCTGCCGTCTGGAGATCGTTCAGGTGGATGATGAGAAAACGCCGGACGGCATCGGAAAGGCCGAGACGGACAGGATTCTGGAGAAAGAGGGCGACAGGATCCTGGCGCGAATCAGGCCCGGCTCGTATGTGGTCGCCCTGGCGATCGGCGGCAGGATGATGAGTTCGGAGGAGCTGTCCGCGAAGATCGCGGCCCTGGGAGTCGGCGGATGCAGCAGCATCACATTTTTGATCGGCGGCTCTCTGGGACTGGCGGAGAAGGTTCTCGACCGGGCGGACTTCCGTCTGAGCTTTTCTCCGATGACATTTCCCCATCAGCTGATGAGGGTGATCCTTCTGGAGCAGATCTACAGGAGCTATCAGATCATGTCGGGAGGCCCCTATCACAAATGAAACCCGCTCGGCGGGCGAAAATATTTTAAGCAGGATCAAATTGATAAAGGAGGTATCCACTTGAAGAGCAAAGTTTATTTTTCAAAGACGATCACGCCGGAGAAGGTGCTGGAGCTTTACCGTCTCCTGGGAGTACGGCTCCCGGGAAGGATAGCGGCCAAGCTGCATTCGGGAGAGGTCGGAAACCAGAATTTCCTGGGGCCCGAATTCTGGAAGCCCGTTATCGACGCGCTCGGAGCTACGGTGGCCGAGTGCAATACCGCCTATGACGGTGAGCGCGATACGACGGAGAAGCATCTGAAGACGCTGGAGAAGCACGGCTGGAGCCGCGTTTTCGACGTGGATCTTCTCGATGCCCAGGGGCCGGATATGGTGCTGGATATACCGGACGGAAAGCGGATCCATAAGAACTATGTGGGAAAGAACCTGGCAGAGTACGATTCGCTGCTTGTGCTTTCCCATTTTAAGGGGCATCCGATGGGAGGCTATGGCGGGGCGCTGAAGCAGCTGTCCATCGGGACGGCTTCCGGCTACGGAAAGGCGTGGATCCACGGGGCCGGCGATCCCGACCAGATGTGGACAGCCGATCACGACGCGTTTCTGGAATCCATGGCCGACGCCGCTTCCAGCGTGGTGCGGTATTTTGACGGAAGGCTTGCCTGCATCAATGTGATGAAGAATATGTCCGTGGACTGCGACTGCTGCGCGGTGGCGGAGGATCCCTGCATGAAGGATATCGGGATCCTGGCGTCGCTGGATCCGGTAGCCATTGACCAGGCGTGCCTTGATCTGGTATACGCGGCAAAGGACGATCCCGGTCAGGGACATCTTCTGGAGAGGATCGAGAGCCGCAACGGCGTACACACCATAGAGGCGGCGGCCGCCCTTGGCGTGGGCAGCCGGGACTATGAACTGGTGGAAGTGGAGTAGCCGGCCCTGTTATGTACAGAATACTGATTGTCGAGGATGACGGCGGCATTGCCGAGGCCATTGCCAGGCAGGCGGGCAGATGGGGGCTCGAGGCGGCCTGCGCGGCGGATTTCACGGATATAATGGCGGAATTTGCAAAATTTGATCCGCAGCTGGTCATTTTGGACATCGCGCTCCCGTTTTATAACGGCTATTACTGGTGCGGCAGGATCCGGGAGGTATCCAGGGTCCCCATTATCTTCATTTCTTCTGCTTCGGACAACATGAACATCGTGATGGCCATGAATATGGGCGGAGATGATTTTATCGCCAAACCCTTTGATCAGGCTGTGCTTATGGCCAAGATACAGGCGCTCCTGCGGCGGACATACGATTTCGGCGCGGGAGTGCCGGTTTTGGAATGCGGCGGGGCCGTACTGAATACCGGCGACCAGACTCTCCATTATCAGGGACAGAGGGTGGAGCTCTCCAAGAACGAGTACAGGATCCTTCTGTCGCTCATGGAGGACAGGGGAAAGGTGGTCAGCCGGGAGAAGCTGATGGAGCGTCTGTGGCAGACGGACAGCTATGTGGATGAAAACACACTGACGGTCAATGTGAACCGGCTGCGGAAGAAGCTGGACGCCGCGGGGCTTTCGGATTTTGTCGTGACAAAATTCGGGGTAGGCTATATGGTGGGATGAGGCGGAGCGATGAAGAACGAACGGACACTGTTTTTTCGCTATTTGCGGTACCGCGCCGGCGGTATCGCTCTTTTTGGCGTATTTGCTGTAATTTTTGCCGCCGTGTTTTTCCTGTGCAGGATCCCCCCTGCCGCGGCCCTTTATCCGGCGGTCCTCTGCGGGGCGCTTGGAATTGCCGTGATTGTCCGGGATTATCTGCGCGTCCGGGGGAAATATCGGGAGCTTCTCCGCTTTTTCGCGGACAGTGATATGGCTGTCGGGCAGATCTGCGGACCCGATCCCTTCCCGGAGGCCGGTTCCCTGATGGAGGCCCGATATCAGGAGCTTCTGTGCAGGATCTGCCGGGACTAGGCGGAACGGAACGCGCTTTTGGAACGCCGCTACGAGGAAATGATCGACTATTATACGGTATGGGCCCACCAGATCAAGACGCCCATCGCCGCCATCCGGCTGAATCTGCAGAGCGAGGACAGTGATTTTTCCCGCCTGGTTGCCGAGGAAATGCAGCGCATCGAACAGTATGTGGAGATGGTAATGGCGTATCTGCGTCTGGATTCGCGGAGCACGGATTATGTGTTTGCGGACTGTGCGCTGGACGGCATCATTCGTCAGGCGCTCCGCAAATTCGCGTCCCAGTTCATCCGCCGCAATCTCCGGCTGGAATACGAGCCCCTGAGCTTTTCGGTGGTGGCCGATGAAAAATGGCTGTCTTTTGTCGTGGAACAGGTGCTTTCCAATGCGCTGAAATACACCCCGAGCGGATCCGTTGCTGTCTATATGGAGACACCGGGGATCCTGTGCGTCAGGGACACGGGAATCGGGATCGCGCCGGAGGATCTCCCCAGGATCTTCGACAGAGGGTATACGGGTTACAACGGCAGGAGCGACAGGAAGGCCAGCGGGCTCGGCCTGTATCTGTGCAGGCGCATCTGCGGGAACATGGGATTTTCCATTTCCGCCGAATCGGAGCCGGGGAAGGGAACCGTGGTCCGGATCGATCTCCGGCAGAGGAATGGACAGGAAGCGAATCCTTACGGAAATGTAAGAAGCGGGGAGGAAATGTAAGCCGATTCGATGGCGTCGCCTCTCCGCTTTTGCTATGATCGGAAGAGCAACCGAAGATCATAATGAGAAGGAGAAGCAGACATGAGCATCTTGCAGGTAACCAACGTAAAAAAGATCTATACGACACGCTTCGGGGGAAGCAGGGTCGAGGCGCTCCGAGACGTAAGCTTTATGGTGGAAAAGGGAGAATATGTGGTGATCATGGGCGAGTCCGGATCCGGAAAGACCACCCTGCTGAACATCATTGCCTCCCTGGACCGCCCCACGTCCGGAAGCGTTCTCCTTGACGGGGAGGACCTGGCTCTTCTGGGGCAGTCGAGGGCCGCCGCGTTCCGGAGGGAAAATCTGGGGTTCGTTTTTCAGGAATTCAATCTTCTGGACACATTTTCGATCGAGGACAATATCTATCTGCCCCTCGTGCTCGCCGGAAAGGGATACGCGGAGATGCAGAAGCGCCTGGAGCCCATTGCCGCGACGCTTCAGATCGCCGATATCCTGAAAAAATATCCGTATGAGGTGTCTGGGGGACAGAAGCAGCGGGCGGCGGTGGCCAGGGCCCTGATCACGGAGCCCAAGCTGATCCTCGCGGATGAGCCGACCGGGGCATTGGATTCGCGGGCGACGGATGAGCTCCTTGCGCTTTTCGGAAGGATCAATGCGGCGGGGCAGACCATCGTCATGGTGACCCATTCCGTCAAGGCCGCGAGCAATGCGGGGCGGGTGCTCTTCATCAAGGACGGCGAGGTCTTCCACCAGATATACCGCGGAAATTCCTCGTCCGGACAGATGTACCAGAAGATATCCGACACGCTTATCATGCTTCAGACGGGTGGTGAGCGCAGATGAGAACGCATTTGTATATCCGGCTTGCGGCCGACGGGATCCGCAAAAACGGACGCCTGTATTTTCCGTACATTTTTACCGGCTGGATCATGGTGATGATCCATTATCTTCTGGCCTACCTCGGGTCCGCGTCGGTGATGTCCCATGTGCGGGGAGAAGAATTCGTTGCCTGGATCCTCTCCCTGGGGGCCATCGTGGTCCGCCTGTTTTCGGCGATCTTTCTCTTTTACACCAATTCCTTCCTGATCCGTCAGAGAACCCGGGAATTCGGTCTGTACCATATCCTGGGGATGAACAAGAAAAATATCGGGAGGATCATGGTCTGGGAGAGCGTGTTTTCGACGCTGGCGTCCGTCTTCGGCGGACTTGTCCTGGGGATTTTGTTTTCCAAGCTGGGAGAGTTCGGCCTTCTGTATGTTCTTGGACTGTCCGCCGAATATACGATGAGCGTCGATCCTTCGGCCGTGTGGCTGACCGTGCGGGTCTATGGAGAAATCTATCTGTTTCTCCTGATCTGCTCCGTTGTCCGTGTCTGGCTCATGAAGCCGCTGGAACTTCTGCTGAGCAGCCGGACAGGAGACAGGCCCCCCAGGGCCCGATGGCTGATCACCCTGGCAGGAGCGCTGATCCTGGGAGCGGCGTATTATCTGGCCGTCACCATACAGGAGCCTCTGCAGGCCCTTCTGGTCTTCTTTGTGGCGGTGACCATGGTGATCGTGTCGACCTACATTCTGTTCGAGTCGGGATCCGTCACCCTGTGCCGTTTCCTGCAGGGGAACAGGAAATATTATTACCGGCCCAACCATTTCGTTTCGGTATCCTCTATGGCTTACCGGATGCGCAGGAACGGGGCCGGGCTGGCATCCATATGTATTATGAGCACGATGATCCTGGTGATGCTTTCCTGTACGGTCAGCCTCTATATGGGAGAAGAATCGTCGCTGCGGGAACGGTATCCGAGGCAGATCGAGGCGGAGCTGCATCTGGACAGCACCGAAAATTTCGGCGGAGAGAAGATCCGGGAGTTCCGCGAGGCGCTCGCGGCTCCGGCCGGCTCCGGGGAGACATCGGATGTACCGCGGCAGGAAAACGTCATGGAGTACAGAAAGCTGGAGATGTATGGTGTCCCGATAGACGGTGCGTATGTGATCGATATGGAAGATCCGCGTTTGCGGGACGGACGCGGGATGGATGCCATGGTAAGCTCGATTCAGATATTTTCACTTGACGATTACAACCGGATGATGGGGACCGAAGAAACCCTGGAGGACGACGAGTGTCTCATCTGGTGCGGCGGCGGATACGGATCGGATCATGTTGCCCTGGACGGGGGAGGATGCTTCCGGGTGAAAAAGCAGACGGACGCTTTTTTTGAGTCAGGATTTCGAGCGGAGATCAACATCTCGCAGGTCCTGAACGTGGTGGTGAAGGATCTCGACAGTGCGGCGGAATCACTTTACGCGATCAGGAACAGCAGCGGAAACCCCTGCGTTGAGCTGATCTGGGAATACGGGTACGACATGGAGGGAGGAGAGACGAAAAAAGCGGAGGAAGAGGGAGCGCGGCTTACCGGGCTTTTGAAGGGCCTGCGCGAGGCCGAAGACAGCGGGATCAGCCGTGCGTCTGTGTGGATGCGGTATGTGGAGAGGCAGTACGATGTCGCCTTAAACGGCGGACTCATGTTCCTTGGGATCCTGTTAAGCCTTGTATTTGCCATTGCCTCTGTTCTGATCATCTATTACAAGCAGATCTCGGAGGGGTATGAGGACCGGTCCCGCTTTGTTATCATGCAGAAGGTGGGAATGACGGGAAGAGAGATCCGAAGGAATATCAACTCGCAGATCCTTACGGTATTTTTCCTTCCGCTTTTGTTCGCCGGACTGCACCTGGCTTTCGCGTTCCCCCTTCTGTGGAAGATCATGCGGCTGTTCGGCTCGATCGATTTTTCTCTTTTCGTCCGGATGACGCTGTTCTGCTATGTGGTGTTCGGCGCGCTGTACGCGGCCGTATACAAGATGACGGCGGGGGCCTATTACGGTATCGTGAGCCGGGCGTTTTCCGCGGGCGAAGGAGCCAACTGAATGAGGATACCTCGGGTTTTCAAAAACGCTTGACATAGTTTTAAAAACCATATATACTATTTTGTATATATGGCTGACATAGTCATGAAGCGAAGAAAACAAGAGGTGTCCGGTATGAAATACAAGATCGTTGCAGATTCCTCGGCAAACATCCGCGAGAGGGAGAGAGGGGATTTTTCCAGCGTCCCCCTGCGGATCGTTACCGCCCGGAAAGAGTATGTGGATACGAAGGATCTTGATGTGGCCCGTATGGTGGAGGAGCTTCAGGCATACAAGGGCAAGTCGGGGACATCGTGCCCCAATATCCATGACTGGCTGGAGGCGTTTGGCGGCGCGGATGTGGTTCTGGCCGTTACCATTACAAGCGGCCTGTCCGGCAGCTATGCTTCCGGGGCGCAGGCCGCGGCCGAATATGAGGAGACGCATCCCGGCTCCAGGGTCCTCGTGGTGGATTCTCTTTCGGCGGGGCCGGAGATGGAGCTTCTGATCGAAAAGATGGAGGAAGCGGTGTCGGAGGGCCTGTCCTTTGAACAGATCAGGGAGGTGATCGGCAGCTACCGTAAGAAGACACATCTTCTTTTCGCCCTGGAACATCTGGACAACCTTTCCCGGAACGGACGCGTCAACCCGCTTCTGGCAAAGATGGCGGGCGTATTTGGGATCCGTATGGTGGGAAAGGCCAGCGACGCGGGAATCCTTCAGCCGCTGCACAAATGCCGCGGCGCCGCCAGGACGACAGAGGTTATCTGGGAGGAGATGCTCGCGCACGGGTACTGCGGCGGCAAGGTCCGTCTTGCCCACTGCCTGAACCCGGACGCGGCGCAGGCCCTGGCGGACATGATCCGGACCCGTTTTCCCGAAGCGGATATTCTGATCCGGCCCACCGCGGGACTCTGCAGCTTTTATGCGGAGAAGGGCGGTCTTATGATCGGATACGAAGGATAATATACTGCGGAACCGTTTTTTGCGGCTTCCGTCGAACTTTGCGGTGAGATCCGGCGCCTTTCCCGGGCCGCCGGCGCCAAAAACTGAATAATCCCGGGATATTGACAGGCGGACGCAGCTTTTTTGCCGCTTTTTCCGTATCTTTAGGAGCCCTTTTCGGGGGCTCCTTTTTTGATGCTGCTCTTTATCGCCGGCGGAAGACATAAAAATCCGGAAAACATTGAAACCCCTGTGTCGAAACTTGCGGCTGAATTTATTTGCAAGGCCCTTTTTGACGATACTATAATCGTTATACCAACAAAAAAGGAGGACAAAAAATGACACCTACCTTAAACGTAGCGATTGCGGAGGATAATCCGAAAACACTGAACCTGCTGGATTCGATCCTTGCCGAAGAAGAGGGGATCAAGGTCGTGGGAAAGGCGGAAACGGGGGAAGAAGCTTACGACATGATCATAAATACCAGGCCG
Organism: uncultured Lachnospiraceae bacterium; assembly: GCA_947630085.1. Lineage (GTDB taxonomy): Bacteria > Bacillota > Clostridia > Lachnospirales > Lachnospiraceae > UBA3402. The sequence continues at coordinate 30,723 of CANRGP010000005.1, forward strand.
GACGTGGTTCTTCTGGACATCATCATGCCGGGAATGGACGGACTTACGGTGATGGAAAAAGTAAAGAATGAGGATACGCTGGAGAAAAAGCCGTCGTTTATCATGGTTTCCGCTGCAGGAAGCGAAAATGTGACCGAAGATGCGTTCCGTCTGGGAGCCAATTATTTTATCATGAAGCCCTTTACGCGTGAGGTCATTGTAGATAAGATCCGCAGGCTGGGCGGATACGCGCTGAGGCCGAAGGGCGTGGCTCTGCCCAGGGCGCGAAAGGTAAGACCCTACGAGAGCCAGGTCGAGTATATGGAGCAGAACCTGGAAAATGATGTGACCCAGATCCTTCACGAGATCGGTGTGCCCGCCCACATCAAAGGGTATCAGTATCTCCGGGACGCCATTACCTCATCGGTAATGGATCAGGATATGCTGGCATCGGTGACCAAGGTCCTCTATCCCAATATTGCCAAGAAGTACCAGACTACGCCGAGCCGCGTGGAGCGGGCCATCCGCCATGCCATCGAGGTGGCCTGGAGCCGGGGAAAGATGGATACCATCAATGAGATCTTCGGATATACCGTGAGCAACGGGAAAGGAAAACCCACCAACTCCGAGTTCATCGCCCTCCTGTCGGACAAGATCCGTCTGGATTATAAGCGAATGTAGATCCCGGCTTTTGACAGAATATGCAGAATACGAACAAAACTTCTAAGAAGATACTTCCTAATTCCCAAAAAATATTGTATACTATAGGCATGGATGATTTTAGTGGATTCCAAACAGAGGAGGATTTCTTTCATGAAAAAGATTTTGTTCGTTGCGTCGGAGGCAGTTCCTTTTATCAAAACGGGCGGTCTGGCGGACGTAGTCGGCTCTCTTCCCAAGTGCTTTGACAAGGAATATTATGATGTCAGAGTCATGATCCCCAAGTATATGTGCATGAGGCAGGAGTGGAAGGACCGTCTGGAGTATGTGTCCCACTTTTACATGGACTATCTGGGGCAGAGCCGCTACGTGGGGATTCTCAAGAGCGAATACGAGGGGGTTACGTATTACTTTATCGACAACGAGTGGTATTTCAGCGGATATGCTCCTTACGGGGACTGGCTGTTTGACCTGCAGAAGTTCGCATTTTTCTGCAACGCCGCTCTGTCTGCCCTTCCCGTCATCGGCTTTAAGCCGGATGTGGTCCACTGCCACGACTGGCAGACGGCCCTGATCCCGGTCTATTTAAAGGACCGTTTCCGCGGCGGAGAATTTTTCTGGAGCATGAAGTCCGTTATCACCATCCACAATCTGAAATTCCAGGGGATATGGAATGTGGATACCATCCGCTACCTGACCGGGCTCTCCAATTACTATTTCACCCCTGACAAGCTGGAGGCGTACAAGGACGGCAATCTCCTCAAGGGAGGGATCGTCTATGCCGACGCGATTACCACCGTCAGCGATACGTATGCGAAAGAGATCCAGATGCCATTTTACGGGGAAAAGCTGGACGGCCTGATGCGGGCCAGGTCCAACAGCCTCCGTGGGATCGTCAACGGGATCGATTACGAGGAGTTCAATCCGGAGACGGATGAATTCATTGTCAAGAATTACAATGCGTCCAATTTCCGCAGACAGAAGGTGAAGAATAAGGTCGCTCTCCAGAAGGAGCTCGGGCTGACCGAGGATCCCAAGGTCATGATGATCGGCATTGTATCCCGCCTTACGGACCAGAAGGGCTTCGATCTGATCCAGTGCGTGATGGATGAGCTCTGCCAGGACTGCATCCAGATCGTGGTCCTGGGGACCGGTGAGGAGCGCTATGAGAATATGTTCCGCCACTTTGCGTGGAAGTACCAGGGCAAGGTGTCCGCGAATATCTATTATTCCAATCCGCTTTCCCATCGGATCTATGCCGCCTGCGACGCGTTCCTGATGCCGTCCCTGTTCGAGCCGTGCGGTCTGAGCCAGCTGATGGCGCTGCGCTACGGAACGCTTCCCATCGTCCGCGAGACGGGCGGACTGAAGGACACCGTGGAGCCCTACAATGAGTTCGCCAACACGGGGACCGGTTTTTCCTTCTGCAATTACAATGCGCATGAGATGATGAACACGGTCCGCTACGCGGAAAAGATATTCTATGACAGGAAGAAGGACTGGAACAAAATCGTTGACCGGGCTATGGCCAAGGATTTCTCCTGGCAGGCATCGGCGCTGAAGTATCAGGAAATGTACGACTGGCTGATTGGATGATGATAAGATGAATATTCTGAATGAACTGGCGGGAAACCGGATCCTGATCAGCTCCGTGACCGCGTGGATCGTAGCTCAGGTGCTCAAAACGATCATTGACGGTGCGTTCAATCACAGCTTTGATATCGGACGCATGGTGGGCTCCGGAGGGATGCCGAGTTCGCACTCCGCCACGGTGTGCGCCCTTGTGGTGTCCTCCGGGATCCGCTACGGGCTGGGCTCCTTTGAGTTTGCCGTCAGTTTTGTGCTGGCGTCCGTGGTCATGTACGATGCCATCGGCGTCCGCAGGGAGACGGGCAGGCAGGCGCATCTGCTGAATATGATCGTGGAGCAGGACTGGTTTAAGCTGAATGACAAAGAAGTGCAGGAAAAACTGAAGGAGTTTGTGGGACATACGCCGCTCCAGGTGCTCGTCGGAGGGCTTCTGGGGATCCTGACTGCGGTGATTGTCGGAATGGTATAGACGATATGATAAAGCTGATAGCATCGGATATTGACGGGACTCTGGTGAAGGACGGTTCCCATGAGCTGAATCCGGAACTCTACGGCATTATTTCCGCGCTGCATGAGAGAGGGATCCAGTTCGCCGCCGCCAGCGGACGGCAGTGGATCAGCATTGAGAAGCTGTTTTCGCCCGTCTGCCGGAAGATATTTTATCTGTCGGACAACGGATCGTATATTGGCTGCTGCGGCAGGAGCCTGTTTCTCAACACCATTGACCGGGATATGGCGGTAGAGCTGATCCGGGATATCCGCTCGGTTCCCGGGCTGGAGGTCATGGTCAGCGGCCCGGACGTGATCTACCTGGATACGAAGGACGAGGAATTCCTTGACTGGTGCGTGCACGGCTACCGCTTCCGGATCCGGCAGGTGAAGGATGTGGCGGAGGTGGACGACCGGATCATAAAGGTCTCCGCCTACAAGAAGCACGGGATCCAGGCGGCGACGACCGGGATCGTAAGCCGGTATTCGGACCGGATGAAGGTGTCCGTCTCCGGGGATATGTGGCTGGACTGTATGGCAAGGGGCGTCAGCAAGGGCCACGCCATCGCCACGCTCCAGGAGAGCCTGGATATCCGGCCGGAGGAGACGATGGTCTTTGGCGACCAGATGAATGACCTGGAGATGATGGACCAGGCATATTACAGCTTTGCCGTGGGGAACGCGAGGCCGGAGGTCAAGGCGGCGGCCCGTTTCCGGGCGGATACCAATCAGAACGACGGGGTCCTGAAGATCCTGAAGTGTCTGTAATATCCAAAAAGCGGGAGAATCAGATGAAAGACAGGACAGAGTATCGGATCACAAAATATACGGCTCAGATAGCGGCGTGGATCGCGCCGCTTCTGTTTGCTCTTCTGCTGACCGGATGCGGCGGCCTTTTCACCGGGGAGGAGCAGGAAGAGGAGGGGTATACCAGGGCCCAGGCCATGATCATTGTGGCCACCGAGAGGAACCGATACGAGGCGGTGTATACGGATGAGATTTGGAATGTGGTCCTGGAGGACGGGACGAGCTTTGAACAGTATCTGCTCTCCCAGATCCGGAACTTTCTGACCGATCTGCGGACGATAAACCTTTTGGCGGAGAAGCAGGGGATCTCCCTGACCAGCGCGGAGCTGAGCAGGATCCAGTCCCTGGCCAGGAAGTATTATCTTGGGCTGAGCAGGGAAGACATCAGCTATATGGGGATCACGGAGGACGATGTGCTGACCATGTACCGGGAATATTATCTGGCGGATAAGACGGTGCGGGAGCTGGCCGGCGGAGTGGATCTGGAGGTGAGCGACAGCGAGGCCAAGGTGATCACCGTCCGCGTTATCCAGATCTCCAGCCGGGAGGCGGCGGAGGCCGTTTACCGGCGCGTGAGCCAGGAGGGAAGCGACTTTTCCTCCATTGCCAGGGAAACCAGCGAGGGGGAAACGGTGGAGCGTCAGCTGGGAAGAGGAGAGGGCCCGAAGGCTCTCGAGGACGCGGCATTTTCTCTGGCCCCCGGAGAGATCAGCGGCCTGGTGGAGGGCGACGGCTGGTTTTATATCGTCCAGTGTGTCAGCGATTACGATGAAGAAGCGACGGCTCTGAGAAAGGAGCTGATCAGCGAAGAACGCAAAAATCAGGTGTTCCGGCAGATCCTCTCCCGGTTCGAGGCGGAAAATCCCACGGTATTTGCCGGGGACTACTGGGGCGAGATCCGCTTTCTTCCCGGAGAGCAGTCGGAGACATCGGATTTCTTTTCACTCTACCGGGAAGAATTTGGAGAATAGCGTCCCGCCGTAGTCTATGGGCGGGTAAAAAAGCAGGAGACGGCGGTTTCCAGGGATACCTGGTCTGCGTGGGCCATCAGCTCCCTCGCAGAGTGCATTGCCAGAACCGGAACGCCCAGGTCCACGGTATTGATGGCCAGGAGCGGCGACAGGATGGATCCCTGCGCGGAGCCGCCCCGGATATCGGAGCGCTGGGAATATTTCCGGTACGGGACCGCCGCATTCCGGCAGATCTGCTCCATGACGCTGACGCATCGGGAGTCCGTGGAATACGCCTGGTGCGGGGACAGCTTCAGGACGACCCCGTCGCCGAGACAGATGGGATTGTTGATATCCGCCTTGTCGGGGCGGTTGGGATGGAGGGCATGGGCCACATCCAGGGAGAGGAGGAAGCCGCCCATGACCGCGTCGAGAAGGGCCTCCCGCCCGTATCCCAGCGATAAGAACAGCTTTTCCAGGATCCGCTCCGTGACGGCGGAGGACGCTCCCTGTCTGGTGCGGCCTCCCACCTCCTCATTGTCATAGAGGAAGATCAGATTGATGCCGCCGTTTCGTATGCCGGAGGTTATCCCGCTCAGGCAGGCATGAACGGAGGTCAGATTGTCCAGGCGGGGCGAACTTAAAAATTCCCCGTTCATTCCCACGACGGCGCAGGGCTCCGCATTGTAGACGAACAGATCGAAATCAAGGATATCCTCCGGCGCACAGCACATTTTTTCAGCCAGCAGCTTCAGGAAGAAATGCTCTCTGTCCAGGCTGTCCGTTATCAGGCCGAGAAGGGGGAGCAGGTCGGTCTGCGGGTTGAGACTGCCCTTTCCGTTCCCGTCCGGATTTAAGTGGACGGCCAGATTGGGGATCACGAGGATGGGGTCCGAGAAGTTGATGAAGCGGACGACAGGCTCAAAGGGTCCGGGACCTTTCAGGCATACCTTTCCCGCCACGGAGAGCGGCCGGTCCGTCCATGTGCTTAATAAGGGGCTCCCGTATATCCCCACGTTCAGTCTGCAGTAGCGTTCCGCGGTGATCTCGGCGGAGGGCTTGACGCGCAGGCAGGGCCAGTCGGTGTGGGCAATGCCTATACGCAGGGCCGGCTGTCCGGTCAGATCCTCTCCGACGGTGAATGCCGCAAGACCGGAATCAAAGAACGGAAGGACATACCCCTTCCCGGGGCTGATCTCCCACTCGTCCGTGAGGGAAAGGGGAGAAAAGCCGGCATCCGTCAGGATCTCCCGGGCTTTCTGCACACAGTGGCAGGGGGAGACGGAAGCCTCGATCAGCTGAGTCAATGAAGACAGAACGTGGTTGTTTTCCATAGCAGACTCCTTTCGTTTCCGTGAACCGCGCAGGCGTGCCGGACGCCTGCGGAACTGTCTTCCATGATATCATAAAAGCGGAAAAATGGGAAGCCGCGGACGGCTTTTTCGGCATATGGGCTTGAAATGGACCGCCGGATGGGATAAGATAGAGAAAGTTCCATGAGAACGGAATCTGGCTTGCGGAGCGTAAAAGATGGTTGCACTGAAGATCGAGGACAAAAAAAGATTTACTTCGGAGCTCTTTATCGGGGAGCTTTTTGACCGCTTCTGGCTGTGTGAGGCCAATGTGGTGACGTTCAGTTCCTTCTCGGTGGACGGCAGGATCCGGAAGGGATACTATTCGCAGGAGGAATGTGCGGAGGGCCAAATCGGTGAATACGCGAACTGGTCGTCCGTCAGGCCGTTCTGTTTTTCCCTGATCCGGGGCAGGAGGCTTCCGGAGAGCTTTCGGATCGTCCTGAAGTATCCGTCCCCGGCGGTGGGGAACTTTCTGGCCGGAACGGGACTTTCCGTGAGGGCCGACCAGGTGGGGGGCCTGTATCTGAACATCCACTACGAGGAGGAGAGGATCATGTGCTTTACCGGAGTCTCTCTGAATTTTTTTACGCTGGACAAGCTTCTGGAAAGAGCCTGGGATGAGAAAGTGTGCAGGTTCTTCAGAGAAAAGCAGATCGCGTATACCGTGGAATAGCGCACAGCCTGCCGTTTCGGGCCGTGTACAGGAGATGAGGAAGGGAGAAAGAACGATGGCAAAGCTGTATTTTCGGTACGGAGCGATGGGAAGCTCCAAGACAGCCAACGCGCTGATGGTAGAGTACAATTATTTTGAGAGAGGGAAAAAAGCGCTTCTGGTGAAGCCGCGTCTGGACAGCCGCGACGGAGACTACCTGATACGGTCGCGGATCGGCCTTCAGAAGGAGGGGATCCTGCTGGAGCAGCTTGTCGCCATGAAGGACGAGGAGATCCGCGCGTATGACTGCGTGATCGTGGATGAGGCCCAGTTTGCTACGAAGGCCCAGGTGGAGTTCCTGGTACACATTGTGGATGATCTGGAGGTTCCGGTGATCTGCTACGGACTGCGGACCGACTTCAGGAGGGAGTTCTTTGAGGGAAGCCTGTGGCTGATGGCCTGGGCGGATAAGATCGAGGAGATCAAGACCGTGTGCTGGTGCGGGAAGGCCGCTACCTGCAACGCCAGGATCGGTGAGGACGGGAAGATGGTCCGGGTGGGGCAGCAGGTGATGATGGGAGGAAACGACAGATACACATCCCTGTGCCGCAAACACCATGCCCAGGGCGCGCTTGGCCCGGGAAGATAGAGAGACCGGCCCCTGCAATCTGCCGTCCGGCCGTCCCGGAAAAACGGACGGAACACATTTTACTAGCACTCATTTACGATGAGTGCTAATTTTTTTCTTGACAAATGGAAAAAGCCGTACTAGAATCAGGATAGAAATCTTAATAGGCGGCGCCTGAGCCGCCGGGACAAAAGGAGCGATGAGAATATGACATCTAAAAAAGGAAGCTTATCCATAAGCAGCGAGAATATTTTCCCGGTGATCAAGAAGTGGCTGTATTCCGACCACGACATTTTTTACCGTGAGCTGGTTTCCAACGGCTGCGACGCGATCACCAAGCTGAAGAAGCTGGAGCTGATGGGCGAATACGAGAAGCCGGAGGATCTGGAGTATAAGATCCAGATCACGGTCAATCCCAACGAAAAGACCATATCCGTGTCCGACAACGGCCTGGGCATGACGGAGGAAGAGGTGGAGGAATACATTAACCAGATCGCCTTTTCCGGCGCCCAGGATTTCCTGGAGAAATACAAGGATAAAGCCAATGAGGACCAGATCATCGGCCATTTCGGCCTGGGCTTTTATTCAGCGTTCATGGTCGCCGACCGGGTAACCATTGACACTCTTTCCTATCGGGAGGGAGCGCAGGCGGTGCACTGGGAATCCGACGGCGGAACCGAGTTCGAGATGAGCGAAGGAGACAGAAAATCTCACGGGACTACGGTGACCCTCTATCTCAACGATGACAGCACGGAGTTTGCCAATGAGTACCGCGCAAGAGAGGTCGTCGAGAAATACTGCGGGTTTATGCCTGTGCCCATTTTCCTGGACAACGCGGCGGCGGAACCCGCCTACCAGACGATCGAGAAGGACGAGCTGACGGAGAAGGACACCATTGTAGAGACCATCGTCGAAGAGGCCAAGACGGAAGAGAAGGAGAACGAAAACGGCGAAAAGGAGGTTGTCGAGGTTTCTCCGGCCAAAGAGAAGTACAAAATCCTGAAGCGCCCCGTGCCGCTGAACGATGTAGATCCCTTATGGAACCGCCATCCGAACGAATGCACGGAGGAGCAGTACAGGGATTTCTACCGGAAGGTCTTCATGGATTACAAGGAGCCTCTGTTCTGGATCCATCTCAACATGGATTATCCGTTCAACCTGAAGGGGATTCTGTACTTCCCCAAGATCAATACGGAGTATGACAGCATTGAGGGGACCATCAAGCTTTACAACAGCCAGGTATTCATTGCGGACAATATTAAAGAAGTGATCCCGGAGTTCCTGATGCTTCTGAAGGGAGTCATCGACTGTCCGGATCTGCCGCTGAACGTGTCCAGAAGCGCGCTGCAGAACGACGGATTTGTGAAGAAAATCTCCGACTACATTACCAAAAAGGTGGCGGATAAGCTCTCCGGAATGTGCAAGACGGACCGGGAAACTTACGAGAAATACTGGGACGATATCAGCCCCTTCATCAAATACGGCTGCCTGAAGGATGAAAAGTTCGAGGAGAAGATGAAGGATTATATTCTCTTTAAAAATCTGGACGGCAAATACCTGACCTTCCAGGATTGCCTGGACGCGGCCAGGGACAAGCATGAGAACATAATTTATTATGTGACCGACGAGAAGGAACAGGGCCAGTATATCAATATGTTCCGCAGGGAAGGGCTGGACGCGGTGATGCTCGGCCACAATATCGACGCTCCGTTCATCAGCCAGATGGAACAGAAGAATGAGGGAGTCAAATTCCTGCGCATCGACGCCGACGTGAGCGCCACCTTCAAAGAGGAAGTGAAGGAGGAGGATGCGGAAAGCTTCAAGGCTGACAGCGACAAGCTGACGGAGACGTTCAAAAAGGTCCTGGGCAACGAGAAGCTGGAGATCAAGGTCGAGAAGCTCAAGGACGATCATCTGGCATCCATGATCACGGTTTCCGAGGAGAGCCGGAGGATGCAGGATATGATGAAGATGTATAATATGTACGGCATGGATCCGGGGATGTTCGGCGGCATGGGCGAAACGCTGGTGCTCAACGCAAATCACAGGCTCGTCCAGTATGTGCTGGATCATGCGGAAGGGGAACTGACGGACAAGATCTGCCACCAGCTCTACGATATGGCGGCTCTGAGCCACGGGAGCCTGTCCCCCGAAAGGATGACCGCTTTTCTGGAGCGCAGCAACGAGATCATGACGGAGCTGATCGGCTGAGAACGATAGTACCGGATATTTTTCTTTATATTCACGGCAGGAGAAAGCGCCTCGGGGAAGAGAATGCCTTCCCGGAGGCGCTTTGCGTCGTTTTTGTGGGGCAATGCGGATCGCCGGTACAAGATATGGACATTTTCCGCGCAAATTTACGAAAAATTGTCTTGAGTCTGCATATCAATAATGATATAATAAATATGTTTTATGGATTTAAAAAAATGCAGAAAGTTTAAAACGGTTTGTGCCTGTCGTTCGTCTTATAAGCAGACAGAGATAAATCGAAAAACGAAAATCCATTTCAGAGGGGAGAATGACAAATTGAGCGGAGGAAAGAAAGCGATCATCGCCGTGCTGGGAGTCGGCATTGTTCTCGCAGCCGCAGCTACGCTCTTTTTGAGTTTCGGCCCGGTGTACGGAAAGAGCGGGGCACAGGGGCAGGGACAGAAAGAAGAGGAATCCTCGGGTGAGACGCTGCTCGCCAGAGAGGAGCAGAGTCAGGTATCGGTCCTCGATATGAAGGATATGGCATATCAGGCGACGGGGGAGACTCCGCCCGAAGCGGCCGAGACCGAGACGGAGCCCGTGAATACGCTGCTCCAGGATGAGACGTTCCCGGAGAGCAGCTCCTATGTGATGGGAGAGGAGGAAAGCCTCCTTCCGGAGAACGCGGATTCGGAGTACGTTCTTCCGGACAGCAATACGCGCTACTATACGCGGCAGGAGCTGGAGGCTCTTTCGGATGAGGAACTCTATTACGCGAGAAATGAGATCTATGCCCGTCTGGGACGTAAATTTAAGTCCGACGTGCTGAACGAGTATTTCAGCTCGAAGTCCTGGTATGTTCCGCGGTATGAGCCGGGTGACTTTGACAGCCTGGGTGATTCGGCGTTTAACCAGTACGAGCTTGCCAACAGAAATCTGATCGTTGAGATCGAAGGATCGAGGTGATGGGTATGTTTTGTCCTAACTGCGGAACAAGGAATGTGGATTCGGCAAAATTCTGCGAGTCCTGCGGCTATAACCTGATGCAGGAACAGCCGGCGCCCCAGCAGCAGGGAGTGCAGCCTACACCCCAGCAGCAGGGAGTGCAGCCTGCGCCTCAGCAGCAGGGGACGCAGCCGGCGCCTCAGGGAGCTCCGATTCCCCGGATTCAGCCGGTATATCAGCAGCCCGTGGGGACGCCTTATCCGGCGCCCGTCCAGCCGGCTCCGAAGAAACCGGTATCTCCGGCTGTATTTGTTATCCTGGCCGAGGCGGCGGTACTGGCTTTGCTCTGCTTCCTCTGCTACAGCCGGATCCAGACGCTGAACGACCCGAAGACAGCGGTAGACCGCTATATGACGGCCGTAATGAACGGAAACTACGGAGAGGCGTATTCGTATCTGGATCTGCCGGATTCTCCTTATCTGACCGAGGAAAGCTATGAGCGTTATATGGATGCGTCCGGAATGGACCAGATAGTCAATTACAGCATCGAAAAGGATGAAAGCGGAAAGGACAGGGATTCCGTCAGGAGCTATCTGGTGGAGGTCACGCGGAAGGGAAGCACATCATCGGAGCCCATCCGGATCCAGGCGTCCCGTTCCCGCGAGAAGAGAATGCTGATCCTGGATCAGTGGAACCTGAAGGCGGAGGATATGGTGGTGGAGGATGTACAGATCGAGACCTCGCCTCTGCTGACGGTTTCTCTGGACGGCATCACGCTGGACCGTAAGAATTCGACGGTGGAGGACGACGGAAGCCAGCGGATCTATACGCTTCCCGAAACATTTAAGGGAATCCATACCATGACGGTTTCCGGCGACGGATTTGTGCCTTATGCGAAGGAGTTGGAATTCAGCTATGACGTCCAGTGGGAGGAGCTGGAGTTCCCGTATGTGAGCGAGGAGCTGTTTCAGGAGCTGAGCGGCAGAGCCGCGGAGTCATGGAACCAGCTGATCACGGGGATCCTGGCGGGCGCGGATGCGGACACCATGCCGGAGGAGCTGCAGGACGGTTATGACTACGCATACGATATTCACCGCTTCTGGGGAAGCGACGATTATACTACGGAGATCCAGCTGACGAATCTGACCGCCTCCCTGCAGGAGTTTGATTACTGGATGGAGAACCCGGAGATCCGGATCACGATCTCCGCGGATGAGGTTCGGAACGGCGTCTATGTCAATTCATACAATCCCGCGCTGAGAGAGGAACTGCATGAACAGGGTGTGGGCAAGTTTAATGTGGTATACGCCCTGCAGAACGAGGAGTGGGTTCTGCAGGAGTATGATACAAGCTTTTCATATTAAGAAAAAAGAAAAGGAGAGTAAGAAACATGGCGAATTTCTGTAAGTATTGTGGAAAACCTATCGTAGGCGATTCCTGCGACTGTCCGGGGGCAGTTGCCGAGGCGCAGGCAAAAGCACAGGTGCAGCAGGCGATGAACGCGGCCCCGCAGCCGGGCCAGGTACCGCCGCGTCCGGGTCAGGTGCCGCCGCAGCCGGGCCAGGTGCCGCCGCAGCCGGGTCAGGTACCGCCGCAGTATGGCCAGGCTCCCTATGGGCAGCCGCAGTACGGCCAGGCTCCGGCCCAGCCGCTTGTAAGTCCGCAGATGCAGACGGTATTGGGTGAGGTGAAGGATCTGGCTCTGGGCATTTTCCGGGCTCCTGAGAGAACGCTTCAGCAGGCGGCCGCGGCTCCGGTCAAGACCGCGCAGTATATTCTTCTGGGAATCGCTTCGGTTGTGATTCTTTTCCTGATTTCCTTTATGTCGCCTGTTAAGGGCATCGGATACGGGACTATGTTCAAGTTTGCGTTTATCTGCACGCTGATCACGGTCGGCGTCCGCCTGGTATACGGGATCGCGGCTGGACTGGCTGTCCGCAAGCAGAACCCGTCCGTTACGATCCCCACGGCGATCGGAGTTTTTTCTGTGACGTTAGTGTATGATGCGGCGATCTGCCTGCTTCTGCTGATCTTCATCAAGATCTCTCTGTGGGAGCTGGTTATTGCGTTTCTGCTGTTCTGGCTTGTAGCCTCCGTGATCTGCGCATATCTGGCAACGGATGTGCTGGCCCTGAAGAAGAGCGGAACGGTGTTTATCACCTCCCTGGTTATCCAGCTGGTGCTTATGGTGGTACTGGTATTCGTGATCCGCGGAATCGGTGCAAGTATGCTGGGTGATCTTCTGGAAGACGCGGCGGGGAGCCTGATGGGAAGTATGTGGTAATTCTCTGAAATCACATAAAACGGCATGGGATCTCCTCATAGGGGGTCCCATGCTTTTGTCTCAAAAAGATCATATCCTGTGTCAGAACAGGCGTTTCGCGGCGGGACGCGCCGCGGAACGGAGCAATCATTATTATGGAGGAAGGACATGAAAAAATACATTAGAAATCCGCTTATTCTCGGACTTCTCGTATGGATCGTGCTGATCGTCGTCCTGAATGTGGCCGCGGGTCATATTTCCAATTCCCCGGAAGGGGCTGTGGAGCGGCTTGCGCAGGCTCTGAGCTCGGGAAAGGACAGCGAGATCCTGAAGAGCTACACGAGCGGGCTGAAGGAAGAGTACCAGATGTATTCCTCATGGGGAGAGAAGCTTAACGTCAGGGATATACTGGGGATCGAAGAGGGAAAATATGAACTGCTGGTTCAGAAGGTGGATATGGATGAAGAAGATCCGGATATAGCTACGGTCGTCTGCATCATGATCGCTTCCGGAGGCGACAGAGAAAACGAGGAGATTCGTCCCCTGCAGTTCCAGCTTCAGCGCGAAAACGGAAAATGGCTTGTCCGGTATAATTAAGGAGGGCGGATTATGAAAAAATGGATTCGTAGAGTACAGTTTGCGGCGGCAGCCCTGTTCAGCATGATCGTGATCGCGGGATGCAGCAGCTCGGGCTCTGTCGTCACGACACAGCTTCAGATCAATAAAGACCTTTCCGGCGTCCGCGCTATGGATGTTTCCATCGACGGCACGGTGTTCTCCGAGTATTTTAACGGGGATATAGAGACACTGAACGCGGTGATCACGCAGGAGTGCCCGGAAGAGCTGACCTGGTCTTATGAGAATGTGGACGGAACGGACACATATCATGTGGAGCTCGCATTTTCTTCCCCGGAGGATTATAAGAAAAAGGTTGAATCCATTCTGGGAAGCGAGCAGACTCTGGAGCTCTCCGCTCCGGATTCCGTATGGGTGACGGGCTTCCGCGTCAGTGAGGGCTTCACGACGCTGGATCTGCTGGAGTTTATGGAGAGCGCGCTTGTGGATCAGGGGCTTGTGGATTCCAGCAATTCTTCGTATATCTTTTCCAGCGGCCAGAGCAGTGTGGTTTTTAACGGAGAGACATACAGTGCGTACGATTATATTCAGCTGAATGAGATCGAATATCTGCCGCTGGACAAGGTGGATATCCTGACGGAGGTAAACGGGGCGGACAGCTTCAACAGGAGCTTCATCATCTACATTCCGCGGACATCCATGAGCCAGAAGCAGGAAGAGATCGAAGCGTATTTAAACGGAAATGTTCCGGCGGGAGCATCCTCGGAGTGGGGCGTCTATGAGGACGGAACCACTATGACGATCACCGGCAAGAACATGAATCTGGCCGAACTGAATGAGTTTAACGCCGGAGTCCTCACCACGGAGGGCAATGCGGTGACTGTGTCCGGACGGGAAAGTGATGAAGGGATCTTCACGTTCGCAAATGCTTTCCGGGAGGATATGGATCTGAGCGCCTACGGAGGAAACGAGTACGGAACAGTGACTACCGGCTATTATGTGAAGGTGGCCGACGGCCTGGAGATGACTACGGATTATGATGCATCCAGCTTCTTTTATCTGAACGAGGACAACGATACCTATCAGGGATACGGCTGCGCCTATGACAGCAGGACGAGTCTTCTGACTGTGGAGGCACTGATCAAGAAGTCCTATCAGATCGTCCGTGCGGACGTGACCACGCAGATAAATGGGAAGGATGATTTTGAAAGGACGCTTTCCTTCACCCTGGGTCAGACCCCGGCGCAGGAGGAGCAGGACAGGATCCTGGCTGCGATGAATGACAGGATCGCGCAGATCGAGAGGGAGGAAGATCTTCCCCTGCTGGAAACTTTCCAGACCGACGAGGGTGAATTTGGACTGACGGTTATCCAGAACGGCGATGCGGAGACGATCCAGGAAGACAGCAATGCGGTATTCGGCGGAAACACGGCGCTCGGAAGAGCTCAGAAGAAGGGATTTCTTTCTGTCCGGAACCGTTTCGGGTTCTATGAGAACTTTACTTATGAAGATTTCCTCCAGTCTGCCGCCGACGGCTTTACAATAACCTATACGGTCAAGCCGGGCAGCCTCTCCAGCTTCAGCACCAGGATTTCCGACGAGACAAACGAGGCGCTTGCGATCGCGGGCCAGACCATGACCGTCAAAGGAGGAAGCGCTGTATACGAGACTCCGTATAAGGGAGTTTCGGTCACACTGTCCGGTTATACGTGGAACATAGCGGCTATCGTTATCTGGATCCTTTTGATAGCGGCGCTGGCCGGTCTGATCATCGGACTGGCGGTTACGGGTGTCTTTGCCTCGATCCTCCGGGATCTGAAAACGCTGAAGGAGAAATCGGATGCCGCCAGACAGCAGAAGCTGGCAGCGGCAGCCGCGATGCAGGCTTCGCAGCAGTATGCGGCCGCAAACCCGCAGGATCAGGCGCTGCAGGAAGCGGCGGCTTCCGGCGCGCCGGCAGCTTTCTGTCCGGAATGCGGGCAGCCGAATCCCTCCGGTGCGGCTTTCTGTGAGAATTGCGGGGCAAAGCTTACGGACTAGGAGGAAAAGGGGATGGAGAGCAGTATTGGACAGCTGGTGCTGCGGGCCAGAATGAACGACCAGCAGGCGATCAATGAACTTTATGGGAGGACATCAAGGAAGGCGTATTTTGTTGCCAGGCAGATCCTGTCCGACGAGGATGAGATCGCGGACGTGATGCAGGATGCCTATGTGAAGGCCCTCAGCAGTCTGCAGACCCTGAAGGACCCGGAAAAATTCCAGGGCTGGATTGATACCATTGTGGTCAACAAATGCAAAGACTGTCTGAAAAAGAAAAAGCCCATTTTGTTCAGTGAGCTGGAGAGCGACAGCGAGAACGACTCTCCCCTGGAGCTTGAAGATACACGAACGGATTTTTCTCCGGAGGCTTCGGTCGATTACAGCGAGACAAAGCGCCTGGTGCGTGAGATGATCGACCGGCTTCCGGAAGATCAGAAAATGTGCCTGCTTCTCTATTATTATGAAGAAAAAAGCGTAAATGAGATCGCCCAGATCCTGGAGTGCTCGCCCAATACGGTGAAAAGCCGTCTGAATTATGCCAGAAAGAGTATTAGGACACAGGTAGAGGATCTGGAAAAGAAAGGAACAAAGCTTTACTGTGCTCCGCTTGTGCCGTTCCTTTACTGGTTCTTCCGTCAGTCCGTTTTGGACGCGCTCGGCCAGGGTATGGCAGCTGTGGGTACCGCCGCGGCGGGAGCCGGTATGGCCGGAGGAACCGTGGCGGGTATGGCGGGAGGCGTCTTGTCCGCCGGAACGGCGGCTTCGTATACCGGCGCGGCAAAAAGCGCGGCAGCGGCAGGTGCGGCGGGAAGTACGGCAGCAGCGGGCATGGCGGGAGGCGCCTTGTCCGCCGGAACGGCGGCTTCGTATACCGGCGCGGCAAAAAGCGTGACAGCGTCAGGTATGGCGGGAAGTACGGCAGCGGCGGGTGCGGCGAGAAGCGCTTCGCCCGCGCCGGGAACTGCTCCGCAGTACGGGCAGCCGCAGGCCCCGTATCAGACGACACCGCAAGGGGCGGGTCAGGCTCCGATCCAGCCGCAGTACGGCCAGGGCGGCCCGCAGTACAGCCAGCCGCAGGCACCGTACCAGACGATACCGCAGGGGGCGGGCCAGGTTCCGATTCAGCCGCAGTACGGGCAGGGCGGCCCGCAGTACG